>NZ_JBFREL010000008.1:0-209519 GCF_052114265.1 Paenibacillus sp. MCAF9
CCTTATCAATTAGATAAGAAACGTTATATCGAAATGGTGCAAAAGGACAGCGAGCGCTCGGAGTGGAACATCCCTTCCTCCTCTTATGATGACTTGTGGAATCTGGACCCGGATCGAACCGCTGCCGCCGCATCAGCCGCTCAATCGCAGGCCGCTGACGCCAAACGTTTTCAACCACGGCCAGAAAAAGATCTCGTCTGGTTCATTGAGGAATACTCCCCTACTCTTGAGGATTGGCAGCGCGATATTCTATCTAGGCTTCGCGATGAGATGCGCTATTTCTGGCCGCAAATCGAGACCAAGATTATGAACGAAGGCTGGGCTTCCTACTGGCATCAGCGTGATGTACCAAGCTTGGCTTGGCCCTGATATTCATTTCCTTCGTATACTGAATTCGAATCCTCAGTATTACCACGAAATTGATATTATAAATTAACTTATAACTCTATTTTGTTTATAATTAACTCAATATTGATAGGATGGTGAATATCTTTGCTGGAATACCGTCTTCTGGAAAAAGTACTGCACGGCTCCTCTGACTTTCCGCTTGCCGTCTATAACGTAGATTATCTTTCTGGAAATCAGTCTATCCTTCCATTGCATTGGCACGAGGAAATCGAGTTGATTTATATTCGAGCGGGACAGGCTGTATTCTCCGTGAACCATGTGGAGATCCATGTTCAGGCTGGCGATTGTCTGATCGTCAATTCGGCAGAACTCCACAGCGGCTATTGCAACTCCGCATACGGTTGCTCCTACACCGCTATCGTATTCAAGCTATCGTGGCTATCCGCCCTGCATCCCGATTTCTGTCAGGAGCAATGCTTGAATCCGCTTCTTCGAGGAGATCTTTTGTTCCCTTCCCTGCTCACTCGACGGCGAGTGCAGGATCGTCTATTGATTGACCGAATCGAAGATTTGCTCGCGGAATACCGGGTCGAACGCGAAGGATTTCAGCTTGGTGTCAAGGGACGGCTTTATATGATTCTCGCAGTTCTCTACCCGCATTTGATTCCAAAGCAGCTATACGAACGCACCAATCCTTTAAACACGAACAAATGGAAAAACATGATTCAAGTGCTGGAGTACATCAACGAAAACTACAAATCTCCACTCACGCTCGACGATCTGGCATCCATCGGCTCCATGTCGCCATCCCATCTATGCCGGCTATTCAAGGAACTGACGGACATGAGGCCACTCGAATATATTAATATGCTCCGCGTCAACAGCGCCGCGCTTATGATCCAGTCCGGCTCGTGCAGTATGCTGCAAGCAGCTCTCGAAAACGGCTTTCAGCAGCTTAGCTACTTCTCAAAGCAATTCAAGAAATATAAGGGAATTTCGCCTTCAACGTTTAAACGCCTGCAAGGGAATGCATCATTACCAAAAGAATCACTGTAGTTGAATAGCCGTAGTTAAGGCCATAGTTGTGGTATCTAAAAGGAGGAAAAACCATGTATAAGGTGCTGATCGTGGATGACGAAATTTTTGTGCGCAAGGGCTTAATAAGTCTAATGGATTGGTCGTCTATGCAATTTGAAATCTGTGGTGAAGCGGAAAATGGGAAGCAAGCACTGGACCTTATCGAACAACAGACCCCCGACCTAGTTATTGTGGATATACGCATGCCTGTGCTAGATGGTCTGGAGCTGATTCAAAAGGTGAAAGCGGAGTGCGAGCATCAACCGCTGTTTATTATTTTAAGCGGGTACCCCGATTTCTCTTATGCCCAGCAAGCCTTCCGCTATAATGTGTCGGATTATATCCTAAAGCCCGTTGATGAACAGGAGTTTACATCCACTTTAAAAAAAATAGCCAATTCGCTGAATCAAAAACAGCTCTTATCGATAACGAAAGAAAAGCCGCTTATCGAAACCGTCATCGAAAGCTTGCTGCAGACCGAACCAAGCGAGCAAGTGATGGCGCGGATTGCCCATGCGCTGGAGCTTCCACTCTCCTCTTCCTATACGTATATCATTGCAGAAATACAAGATACGTTGCCTCAAGGGGAAATTGATTATTTTCCAGCACTGCAAAAGGCACTCCAGCAATATCTTCATCATGAGGGACAATCTCTGCTCATTCATGTACGCGCGTACAATCAATATGGCTTTATTGTGCCTCAGTTGTGGCTGGACGAGCAAAACAATGCAGAGCGGACGAACTTCACCAAGCTGCTTGAAATGCTGGAGACGGAGCTCGCAACGACGATAGCTTTGTTTATAGGCCATTCGACTAGCCATTTAAAACAAATTGCTCAATCCGGAATCAGTGCCGAGGAATGCTTGAATTATCGTTTTGCCGCAGGCTCTAACGGCATCTTTATGGCATCGGACCTGCATAAGCTGCCCTTGTATTACTTTGATGTGGATGAAGAACTGCATAGCAAGCTCATCTATGAGGTTGAAGCCAATCAACTGAAAGGTTATCATTCCGCCATTGATGCCATTTTTATTGCCTTTCAGGAGCGGCATTTCGCTCCGGGTGCCGTTACGAATACCATTAGGCGAATCATGATTGCTATCATCAATATCATCCGGCAGCTGGGAGGAAACGAAAAAGACCTGCAATGGTTGGACGAATTGCTTAATTGGCAGAAGAAATACCGCAATTTGAAGCAGATAAGACATGTTTTCTTGCAGTTTATAGAAGAAGCGGCTAAATATATCGCGGAGAAGCGAGGCGAAAAGAACGAGGGCAGTATTGAAAAAGTGAAAAAATATATCGACAGCCACTACAAAGAAAACATCTATTTGAAAGGAATAGCTGCCGAATTCCATATGAATCCGGTCTACCTCGGTCAGTTGTTTCGCAAAAATTACGGCGTTTATTTCAATGAGTATGTGCTGTCGCTTCGCATAGAGGACGCCAAGCGGCTGCTGCGGCAAACGAAAAAACGCATGTACGAAATCGCGGATCTCGTAGGCTTTCAAAATGCCGATTATTTTGCCGCCCAGTTTGAAAAGCTGGAAAACATGACGCCAACGGATTATCGGAATAAGATTATCGGTAAAAAATAAGGAGGCTCCCCCATGCTCAACTATCGGTTTCATCATCTGAAGCTCCGAAATAAACTGGTCTTCATTTATATTGTATGCGTATTCATACCGATCGTACTGACTAACGTGATGTTCTATAATGTAACCACCATTAACATCAAAAATCAGAAAACGACAGATGCGGAACAAGCGATAAATCTTTTGAAAGCCGAATTTGGGGCAGTCATTGAAGATGCAGCAGGTATTTCTTATCTGTATTCGATTAACAAGCAGCTCAACAATCATTTAAACACCCTCCATGCCTCTCATGACCACTATGTGGAGTCACTAAATGCCATATCAAATTTGTTCAACCGAGCCGACAAGGAGTACAAATCCATCAGCTCCGTTGTGATTATGAGCGACAATCCGTCGATACTGGCTTCGAGCCATATCATCAGGCTCGAGAACGAGATGCGGAATACGGATTGGTATCATCAAATTAAAAATTTCAATAACACGTATCCCTATTTGTATGTGACGTCCGACAGTATCAGCGTTATTCAAAAGCTATCCGATCCCCGCATTGAAACCTATGAGCATGTCATGAAAATCGATTTAAATATGGAATACATTAATCAGATTCTTGATTTATCCAGCTTTGAGGGGGATTTTTACTTTATGGATCCGTCTTCTCAAGCTCGTTACGGCCGTCTGTCGAGCGGTCAACCAAGTGATTTGATCAAAACAGGACGGACACTAAGTCTCAAGGAAATACCCGTACCGAATAAGGCAATCATCATTAGCAAGCAATATCATAATAACCGCTATTTGGGAGACTGGACGATATACGGAGTAATGGATGAAGAGAAAATTTTATATGATGTCCGGCAATCAGGGCAATTTATCCTTTGGTTTGCAGGAATTAATTTCCTTGTGCCTACGATCGTGATTGTTATTGTTTCCCGTTCGATCCATACACGCATTCAAAAGATTCTAAAACACATGAAATCCGTAAAAGGCAAAAACTTCGAACGTATTCCTTATCATCGAGAACGGGATGAGGTCGGCGAGCTTGCAGTGGAGTTCAACCGAATGAGCGAGCGGATTGAGAATCTGATCAATGATGTGTATGTTACAGAAATACAGAAGAAAGAGCTGGAGCTAAGCCAAAGACAAGCTCAACTGCACGCGCTGCACAGTCAGATCAACCCTCACTTTTTATTCAACGCGCTCGAAACGATCCGAATGCGGAGTCAGATGAAGGGTGAGCTGCAGACGGCCAAGACGATTCAGAACATGGCGAAAATTTTCCGCAAATCCATTATTTGGAAGCGAAGCTTCGTTACGATTCGCGAGGAGCTTGAATTAATGGAAAGCTTCCTGGAAATTCAGAAGTACCGTTTCGATACAAAACTGGAGTTTCATATCGAGGTGGATCAATCCCTGCTGGATATTGAAATTCCGAAGATGACCTTTTTGCCGTTTGTGGAAAATGCAAGCATTCATGGCATTGAGAGTGTGCCAGGCATCGGTTATATTACGATTCAGATCGCGCAAGAGCAAGGTCAGATAGTCTTCCTTATTGCAGACAACGGGGTAGGCATGGATCAGGAAAAGATCAGCGAGCTTCATCATTATCTCCATGAGGAAGCGATTATGGGCGATTCCATCGGAATGAAAAATGTCATTACTCGCCTGAAAATATGCTATGGTGAATCGTTCAGCTTCGCGATTGACAGTTCTCCAGGGGGAGGCTCACGGATCATGCTGCGTCTACCGCTGGACAAAAAAAAGATAAATTCCGAGCAATAAGTACTTAATTATTCAAAGACCGATCTAAGCTTTGCTATATAACAATCATAAACACTATCTTCTATACTGAAAGTGCTTACAATACTTTGATAGAGAAAGGGGATACAGCAATGCGCAACAAAAAATGGCTGCAATCCAGCCTGGCCGTTCTAACGGCTATGACAATCCTCCTTGCTGGCTGCTCAAGTAATGATGCAGGAGGAAACAAAGTAGCAGAAGGAACGAAAAGCGAGGTAAGTACTGAACCGGTAACCTACGATTACTTCGCCTTCGGTACGAATAAAGACGTGCTTGCAAGCAACACGACCATCGGCAAGATCCTCCAAGGTCAGACAGGTGTCGATTGGAAGATGGAATATGTTGTAGGAGATGCAAGCACAAAGTCTGGTGTCATGATCGCCGGCGGCGATTATCCTGATGTCATCTCTCCAGTAGGCGAGCTTTCTAAGCTACTGGATGCAGGCGCATTCATCCCGCTCAACGATCTAATTGAGAAGTATGGCCCTAACATCAAGCGTGTCTACGGCGATTATATGGACAAGATTACGAATGAGGATGGAAACATCTATATTCTTCCTTTCACGGCCAATGTAAACGGTTATTTGATGGAGCCGGACGCGTCCAGTACATTTTGGATGCAAAGACGTGTATTGAAAGAATTTGGTTATCCGGAAGTGAAAACGCTTGATCAATATTTTGATCTGATCGAGAAGTATCAAGCCAAATACCCTACGGTAGACGGAAAAGGTACGATTGGCTTCCTTACTTTTGCAGGCACGCCTGGTGAGTTTTTCACCATCACCAATCAGCCGATGCATCTAGCCGGATATCCAAACGACGGCAACGTCATGGTTGACATGCAAACTCATGAAGCCAAGCTTTATATGGCTAGCGAATATGAGAAGCGCTGGCTTTCCTCACTAAACGCGGTAAACCGGAAAAGCTTGCTTGACCCGGAAACCTTTACTGCTAACAAAGACCAGTACCTCGCTAAACTTACGTCCGGCCGCGTGCTGGGATATGTCAACTATGCTTGGCAAATTGGCGATGCTACCAACAATTTGAAAGCCGCAGGCAATGACGACCTACGTTATGTGGCGCTACCGATTGTCTTTGACGAAAGCATAACAGATGCCTATATCGATCCTCCCTCCTTTGTAAACAACCGAGGGCTCGGAATTACCGTGAGCGCTGAGGATCCGATACGAATCATTAAATATTGGGATAACCTATTGACCGAAGAAAATCAGAAGCTCATTCAATGGGGTGAGAAAGATGTCACCTATTCGGTAAATGAAGAAGGCCGTTTCGTCATGAGCAAGGAGCAAGTAGCCAACCGCAACGACAATGAATTCAAACGCAAATACGGCTGGGCATACTTCGATTATGAGTGGCCGCGATATGGCAACAACTCGGTGTACGAGGACGGCAACGCTCATGTGCCTACTAGTCAGCCAGAGGTTGCGGCGGTCAATTACACGGAGGGCGATCTAGCCCTGCTAAAAGCCTACGGTCTGAAGACCTTCTCCGGCTTTTACTCCGAACCGGTAGAACGAGCTTGGTACCCTGCCTGGAGTATCGAGAAGGAACAAGGCTCTCCTGAACAAATCTTCAATCAGAAAGCAGGCGATCTACAGCAGAAATACTATCCAAAAATGGTGTTCGCTTCTGAGGCAGCCTTTGAGTCCATTTGGAATGAATATATCGCAGAGTTTAATAAGCTAGGTTCTGCTGGATTTGAAAAATTTGTTACCGCCAAAGTAAAGGATCGTATCGAAGGCAATTGGTAGACTGCAGGATCTGAATGATAATAATGAACCGGGAAAAGTGAAGCCACTTCACTTTTCCCTTCTAAGCTTGCTCAAGAGAGACAGTTTTAGCCGGAAGGGAGATGGATCGGGTGAAGAAACATGCAGTACAGCTGGCAGGATCGACTTCTGTCGATTCGCGCCTGAGAACCTTATTCAAAACATTATCCAAACAGAAAATGCTAATGCTGATGTCATTGCCTTTTCTCCTCTGGGTTATCCTATTTAAATATATTCCGCTCTGGGGATGGACGATTGCCTTTCAGAAATTCAAATTGGCAAAGGATCTTTTTGACCAGACCTGGATCGGTTTAGATAACTTCAAGTCTTTGTTTCAGGAACAGCAGTTTTATCTCGTCCTGCGCAATACGCTCGTTATGAGCTCTATTAATCTGGTACTGGGATTTGCAACGGCCATTGTGCTGGCGCTGCTGCTAAATGAATTGCGTAAGGTTTATTTCAAGCGAACGGTGCAGACGATTAGCTACTTGCCGCATTTTATTTCATGGGTAGTCGCTGCAAATATTGTGCAAACAGCACTCGCGCCAGAGGGTATCGTCAATGTATTGCTGCTCCGATTGCAGCTCATCGATCATCCTATTTTGTGGTTGGGAGTTGGTGAATATTTCTGGGGAATCCTCGGAGTAACGGAAGTATGGAAAAATGTAGGCTGGAATACCATCATTTATTTGGCTGCTATTACAACAATTGATCCGACTCAATATGAAGCGGCTGAAATGGATGGCGCTTCGCGCCTTCAACGGATGTGGCATGTTACGCTTCCGGGCATGAAACCGGTCATTGTCATCCTGCTCATTATGAATTTGGGCCATATTCTGGAGTCCGGGTTCGAAGCACAGTACTTGCTAGGCAATGGTATCAATGTTGAATTTTCGGAAAATCTGGATATCTTCGTCTTGAAATACGGGATGCAAATGAATAACTTTGGCTTGGCGACCGCCGCCGGGATGTTTAAAACCGTGGTCAGCTTCATCTTCCTCATCGCAGCCAACAACCTCGCCAAACGAATGGGCGAAAGCAGATTGTACTAAATGAAAGGAGGCAAAGGTTATGGAACAAGCCAAAACAGCTCGAAATTCTTCGATAGGCGATAAAATATTCGATGTGTGTAATATTATTTTTATGATTATTCTGGTTATTTTGACCCTTTATCCCTTCTTGAACATGTTTGCCTTGTCGTTTAACGATGCGAATGATTCGATTCGAGGCAGCATTTATATTTGGCCACGTGAATGGACGCTGAGAAACTTTGAATATGTGTTCAACGAATCCAATGTTTTTTATGCGACCTTTATCTCCGCGGCGCGGACGATTATCGGGACAATCATCTCCGTCTTTTGTACGGCGATGCTGGCCTATACCATTAGCCGTCCTGAATATGCATTAAAAAAAATGGTATCTATGATCTTTATTTTCACGATGTATTTCAGCGGCGGCTTGATTCCGACCTACCTGCTGACCAAAGAGCTTGGGATGTTGAACAGCTTCTGGGTATACATTATCCCCGGCATTATCGGCGTGTTTAATATGATTGTTATCCGTTCCTTCATTGAAGGATTGCCGGAGGGCATTATGGAGTCGGCCAAAATGGATGGCGCCGGAGACTTTATCACATTTACGCGCATTGTGCTCCCGCTTACTATACCGGCGCTTGCTACGGTGTCTCTATTCGTAGCGGTATCCCAGTGGAACTCCTGGTTTGATGTATTTTTGTACAACTCTTCCCGGCCAGAACTAAGCACCTTACAGTATGAACTGATGAAGGTATTGTCTACATCAAGCGCTACAACGAGCTCAGGCGGCTCGGCTGCCGATGCCTTTGCTAATGCCCAGGGCAATGTAACGACGGTTACGCCAACATCTGTTCGCGCAACGATGACGATCGTAGCCAGCTTGCCCATTATTATGGTCTATCCGTTTCTACAGAAGTATTTTGTCAAAGGAATGGTCGTCGGTGGTGTGAAAGGTTAATGACAACTATAACAAAGCTTCAACTAACGAGAATGTAACCTGATTAGCCCTTTCGCTTCCGCTCGGAAAGCCGAAAGGGCATAATTTCAATTCAACCTTTTACCATTAGTTTATATTATTGGTTGTTGTAACGCATTTGAATATTAATCCATAAATTTCTTCTACTTAATATAGTAGATCTAATTACAAGGAGGGGCTCATGACCCATATTCATTATGTAGAATGCAATACTACGCACGAAAAAAATTTTGTTATCGATGTCCCCATTGGCAATCACTGGCTCCTTGTCATCAATAAAACTCCCGCACAATTCTGGGTCAATGGCGAATTAAAGGAATATCCCGCCCATAACGCCATTCTGTATTGCCCGCAACAAAAAGTATATTACCAAGCCTGTGCGGATCAATTCGTCAATGACTGGATTCGCTTCGAAACCAATGAACCTTACTTTACGGAATCTTCGCTTCCGTTAGGCGTTCCCTTTTTTCTAAATGATCCGGACTACTGCTACAAATTATTTGAACTGCTCGTCATTGAACACAACTTTAATCGAGATTACAAAAAATCCTCCATTGACTGCTTACTCCGTACGCTGTTCAACAAGCTATTAGAATCTTACTTTCAAGTTGACATTTTGCCTCAGCATTATCCTTTATTGAAGCTTCGCATCGCCATTCAAAACCATCCTGGCGATTATTGGACGGTTTCGAAAATGGCGGATTATCTCTGTATCAGTCCGGGCTATCTTCAGAATATTTATAAAAAGACATTTGGTACCTCTTGCATGGATGATGTCATCAACAGCCGCATTCGAATGGCCAAAGAATACTTAATTCACAGCAATCAGAGCATTGCTGAAATAGCCACTCTTAGCGGTTATCATAATGTGGAACACTTCTGCAGGCAATTCAAACAAATAACGGGGTATTCGCCAAGAAAATTTCAAAAGCATGTAAATGAATAATTTCCATCCCGGACTACTATGTCAAAATCGGTTCATCCGAATGAAAGGGCGCTGCGGTTCAGCCTGTTGTTCTTGAAATATTGCTCCACTAGAAACTTCATAATTTCGCTAGGCTGCTCCTTAGAAAACTCGGCCCGATCTGCGAACAGCATCCCATACGGGGCTTCGGGTGTATAGGGCTCCCATTGGGGCAATTCCTCTCCTGTAGCATCTAGTCCGTTCGGGTCTCCCGACTGGATGAAATTCACCCAGTAATTGCACATCTGGCGCGCCAAATCATAATGTTTGCCTACAAATGGTCTCCAGCATTTAGCGAGCGTCTCGAAGAAAAACCAGAGGTCCACCGAGTGAAAAGTGCCAGGGTTATCCCAACCCGGTATTTCAGCATCAAAATTATAATAATACAGCGGGGTATCGGCACCAGCATCGGCGCTCCCTTGCGCAGCAATTCGAATGGCATATTCAATGCCGCTCACCGAGGCCTTCTTCTTGCTCTCTTCGAGATGATCAGGCTGAACGCTGCAAAGCTCCATAAAGGTTTCGGCATCATTGCCAAACAAAGCGATGGCCATTTGCTTGAAGTCGTCAATGGTGTCGACTTGCGGAACGCTGAAAAACTCGGTGGACGTATGACCGAACATTACCGGTACCATCCAGCGCTTGTTTTGAAGAAACAATTCAAACGGGTTACCCAAGCTAAACACTTGGTCTGCGACCGTGCCCCAGAATCCACGGTACTCCACCGCCTTGTCGCGGAGATACACCGCATCCAGCTGCCTAGCTTCTGCAAGCGAGGATATACCGAGATACTCAAAAAACTTCACACCGTCCTGTTCCGCTTCTGCCAAGCTGCTCCGAAGAAGCGGCATAAGATTTCCCGGGTATAACGGCGTAAAGATTCCGCTTTGTATAATTGCCCTTTGAAAGAGCCCTTCATTCTGAGGTGAAGTAAGCTGGCTCATGACGCTTCCACCGCCGGCGGACTGCCCTCCGATGGTGATCTTATTAGGATCGCCGCCGAAAGCTTCAATATTGCTCTTGACCCACCTTGTAGCCGCCTGCTGGTCGAGATTGCCGAAGTTAGCGGGAGCTTCGGGGGCTTCCGCCGTAATGTCGGGATGGGACAAGAACCCAAAGACATTCAGACGATAGTTGATCGTAACCACCACGATGCCCCGTCTAGCTATGCGTTCGCCGTCAAACTCCATTTCGGAAGGATGGCCAACCTGCAGTCCTCCGCCAAAATACCATACATAGACCGGTAGTTTTTCATCTGCACGATTGGCTGGCGTCCATACGTTTAGGTAAAGGCAATCCTCGTCCATCGCAATGTCAGGTTCCACAGCCCACTCCCGGGTATAGATATTGTTTTCGTCGATCTCTTGTCTCACCTGCATCGATATCGGCGCGAATTCGTATGCTTTTAATATGCCTTCCCAATCTTGCGCGGGCTGAGGGGCACGCCAGCGGTTTTCGCCAACAGGTGGAGCTGCGAATGGGATTCCTTTGAAGCTTGTAATTCGCGGGTCCGCTGCTGGAAGACCCTGGACTATACCATTTTTAACCTTTATGATTCTAAGCATTGACAACGACTCCCTTCAATTTGAGTAATCTAGTACAAGAGAGGAGTATGAATATTCATTCATACCCCACTTGTTTGAAATGATGAACGATTTTATTTATTTGCTTGCTAACGCTTCGGCACGCATTTGAACGATTTTTTTAGCTTTTTCCGTATCCGAGGCAACGACATCATTCCAACCCAAACCCACCACATCTGTCTTCATCTTTGCCCACAGCTGGTCGAAATCCCCTTGATTTTTTGCAAATATCATCTTCCATGATGTGTTTTTTACATAATCCGAAATTTGGCTTCGCTTGTTTTTGATATCAGATGAATCGACACCAAAACTTGTATTAATGTTAGGTACAATATCGATCATATTATTTTTCAGGTAGTATTCCGTTGCGTTCGTTGCATTAAATGTACTCTGCCAATCTGTCGTTAAGGTTGTCTTGTTGGCTTCTATTGTGGAGCTCCAGTAATTATTGTTGTAAAACTCTCCTGAATCGGGATCCTTCACAAAATCGCTCATGATCATACTATTGATTTTGCTTTGGCCATCCTGATAACCGCCGCCGCCGTACTCCTCCGGAACTGGAGTATTTTCCTGAAATGCCGTTTGACCGACTTGGGTCAGCTTAAACTTGCCGTCTGCTGTCTTTTCGTAGTTGAAGCCTTCAAAACCATTCGTCGTGTAGCGCAGGCCTTCAGGAGACACAAACCAATCCAAAAATTCCATAATTCTGTCGGGCTCTTTCGCTTTTGACCCGATAGCAAATACTCTCCCGCTGCCGTAATAAGCATCGCTGCTTTGAATGATTCGGGTGTCAGCAATCGGAACTGCGACATTCCCATCTCCGTTCATCCCTCTTTCAATTGAGTTGTAAAACCCTCTTTGCCATGAATACCACAAAAGAAGCACCTGCTTGTTGGTAAGCTTCTCAGCAACCTTGTTCCAGTCCTGGGATGCCGAGTCCGGATCGATCAGGCCCATTTGATTTGCGGTAAAATAAAATTGTAGAATTTTTTTGTACATGCTGTTGTCATCGATGAGCGGCGCAATATCACCTTTTGCATTCAACTGTATCGTAGAGGTACCATTGGGCTGTTCATAACCATACCAGTTGCTTAACCAGCGTACATTTTCCATGCCTCCCCCGTCCCAATCCTTCCACAATGTGATCGGAACAATCGGTTTGCCGTCTGGAGTCTTAGGGTATTCTTCCTGCATCTTCTTCAGTACACTCAGTAGATCGGAAAGATTGTTCAGCTTAGGAGCTCCTACTCCCTTATAATAATCCCAAGGCAGAATTGGACTGGAGTAAGGCAGTTCTTCTGAAAATGTCGTTGGTGAAGTATCCGCTACAAAAGTCGGCAGACCATAAATCTTGCCTTCCGGATTTACTTTATCGAATCCTCCATTAAAAGGCTTGAAGTGATTGTCCACATATTTTGACAGATACTTCGTATTCGCAACTCGATCGGTAATATCCATAACAAGACCGACCGGAATCAATTCTTCCAACTGACTATTCTCGATGATCAGAATATCTCCTAGATCACCTGCTGCCGATCTAGTCTTGTATAACTGATCGCCGGCTACCTGTGGTGCAAGAATGTTGAGCGTAATATTAAACTTGTCTTTGAGAAGCTTCCCATACCACCCGGTCTGCTCTCCTTGGTAATTTGCCGCATTGCTGAATACGGTAAGGGTTAGCGGCTTGCTGTGATCAATCGTGGTGTGGTTTTGTGGTCCCTTCTCATCAGTGCCGGGCTCCGATTTGCTGCAGCCGGCCAATGCTGTTGTCACCGTGAATATGCAAGCGAACAACACCACCATCGATTTTTTCACCGCTTTATGACGATTACTCAATGGTAAACCCCCTCAATTCATTTTTTATTATAATGGTGCAGGTTAGCCTTTCACTGCCCCTATCATAATCCCTTTTACAAAAAACCTCTGGAAGATCGGATAAACCAGCAATATAGGCGCAACAACAATAATGGTAACCGTCATACGGATTGAAGTTGTCGTTTGCTTGGTTGCCAGAGTTGCCATAGCTGTAGAACCGGCATTTTGAAGATTGACCATGGTAGATAATGAGCTTGCCTGATTAATATAGTTATATAAAATGAACTGCAGGCTATACAATTTGCTGTCAGTGACGAGCAGCAGCGTATCCTGAAAAGAGTTCCATTGATCCACCGCTGCAAATATGGCAACTGTAGCCAATATCGGCTTGCTTATAGGCAATATCACTTTGAAGAAAATCGTCATAACCCCAGCCCCATCGATACTTGCCGCCTGCTGCAATTCCTTGGGCGTCGATTCCACAAAGGTTTTTACAAGGATAATAAAAAATGGAGCTACAATAGTCGGCAAAATGTAGGCCAAAAAATGGTTAGTCAGATGCAAGGACCGCATGGTGAGATACCACGGGATAATTCCTGCATTAAAAAACATCGTAATTATCGTGAAGCGGTACCAGAACTTTCTCCCCCACATATCCTCCTGAGAAAACATGAATCCCAAAAAGGCTGAAGCCCCGACGGTCAGAGAAGTTCCGATTAGCGTTCTTCCCAGCGATATAATAGCAGCGTCCCATAGCCCCGGAATCTTAAATACATCCAAGTAGTTCTGGAAATGGATTTGCTGCGGGTAAAATACAATCTCACCTCTGGCGCTAAGATCATTGGCGCTAATGGTATTGATAATGATAGAGTAAAATGGAAAAATGCATAGGAGAGCAAACAGCGTATACAGGGTATAAATCAAGGCTGAAATCAAGATATCGGTAATGCTGGAATGCTTCTTGTTAGTGTGAACATTGTTCACTGCCAGGCCTGCTGCTTTATCGCTCATACCACGCTCTCTCCTCTTATCATTTTTGATAATCCGTTCACTGAAAAGAGAAGCACAACACTAACCAAACTCTTCAGCATGCTGATCGCAACAGAAACGGAATAGCTCCCGCCCCCCATGGCTAGGTTGTACACATATAAATCCAGAACCTGTATGTTTTCTTTGTTAAATGCATTTTGAAAAACAAAATATTGCTCCAAGCCATTATTCAGGAAACTCGCAATTTGCAGCATTAACAGAACAAAATAGGTTGACATCAGACTTGGTAAAATCACATTCCATATGACCTGCATCCTTGTTGCACCGTCTACACGCGCCGCTTCATAAAGGGATTCATCTATACTCATAATGGCAGCTATATACAAGATGGCTGACCAGCCCAACGTTTTCCAAATCGACCACCCCCACATCGTGATCCATACATGTTCAGAGTCTTGAAGGAATAGGATCGGAGAATCGGTGAGGCCCAATTGATTCAATAGACCGTTAATGATACCTTCACTCGATAACATAGAGAATGCCAGTGAATAGACCAGTACCCAGCTGATAAAGTTTGGCAAGGTCGTTACCGTTTGCACAAACTTCCGGAAACGCAAAGCTTTTATTTCATTCAGAAATATAGCAAAAATCATTGGTAGCCATGAGAATAGCAAACCCAAGCCGCTCATCCCAAACGTATTTTTGATTACCTGAAGCAATTGGTCTATCTTTACTTGGTTTTCGACTAAGGAACGAAACCACTTGAAACCAACATAAGCGGATTGAGACAAAGGTGTCGGCGGCGTATAGTCAAAGAAGGCATAAACCCAACCATATAGCGGGTAGTATGCAAAGGTAGCAAGTAAACCCATGAAAGGCAGTATGTAGAGAAATTTTTTAATAGATTCACTTCTCATCCTGTATTCTTTTATACGCACCATGTAATCCCCCTATAAATAAGTTGTTTGGAAGCGCTTCCAACATTGAAGAAAAGAAATATTTAGAGATGTCCAAGCAACCAGCTAACACTCCTCTATCCGTGGTTCCATTTCCTTTCCAGCCCATACACCTCCGTAAATGCACTGTTTACCCTTCAATTAATTACCAACTTTCTAATAAATAGTAAATTATCAGCCGTCTAAAAACAATGATCTATACTAACGTATAATTGATATATTCTGATATGCAGTAATTGTAAATTTGATTGCAGTTCAATACATTTCAATATAAAAAAAGCTCCTTTACAGAGTCAGGTTAGGAATGATTCACCTGTTCGCTGTAAGAGGAGCATGTCAATTAAATCTGTGTCTTGCTCAACTTCACTGAGTGAATTAAGAGTGCGCTTCTCCATTTCCAAATAACAAACGGATAAAATGATACGCGCCGTTGTGCCATACTTGAAAATCATGGATCCCGCCCTTAATCGTAACTTGGTAATACGAATTAAGGAAATCCCCTGCTCTATCCGTAAGACCTTCAATTGATTGATTGTAGCATTTGAACGATACTTCGTCGGCATCTCCGCATGTCATATACAATACTTGAAGCTTCCGGCCTCTTAATGCAATGCTCGTGCCCAGAAGCTTACCATTGCTTGATGTAGGTGCATTTGAGAAAGAGCCTACGTAAGCGAATATATCAGTCATGCCACGTACGGGAACAGTCGAGGCAAGCCCGTTCTCCCATTCGCTTGCCACTCCAGTGATTGTCGCAGAATCGAATCGATACCCCCCAAGGATCAGATTCAATGCCTGCATGCCACCCATGGATAGACCTGCGATAGCCCTATGCTTGCGACTGAATTCGATTGCTTCTGGATCGGTCTCCCCTATATTCGCATACGTCTTGAATGTGGATTCAATGTACGGAATCAAATCATATCTCAGCTCATAATCAAAATAATAGAACCCGAGCATATTGGTTCCTTCGGAATTGAATTTACTCTCTGTCCAGTCATGCGAGCTTCTTCCATTCGGCATTACGACAATAACTGGATCGATATCACCGTTTGCGATGAGGTTATCAATCATATTACACAAGATCGAATTGCCGCCCACATTCCAGCTACCGCGCAACCATTCATATTGGTCCCCGCCTACACCATGAAGCAAATATAAAACATTGTAACGGGTAGCATTGTCGCTATCGTCGTAACCCGCCGGGAGATAGACACTACAGCATTTCATAATGGCCTCTCCTCTAACCGTTTCTCTTCCCGTCTCCCAAAAATCGACCTCTCGATTCGTCACGAATTGGCGCAATTGGTTAATATAGTGGTTAACCGGATAAACAACATCTCGCACTGAACCTTGATTGCCACTCGCAGCCGCTCTTATATAAGCGGCGGGAATTCCCGCTATTTCCAAGCTCGTCATCGTTTAAGCTCGCTTTCTATGACATATTTTTCCGCACTGCAAACATCGCTTCAGCAATATTTTCATCATGTAGGGCAGCCTCTGCTTATTCATTTACGCACGTATAACCGAAATCCTACTGAGGAAAGCTGAAAATAGGATGGGACACCGGTCTCATCGTTCGCAGCATACCATAGATGCCGCTCAGCTTGTCTTCCGGAGCAAACCTGAATTCCACTTGCGATTTCCCCTTCACAATCTCTGCAGGAATCAAATAGTGCTTCGTAATAAAGTCGCGTTTCCACTCCCAGGATGACTGTTCGCGTACAAGCAATACGCCATCCGCATAAATGTTCATCACCCTATCATAATTGATGCAGAAATACATCACCTGAAGCACGTTCTCGCTTTCTGGATCAACGTTAAGCTTATAGCTGAACCATCCGCCGGGATGCGCCAATCTTCCATTTTGACCGTCCCAAGCTCCACTGAACGTTTCTTGTCCTTGTATTTCATGCTGGAGCTCGTATTGATCATTACCGACCTGGACGCTGTCGATCGTCGCCTCTTTCACAAGCCGCTCCATTCGTCCAAGCGCCAAATGGCGTTTCAGCTCTTCGGAGTCCGCTTCGACAATATTCCAATAGATGCCGTAACGCTCCTGATGCTGCTTATAATGCGGGGTAAATACAAGCCGTTCGTCCTCATCAGTATTTCGGAGCCTAAAGACAAGCTTGCCGTCTTCCTTCATCAGGTGCTGCTCAATATCGTCCAGCCACTGCTGTGGGCTCAATCCCTGGGGAATTATAAAATCCTTCACAAGCATTCTGCGTGTTGGCACGCTTACCATAATCCCCGTACTCGCCTGGATCATGTCCTCTGTTCCGAGCGTCGCGCTTAATACGACCGGCCCATATTGAAAACCGACAGCATAGCGATTATCCGGCAGGCCGGAGTAAAACACCTTCATCGGGAGCTTTAGAGCAAGCATATCGCCATGGTTCCATTTACGGTCGATCACGATGTAATGGTCCTTGACTTCGAGAGGCAATGGCTCACCATTCAAGTGCGCTTCGATCTCTCCCCGAACCCAGTAAGGAATGCGAAGATGAAGCTTGAGCTCACTCGGCTGTCGATCTTCCGTCTCAAGCTGGAGCGTTACACAGTCGCTGTCTGGAATGCCGGAGCTTAGAGCAAGGCGTACATTCTGCTCACTCCAGTCTAAAGTGGAGCTTACATATTGATTAATATACAGCTCATTCTCTTTATGGAAGTAGATGCTGTCGCCCAGCTTCGTAAAGCTCTCCATCCCCGTTCCCGTACAGCACCAGAAGTGCTCAAACGGCGAGCTGTAAATCTTAAAGTACCCTGTCGCCATCGGCTGAAAATACATGGTCATGCCCGTTTCGGGATTTTGTGAGGAAAGGATTGCGTTCATATAGGTCGTCTCGTAGAAGTCCGCATACTTCCGGTCTCCGGTCAGCTTAAACAGTTCGCGGGTCAGCTTCAGCATATTGTAGCTATTGCACGTTTCGCAGGTGATGTCCGTGCGTCTCTGATCGAGCGATTTCGGCTCGCCAAAATGCTCCGACTCGCTGTTGCCGCCGGTCATATAACTATGGTGGTTAACAACCATATCCCAGAAATTTATAGCCGCTTCCAGATAGAAACGCTCGTTTTCCCCTAGTACAAGAAAACGGTTCAACGCTCCCAAAAATTTCGGAATCGTCGTGTTTGCATGCTTCCCCCTCAAAACATCCTTGCCTTGCCGGGTCGCCTCAAATAAAGGGAGCTCGTCGAATTTGTGAGCTGCCCCCAGATGCTTCGGATCGCCGGAAATTTTATACAGTTCATAGAGGCAATCATTCATTCCCCCATACTCGACGGCCAGTACTGTCGCTTGCAGCTCGTCTGACCAACGGGATGTCCTCGACGCCACCCAGTCACCCAATTTCACAACCGTGTCGAAGGCGACCTTGGAATGAGTAGCTTGGTATACGGATATTAATCCCGCAATAATCTTGTGCATCGTATACCAGGGAACCCATGCTGGCTGCTTCTGCTCGATATTATCAATGAGCGCTTCAGGAAATGCGGAGAGATAACCGCTTTCAAACTGGCATTCCGACAATTCATTTGCCATATACGTCAGTCTCTTCAGCATTACCGGATCCTTCGTCGCGGAGTATGCTTGCGCGCATGCCGACAGATAATGACCTAGCGTATGTCCGCGAATCTCCGTCTCCTCCCATCCCGGGTATTTCGCTGCCTTCGGCTTGAGCCCACGGGTTTCCCGGAATCCGGCCAGCAGCCTGTCAACATTATAGCTGTTCAGGTATTCGAGTTCCTTCTTGAAAGCATTGGCTTGATAGTCTTCGATAAGCACCACTTGATCCAATCCGAAATGCTGCAAAGCAATTCGCTGCAGCGTCGCTTTATTCCTGTTCATCATCCATTCACCTTCCATGTCCCTTTGTGATCTCATATCCGTACTATCCTCAGATTACCGTTTTGCGACTAACAAGGTAAATGGCGAAAGGTTCGAATTTGTGTAAAAAAGTCAGGTTTAATTCTAATCGTTGACTGCACAGAAGTTATAGAAATTTGGCTACCGTAAGGTTATGATTAAACCAGTTAAGTGAAAAAAGGACAGAAAGGCGGCGTCAATTCTAAATGATCGGCTATACCTTTAACGTAGAAAAACCGTTAACGATGACGATGACCGGCAAATTCGTTTCACCGTTTCCCGAATGGACGCATATGAACAGAGTACTCATGGATTATGAATTGTTTATACAGATTAAAGGACAGTTATACATTGCAGATGACGAGGAGCGGCATGTCTTGCAGGAAGGGGATTTTCTTCTTATGGCTCCCCGTACCCGGCAATTCGGGTATCAGGGGTCCGACTGCAGCTTTTATTGGCTTCATTTTACCGCGGAGGAACCATCGGCAGCTCCAATACTCATCGAAGAGTATGAAGCCCAGACGGGACATATGATGATACCGCGTCAAGGTGCACTGCAGCGTTCGGATAAGATCATCGTCATGATGAAACAGCTGCAGGACTCCGTTCGAAGCTATCAAGACCCGACTCTGAATAATTTTTTGGCAACGAGTATTCTGTACGAGCTTTACAAGCAATGTGATCCTGGCACAAACGCCGTAAAAAAAGAGCTGAAGCAGCTTCAGCTCTACAACGATATCGCAGACTATATCAAGTGGCACCGCTTTGAACCGCTGAAGGTGTCTCAGATCGCGGATCATTTCGGTTATAATGCCAAATACTTGTCCTTCCTGTTCTCAACAATCTCCGGTATTTCACTCAAGCACTTTATTATGAGTCAAAAGATTGAAGCCGCATCCTTTCTCCTGACGGATACTAATCAGAGCATCAACGAAATCGCGATGCAGCTCGGCTATTGCGACAGTCATCATTTTATGAAATCGTTCAAGCAGCTGACGAATCTTACACCGACCGGCTTCCGCAATGCATCAGCAAAACGATTGTTATATTACAAGTGAGACAAGAGTAGAACAATTATCACCGATTCGGCTTCTGTATCTGCTCTTTCAGAGCTTCCAAATTACATTCGCCTACCCACTATTTAATGATTCGGGCTGGATCAGAAGTACTTAAAAAATGTTGTACGGTTTCGTTGTATGCAATAGTTTAAATCCTTCATAGTTATTTTCGTATGATTTCTCAAATTCATCGGCTATTTGAAAGAGGGAATACAATATCCATTCCTAACCGCCTAATTTGCTACCGTTAACAATGCTTTGACGGGTTTGCTGCTCGGTCGGTTTGTACTAAGATAATCTAATAGAACCTAAGAAAGGGGAATAACAATGACAGATGGTCTATCCTTAAACGCAACTGAGAAGCTCGTTGATGTTAACTCGGAGGCTTATCATGAGATGATCGCCCAATCGCTGCTTGACAAAGGCAACAATAAGCGATTGAAAGCCGCCATTGAAAAGGCTAAGAGAGGCGATAACGTTACGATTGCTTTTATTGGCGGCTCCATTACTCATGGAGCTGGAGCAGACCCGCTCCATACGTCTTGCTACGCTCACCGAACATATACCGCTTTCAAAGAGATGTTTGGCAAGGACGGCGGTAATCAAATTCGCTTTATTAAAGCTGGCTTAGGCGGTACGCCTTCTGAACTGGGCATGATTCGCTATGAGCGGGATGTCCTGAGAAACGGAACGGTTCAGCCGGACATCGTCGTCGTGGAGTTTGCCGTCAATGACGCTGACGACGAGACGAAAGGGATTTGCTACGAGAGTCTCGTACTGAAAATCTTGACCGCCGCCAATTCGCCTGCCGTTATTCTGCTGTTCAGCGTGTTCGAAAACGATTGGAATCTGCAGGAACAACTTTCTCCTGTAGGCTATCATTATGATCTTCCCATGGTAAGCGTGAAGGATGCGGTTACAAAACAATTTCATAAGTCAAAGGACGAAGGCAACATCATTTCCAAGTCGCAATTTTTTAGTGACATCTATCATCCGACCAATTTGGGACATCTCATCATGGCCGACTGCTTGCGCTCGCTTTTCATGGAGACCGATCGTTGCGCACCTTATCAAAAGGATATCGTCCTCGACAAACCACCGATGTACGGCAACGATTTCGCTGATGTTCGTTTGCTGGATAGGAACAATGGTTCTAGTGTAGCAAAGATTACGGAAGGCAGTTTCTACACATCCGATACCGAACTCCAATTCGCGGAGATGGACGATCATCCATACGGCACAGCCCAATTCCCCAACAACTGGATGCATACATCTGAATCCGGCAGCGACAGCTTCACGATGACGATTCATTGCAAAAGCCTGCTTCTCATTTTTAAAAATTCCGGAAGCAACGAATTCGGAAACGCCGATATTTTGGTTGACGGCAAGCTTGTGAAGGTGGCGGAGTCCCACACCGTCAAGTGGACGCGTTGCCACGCCCTCCTTTTGATTCGGGAGCAGCAATCGAAAGAGCATACTGTGGAAATCAGAATGGCGTCAGAGCATGAGAGCAAGCAATTTACAATTCTTGGTTTCGGCTTCACTCAATAGTCACTCGCAGCTCATTTTGCATTGAGAATTTCTTATTACTGATCTTTTCACCTACATATGTTAAAAAGCCTATTTAGGAAAAAGCCTTCATTATATAAGCGACATTTCTATATATAATAAATGACCATACAACATGAAAGCCCTTCTAGCCCTGGTATACCCGGGCAGAAGGGCTTTCATGTTGTATCGAATCGCATGATCACCTAAGCAAAGAAAGCTTTACGATATTCTTGCTTTTAAACGTTTCTGCTATCTGCTGATGAGCTTGTGGTACGATCCTTTCGGCAGTTGCTCCTTGTCGAATAGCAACGGCCAATTCTTGCGCCCTCTGACTGGGAAGTTGTCCAACCAAGTATAATCGTCCGCGGCCCCCCAGAACGTCACGCTCGTCAGGACATCGCTATATTCGCAGAAAAGCTGGAATAACTGGGAATATCTATCCTCCTGAAGACTCATCATCTCGGATGTAGGCGATATCAGATCGGTTCGCCTATCTTCGAACTCGAACACCGATACGTCCATCTCCGTGATATGCAGCTTCAGTCCGAGCGAAGCATAACGTTCAATAGCCGTTCGGATATCGTGCAGTGACGGATGGGATAAATTCCAATGCGCTTGAAGTCCGATACCATGAATAGGCACGCCCTTCTCCTTCAGAGATTTTACCAGTCTATAAATTTTTTCCCTCTTCTCAGGTACGGACTCGTTATAATCGTTATAGAACAACAGCGCTTCGGGATCGGCTTCATGCGCATATTCGAACGCCTTGGAAATGAATTCCTCACCGACGATGTCGAGCCATTTGGACGAACGCAGTTGTTCTTCGCTACTATCAGATACGGCTTCATTCACGACATCCCATGCATAAATTTGACCCTTATAACGCCCAACCACTGTATTAATGTGAGCTTTCATTCGCTCCAACAGCGTATCGCGATCAACTAGACCTCCAGTTTCATTCTCGAACACCCAAGCAGGCGTTTGATTATGCCAGACGAGCGTATGCCCTCTTACTTGCATTCCGTTTACTTTCGCGAAATTCATTATTCGATCCGCATCCTCGAAAGTATATTGGTGTTCTGCAGGATGCAAACGCTCGAACTTCATCTCATTTTCAGCCGTTAAACTATTGAAATGATACGCCAACAACTCGCGTTGTGTGACCAGCGTCTTCATATTTACAGCTGCGCCAATTAAAAACTGCTGACTAAACGATTTATGAAGTTTTAAAGATCCTTCATATCGGGAATTGTCCATTTCTCCGATCGCCTCCTCTTCATGTTTAGGTTGACTTTAGACATAATTTGATTGCCAATTTAGTAGAATATAGCTTTTTCCAGGTAATATGGGAAAAGCTTTTATTGTTCGTATGGATAATTTGTTACTTTGATTCATAATCGAACCAGTCAAAATGGGCGAGCGACTGCGATTTGGCGCCATTTCCGGTCGCATACAAGGCGAAGAGCACGCCAGTAAATCCGCCAGCCACTTCCGTTGCAAGAAGAGAGGTCTCTCCATGGCCGAACCAGAATGGTTCTCCGTTGCCATCAGAAAATCCGAAAGCATACAGGTCGCGAGTCGCGCTCACATGAAGAACGATAGATTCGAACGGCCACGGCGCCTCGTTCTCGATCTTCCACAAGCTGCCAAGCTTTCTACGGAAAATGACTTTGCACACGCCAGCGATACGAGTCAAAGCAATCTCATAATGGAAGCGATCGTTCATATAAACGGTAATGCCCGCTTCCTCTCCGTCACGCTGAGGTGCAAATTCCATATGCGTAGACACGCTGCAATCGAAATGCTGTTGTCTTCTCGCTAGAAATGCAGGCGCTCCGATTTCATTCAACGTCGTCTCGTTGCCCCGTAATGTTAGACAACTATCCTTCTCGCTAAGGCACCAGTTATCCGGATTGGGTGAACGCATAAAATTCCAATACGGTGCAAGCGCCGCCGCATCGAAATTGTCCCGAACTGGGGCAGCGGCTACAGGCAACAGCGGAAGATTGCCTGCCGGCATCGTCTCGCTGACCGTTCCGTTATCGCCAATGATCGGCCAACCCTCTTCCGTCCATGTGACGGGAGAAAGAAACGTCTCTCTGCCGAGATGGTGTTTATTCGGATAGCCATGCGGCCTGATGCCAAGAAATACAGCCCACCAGTCTCCGTCCGGCGTTTGAACGAGGTCTGCGTGTCCCGTTGCATGAATCGTTTTCGACTGGCTTCGATGGGTTAAGATTGGATTGTGCGGACAGCTTGCGAAAGGTCCATTCGGACGTTCGCTTCTAGCGATCGTTTCCATATGGCCGTATTCGGTGCCGCCTTCGGCAATCATTAAATAGTACCAACTGCCGACACGATAAATATGCGGTGCTTCCGGGTACTGGCCTCCTGTTCCCGTCCAGAGGAAAGCAGGATCAGTCAGCCTTTTGCCGGTTTTCGGATCAATCTTGCTTTGATAGATGCCAGGACCCTGATCTCCGTGAGCAGAGGAATTGAAATACAATGTTCCATCCTCATCGAAGAACAAGTCTGGGTCTATGCCGGGATGGTCGACGAAGATCGGATTCGACCATTCCCCGCGCGGATCATTCGTATGTACGAAGAAGTTACCGCCGGCGGTAACGTTCGTCGTCACCATATAAAACGTTCCGTTATGCTCACGGATCGTAGGCGCGAATATGCCGCCGGAGCTTGGTGCACGGCTTAGATCGAGCTGCTCGGGCCTTGTCAAAACGTGGCCGAGCTGCGTCCAATTCACAAGATCCTTGCTGTGGAACAGCGGAACACCCGGAAAATATTCGAAGGAACTCGTTACGAGATAATAATCATCGCCAAAGCGACAGACGCTTGGGTCCGGATGAAAACCGCTTATAACCGGATTGTTATAATTCATGCAAGCGCACTCTCCTTATCGTTGCGAAAATAGTTAAATCAGACTCACATAGCGGAAGTAATCGAAATCAACGAAACCGCCAGCTTGCTTCGTGGCGTAATTGTACAGACCGAATCGGTAGCCCATAAAGTGTTCAAGCCTATATTGCATATGAAACGGTTCTCCGATCACAACCCAATTCACTCCGTCCGTGGAATAGCGGAACCAGGCAATATCCTCGCGATCGCCATTATCGAACTGGCACTCTATTTGCAAATAGATTTGGTCGCCCTCATACTTTACGCGTTCAACTGTGATTTCGCCTTGACCGTCGTCCACTCTGCCATTGACGCACATTGCTACGTAAAAATCGCCGTTGTCATCGACCTGAATACCGACCGAGCCGAAAGCATATTGCAGCGACACTAACCCTGCACGGTCGCCCGGTTTCATAGCCTTGATGTCCATAACCGTTGTACCGACACATGCCGGACCTTCTGTACGCTGTGTTAACGTATTGCGGGCAAATTCTACGCTATTCGTGATATGTCCCGTCGTTAGGCGCAAGCAGCCCGGTCGCTCCGTTACCGACCATTTACCATTGTCGGGATTATGATTCCATTGCCAATGAAGCGCTAGACGATTCTCCCCGTAATCAAACTCATCACTGATGACAAGCGGTTTTGTCTCCGAGCTGGGCAGCTTCACTTCGAGAGTCTTTGGCGCTTTGCCCTGTTGCCCCAGAACTGGCCAGTCATTATCCCAAACGACCGGCAGTACGCATGGAATACGGCCAACGGCCCCGTGATCTTGGAACAGTACCGCATACCAATCCCCTTCTGACGTATCAAAAATGCCACCTTGTGCGATGCCATTGTTCCGATAATCCATTTGATCATCGAGTACTAGCTTGTGCTCGTATGGACCGAGCAGTTCACGTGAACGATAGCATAGCTGTCTGCGGCGCTTGTTACCTGTATTTGGCCAATCGATGAAGAATAAATAATAATAACCATTGATTTTGTAGGCATGGCAGCCCTCGGCACGAAGCATAATTCCGTCTCGCTCCGTCTCGAGCAGCAATTGATTGATGCCGTCCGGCTTCAGAGCAGTTGCTTTCTTAGACAGCTCTGTAATCCGAATATCGCCATTGCCATGGAAGACAAACACACGGCCATCGTCGTCGAACAGCATGCTCGGATCATGGTGAAGTCCTTGAATAACGCTTCGTTCCCATTTCCCGTTCTCGATATCCTCAGTCGTATACACATAGAACTGATTCATATCCAGACTCGAGAAACACACATAAAAGATACCGTCGCGATAGCGTAAGCTGGCAGCCCATGATCCCTTGCCGTAAATGCCTTTACCGTCAAGCAAATTGTGTGCGTCATTATCCTCGAACGTCTCGTATACGTAATTAACAAGCTCCCAATTCTGCAGGTTTTCGGACTTCATAATCGGACAGCCTGGCATCGAATGCATGCTTGTGCTGACCATATAGAAGGTCGATCCTACACGGATCACGCTCGGATCCGGAACGTCCGCCCAGATGACCGGGTTCGTTATTGTTGTTTTGTTCATCGCTAGCTCCTCCTAGTAGGGCTGGATTAGTCCATCATCCAACCAGTCTAGCCTGTATGCACCTCGGCAACAACCCGTCTATCTATAGGTTTTCCCACATAAATTATAGGCGGTACTTTTTATACTTTTATGGTCGTACTTGCCCAGATGGATCGACGACCGCCCAGAATGCCGGCTTCGCGTGAAGCTGCTTGTCGAACAAGAATGGCGCATTGGTACGCGTCACCGGGAAGCTGTTCAACCACGTATGGTCGTCCGCGATGCCCCAGAATACGACGCCGCTAAGAATGTCCTTATTGTCTCTGAAAGCCTCAAACAGCTCGCGATATCTATCCGCCTGCTTCTGCAGCAGATCAACCGGTATATCGCTGCCAACATCGCTGCGATCGTTCCATGCGTAGAGACTCATATCCAGCTCGGTAACGAGATTATCAAGACCTAGCTCAGCAAACTTCTTCATCGATTCGATAATAGAATTCACCGTCGGCCCGAATAGGTCGATATGGGTCTGATGACCAACACCATCGATCGGTACGCCTTTGTCCAGCATTTCCTTCACAAGCTCATACAATCGGTCTCGCTTCGCCGGATTGTCCGTTCCGTAATCATTAATGTACAGCTTTGCCTCGGCTCCGCCCGCTTCGCGTGCCGCTCGGAATGCCGTCTCGATAAAGTCTGTACCCGTTATCTTATACCATTCGCTAGCTCGCATCCCGTCCGGATCGGCTGGCTCTATTACTTCATTGACAACGTCCCATGATTGGATATCGTCCTTGTATCGTTCGACAATTGTGCGGACATGCGTATTGACTCGCTGCAGCAGCAGCTTTTTGTTCGCTTCGCGCTTAGCCGCGTCTGTCTCCTCAACCATCGGCTTGCCCTCCGCATCCTTAAAGAACCAAGCGCCGACCTGACTATGCCAAAGCAAGGTATGGAAGCGCACCTCCATGTTGTTTTCTTTCGCGAACGCTACGATTCGATCCGCATTCCCCCAATTGAATTTACCTTCCGTAGGTTGAATCGCATCGGGCTTCATCACGTTCTCCGCAACAAGCCAGTTCACGTGCTTCTTGAGCATCTCTGCCTTTAGGCCCTCCATCTGGGCCGGCTCGATGGCAGCTCCGATCGGAAAATAATCAGCGAATGTCTCCGCAAGCGATGGAATATCCTGCTCGACCGATGGTTCCGGCGTCGGAGTTGGCTTCACTGCTTGCGCCGGAGTCGCTTCAATCGTGCTTGTAGGCTGGCCATCTTCAGGATTGACGCTGCCAGCAGGTGCTTCCGTTTGAAGCGCAGCCGTTTCATTCACTGTTTCCGCTTGATGCTTATTGAGAATAAGCACAGCAACAACTGCAATTAAGGTGACAGCAGCTATAATGCTGTATATTAGCTTGTTTCTTTTTTGACTCAATTCGTTTGCCCGCCTTTCATTCGTAATCTTGTTTTGCACTCCAAATCTCTAAGCAGCAATAAGCGCCCTGCGGGCGCTGGCCGAAGTAGCTGGCCCCCCAAGGCGCTATACATGCGTCAGTACTTTTCTTAACCGACGATTCCAGTACGCTCGATACTTTCGACGAAGTATCTTTGAACGAACAAATAAAGAATAACGAGCGGCAGAATCGCAAGCAAAATACCGGTATCCTGCACCATGCTCATGAAGAACGGGTCTTTGTTGGTCGTTGCGCCGCCTTCTAGCAAAATTTGCAAGTTGTAAGGAAGGGACGACAACTGCGTGGACATCACTTTGCTCGACGTCAGATAGGTTGTCGTGAAGAAACTATCATTCCACTGCCACACAAAGGAGAAGAGCAATACGGTAACAATGGACGGAATCGCATTCGGCAGCATGATACGAAGGAACGTCGAGCCAACGCCCGCCCCATCGATGTATGCCGCTTCCTCCACCTCCTTCGGAATACCACGGAAAAACTGCCGGAAGATGAAGATGTACAGCCCCGCCTTCAACGAATTCGCCGTAAGGGAAGTTAGAATAAACGGCCAGTAAGAATTAAGCAAATTCAAGGACTTTCCGCCGGTTAGCAGCGGGATCACGCCTAGAAGCGTAAAGTCCTTCAAGTTCATATAGATCGGAATTAGGATGGTCGTAGGCGGAACCAAGATGGTTAATATAACGCCAGCAAACAGCAGATTGCTTCCTTTGAACTTCAGCCTGGCGAACGCATAACCTGCGAACGCGCAGGATGCGGCGGTCATGATCGTCGTCATGCTAGATAGCACAAATGTATTTGCCAGCGTTTCCCAATAATCCATAATAGAGATCGCTTGCTTGAAATTGTCGAGCGTAAAGTGCTCTGGAATAAACACGACGATCGGCGAATACAGATCCGCCTTATCTTTGATCGCCGTCGAAATTTTTTGAATAATGGGATACAAGATAACGAACGACAATCCGATGATCAGCACGAGCCGAACGATCGTCCACAGCCCTCGCTTCCAGCTTTCCAACGATAACAATCGGGCCAATATCAACGTTTTCACTCTCCTTCTATTCCTGGTAGAAGACCCGCTTGGATATGAAGTATGCACTAACTAATAGAATGATCATGATGACCAGGAAGTAGATCCACGCCATCGCCGAGCTAAGCCCGAAATTAAAGGTGGTAAAGCCGGTTTCTTTGATTAGCGTCGTCATGTTGTTCCTGGAGAAAGAGTCGATAATCGTATAAATGACGTTTACGAGTATGAGCGGACTGACCATCGGAAACGTAATTTTCCAGAATGCCTCATACCCGGTTGCCCCTTCGATTTTGGAGGCCTCATACAGCTGCGGCGAGATGGTCTGAATCCCAGCTAGGAAAATAAGAATTTGCACACCGGATTGACTGACGATCTGATAAATCCTTTCGACAGCATCCATCAAGTACAAGACAATATCCTCATTGACGCCTGATCTCACCATAATGTTCGCCAGCTCTAGCGTACCGCTCGAGAATACGCCCCCGTTCGCATTTTGTTCATTGATCGCTTGCACCAGACTTGATGCCTCCAAAGTCGCAATGACGCCGGAAGCAAGTATAACTGGAAGGAAAAAGATCGATCTTGCCAGTGCTCGCCCGACGAACTTTTGATTCAGCAGCACAGCCAGAAACAAGCTGAAAATAACGATAAGCGGAACGTTTACGACCATATTAACGACCGATTCCGTTAATATTCGATTAAAGCTCGTATTTACGGTGAGCGCTTCAATATAGTTCGCGAATCCGATATATTTCATAGTCATCCCGTTCGCATTGGCCTTAATTGAGCTTAAGCTGTATTGCAGTGAAGTCAATAAAGGAATAAAAAAGAAAAATAGAAATCCAAGCAGCCAGGGCAGCACGTACAGAAAGCCCCACAAAGCCTTCTGCTCGTTGTACGTTCTTGATCTGAATACCAGCTTCGTTATCGTTTTCAAGATTGCTCACCACCCGTCACATAACCCTCGGCCTCTATCGTCATCCCGTTTATTGTTGTTTTCGTCGCATTGTAGTTAACGATGACGTACGTCCCGCTTTCATACACGGTTTTGAACAGGCCTTCAGCTAGTTTCTCGTGCGCAACGATACGCTCATTCTGAACTTTACTCAGTACACCGTTCACTTCAGCATAAATATGTGCAGCCTGCTCCAGCCACTGTTCGTAATTGACTGCATATAGCTTGCTGAATTCCGTATCCTTAACCTTGTAATTCGGCTCGTGAATCCATTCGAAGTATACGCCGGAGCCGTACTCGAGACATTTCAGAATATATTGTCTTACATTCGTGTAGCTGGTCAAATTATATGGCGAACCCGTGTAATTGATATTTCCGCGAATCACCATTTGGAAAAATGGAATTTCTTGATCCTCAAGCTTATAGCGACTATTCGTTAAAGGTGCGTTTGTAATATCTGATAAGTAAGGCAGTGTGTAAGCATTGCCGCCCTCGGCCAAAATATTCAAGTTTGCTTCACGAATTTTGTTCAGCGCCTGAGTAGAAATATCTTCCGACTCTGTACGGTCGATTTGTTTGTTTTTGCGGAAATCGCTATTCAACTTGTCGCCCATATCACGAAGCGAAATCCCGTCCGCATTGAAACCTTTCATGTCCTTTAGAATAGCATCCACGTAAGTGCCGACACGCCTCGGCGATACGACATAGGACGGGGACTTCGAGCGGTCTCGTCGCCCTAGCGCAAGGTCAAGAGGATAGAATGACGAAGGTACGCCACGCAGAGAACGCGATGCTTCCTCCTTCTCGTCGAATCCCTTCCCCGTATGCGCGGTTAGAATTGCTACGTCAGGATAGAGGTCTACGTCCTGCTCCTTCGCGAACAACGCCAAGCTGCGCAAGCCTTTTGCACCGCCAATCGCATGGTCTACCGACAGGTCATCGGGTACTTTATGATCGAGTCCGCCGTTGAACCAACCAGCATATCGAAGCTTAATATTAGCGATGCCGAGCTTCTTCATTTCGCTAATCATTTCCTGCGTCTGCTTGAAAGTGGTAAGCGGCTCGAGCGTCATGTACGGGACGCCGACGAAATGCTTCTGTTTCGCAATGCTTCCCACGACCTGAACGTAGAACGGAAGCTCACTATCCCCGCTCCCCTTCTTCGGAGCCGGTAATCCGTCCTGGCGCTCCAAATATTCACGATAATACTCCGCCATGCCCTGATACGATGCTGACTCGCCCGTAAGGAAGGCATAACGCACCGTAAAATCACTTTTCATCGGATGTTCCTGGAATTTCGGCAATGTTCGCTCCGATCCGTTCGCCTGGAGCGTAAGCTCCCCTTTGTTCGTAACGTTGAAGGTCGGATAAACATAATTGTAGCTGTTCAATTTGCCGCTGATATCCGCATTGATCGTCGCAACAGGCGCGCCTTCTTCGATAATGCCAAGAAATGCGTTGCCGTCCCTGATCATGCCGAAAACCGGCAGCCTAACGGTTTGTTCGTTAACAGCGTTCTCGACCCTCTCCATTGCCTGGTCATTACCGTAAACCGCCTGCTGGTACGCAGGGTACTTCGTCTTGCCGTTATTGAACGAGATGAGAGCGCCGGAGCCGTCCGGAACGAAGATCGAGCCTTTCTCCTTACTCCCCGCTGCGCCAAAGAAGCTTAGCATTGAGACGCTGCTGACCGGATACTCGCTAGGAGACTGAATTTCCTGTGATGGGACCCTAACAACAAGACAGTCCGCATCGAGCTTATACTCGATGGAAGCGAGGAAAATTCTCGGTGCAGGCGAATCTTGCGAAAAATTCAGTTCAGCCATATCCTTCTCCAGATCCTCTTGCGTATAGCCGGCATCCTCGAATGCTTTGAACGCACGATCAAGCTGAAGACCATTCAGCGCTTGGTCATTCCGAGCATAGACCGCTTTATCCTCATTTTTTGTATACCCAATACGCAAAGCACGTTGACCTGCCTTATCCAGCTTGCCCGACAACTCATCAAAACGAGTCATACTTAACATGAGAGGCAGATCCATGGCAGATCTCTCGGCTTTACCAAATTTATAGGTTACTTTAACTCCGCTATCAATCGTTTCATATTTAACCTGTTCGTATGCAACGCTGTCCAGGAACGTATTAATCGAATTGACCTGTCCGAAGCTGTTATAGTAATCTATTTTCAATTGCGAGGACAGCAAACCCTTATTCACCCCGGTTGCGACAGGATCAGCCTCCGCTTCGAGGGGATTGCTATGCCATACTTCGCCTCCGCTTTTGTTAAGCACGGCAATAGCGCCCGTCTCCTCGTTGATGAACAGCCTAAGCCGCTCATTCTCGGCGATTCCCTTCATATCGGCGAGACGCGCATCCGTGAACGAAGCGTTAAGCGCCTTTCCTTGCACGAATGCCGCCTCTAGCTGCTGCGCGTCTTCCGCTTGGTTTGCGGTACCCGAGCTGGAACAGCCGGCGACCAGCAGTCCGGTTGCGAGAAACGCGGACAAGATGGCATTTCTGGCCATACGCATCTAACGTTCCTCCTTTCCTAATTCCTCAAGGTGATTTCTTGATATAAGATCGTGATGAAGGTAATAATTTGTTGAATCAAGCTAAAAAACAATAAGCAGAGAAACGCCATGAACCCAATGGCAATCAGCGAGAGCATAATCGTTACGATTGTTTTGCTTGGTGTGAATTGATGAACGGTCATATTTCCAACGAACAGAAGATATACCGACCATAGAACGGCAAAGCTGTTGCAGAAATAATAAAACGTTGTCTCTTGCATGGAAATGACATTGCTTAGCCAAATCCACGGGAAGTTGACAATAACCAAAGGCAGCAGTGCGAAGCAGGTGGATGTGAAGATATCCACGAATTTACCTTCACCATCCATTAGAGTCGTAAGCGACCAATTCGCTACACACCAGAATAAGACTGGTACGAGAACATAAGTGATCTCCATTAAGCTGTTCATGTATTCAGGATTGTAGATGTTAACTAGAAACCCGCTGTACTGGCTGCTTAGTACGTTAGTCAAGATAAGCATCAGCAGAATCCCGAACGACAAGATCAAGTTCAGCTTCTTGTTCTGTTCGTATTTCAGCTCCCAATAACCGTTAAAGGGATGCATGATAACATAAAATGGAAATTTAATGTACTCTTTATTCAAACGAAACGCCCCTCTTTCTAGCCCGCTTTTTCCGGTAGATCCTTACGATCAGGGTAACGGCGGCTAATCCGATGACAACCGTCATAACGGTGCTGAAGTTTGCTCTTAGCACTTCCTTGCGGTAAAGGAGAAACGCCTTGGAATAGTTGGGTTGATCAAGGCTTTGCTTGAAGTAACGCATCGCATCGTTGTAGTCGCCCTGCCTCAGAATCGCCTTGCCGATGCCGGAATAAGCGAAATCCAAATTCGTGTTCATATTAATAGTCTTCTCATAGAGCTGAAGCGCCTTGTCTTCCTCGCCCTTGTAATAGCTTCTGACTGCTGCATTCAACGTCCGGCCGTACTCCGTCGTCTGGAACAACGTCATTTCGCCGAACGCCTTGTCCAGAACGAGGAAATCGTCCCCAACCCGTTCAATAGCAACCGGCGTGTTGAACTCTCCGATCCGATTGCCCATGCCTCCGAACACGTACATGAATTGCCCGTCTCCGTTATAAGTGAAAATCCGACCTCTCTTCGAATCAAGAACCGAGTAGATTTCACTGTCCGTAATATCGACGTCTATAAGTCTGGAAGGTCCAAGATCGCTCGTAAAGTTAATATCGCCCTGTGGTTTGTAAAAACCGGTTCTTCGCAAAATATCATTGCCTTGGGCGTTCAGCTTACGAATGGTGTCGCCCGAATCACCGCTGGTCGCGTAAATGAAGCCTTCGTCATTAATGTCCATATTGGTAAACTCTGTTGGTGTGAACATCACCATTTGGCTGCGCTGCGCCTTCGTCGACAGCCGCTTCCAGAACAGCTCCACCGGATCTACCCAGACACGGTTCGCTCCGATGTAAGAAGTGAACGCACCCTCCGCGCTAAACTCCATTAGTCCGTCGAACACACCTATCGCCATGACATAGATGCGCTGCGCTTTATCCATGACGACCCGCACCGGTTGAAAATTGAAGTTGGCCGGCAGCAGATCGGATTCAGGCTTATCTACGATTTGCTCCAAACGGCCTTTCTCATCCAGATGAACGACTCGCTTGTTCCCCGTATCGGCGATCAGCAAATGCTTCTGGTCGGTTACGAAGATACCTTGAGGATTCAGAAACGTATCGTTTACTCCGGCGTTATTGAAGGTGTCGATGATTGCCTTCTGACGATAATCTTCGTCCAACACGACGATTCGGTTATTTCCTGAATCCAGCACATAGATTTCATTGTCTACCGTGACGTGCAGATCGCTTGGATCTTTAAACGCGCCTACACCGAGCGTAGTCCCGGTCATTAAAGTCGTCGCTTCATAGGCGGAAGGAGATACGACAGATTCTCCCCAAACCGAATAGTTGTAAGAATCGCCATCCGCCGCATAAGCAATCGATCCTCCCGCACTTATGCCGAATACGCAGCATATGGCCGCAAGGAGATAAGCCCTTAGTTTCGTTTTTCTCTTCAACATCGTGCAAGTCTCCTCTCTACTCTTTCATCCCGGAAGTCGCCATCGTCTGAATGACGCTGCTTTGCGAGATGACGAAGAGCGTGATCGGTACGACCATTAATATGAGCGCGACGGCCGCCCCAACGCCAGCGCGCGCGATACCGCCCTGCGTAATCTGTCCCAGTGCGTAATGAAGCGTCTTCAGGTTCTCACTGTAGATGAAACTGCCTCCATCGGTTCCCCATAGCATAGGAAACTGCAAAATCATAAGGGTTAGCCAAGCAGGCTTCACATTCGGCATCACGATGCTCCAATAGATCCGGTACTCGCTCGCTCCATCAATCTTGGCGGCTTCCAGCAATGCCGTCGGAAGCTGCTCCATGAATTGCTTCATTAGGAATAGGCCTAATGGAAAAGCGAGCGAAGGAACGATAATAGATGCATGCGTATTGATCCAGCCGAGCCAAGACATCACCATATAGTTTGGAATCGCTGTGACATGACCCGAGAACATCAGCGACAGAACCACGATCGAGAAAAGCGTCTTCGATCCGAGGAATTGATATTTAGCGAGCGGGTAAGCCGCGGCGGAAGCAAGCAAAATATGACCTACAGTTCCGATGAGAGTAATAAGCACTGTATTGGCAATGTAACGCGATAACGGTACCCATGAATTGCCCATCAAGGCGATCAGGTCATAGAAGTTATCCAATGTCGGATTATTAACGAAAAAACGCGGCGGAAAGATAAATAATTCGTCCAGCGGCTTGAAGGCGTTGTTCACTGCATAAAGCAGAGGCAGCACCATAAAAGCTCCGAACACGGCGAGAAACGCGAACAAGATGAAGCTAACCGTAAACGAACGGTTCAGGCGCTTCGTCGTCCGAAATACGGTCATCATTTTAACGACCAACGTTACTCACCTACCTTTCTGAGCAGTTTTTGCGTCAATTTGTTAGTCCCGATCATAATACCGAACAAAACGGTCGCAATCGCCGAGGCATAACCCATCTCGAATCGAATCGTGCCGTAATCCATCAGGTGGGTTACAATCGTGTGCGCCGCATAGTTGACGCTCGGGAAACCCGCGAGCGCGATCGTAATATCGGCCACCGCGAGAGATCCCGTAATTTGCAAAACGGCGCCGAACAGCAGCTGCGGCCTCATCGAAGGCAGCGTAATGAACCATAACTCCTGCCAGCGGTTTTTTATTCCGTCTACAACACCCGCCTCTATCAGCGTCCGATCAATCGTTTGCAGTCCTGCTATAAAGGCAAGGAAGCTTGTGCCTAAGCTGAGCCATAGCTGCACGATCATGACAATCATAAGAATGTATTTTTCATTAGTCAGCCATTGGATCGGCTCCAGAATAAATCCGAATTTAATCAGGAATCCGTTCAAATAACCATAGCGGTCGCCCGAAAATACAATCAGCCAGATAAAAAACACGTTTCCAGAAATCGCCGGCGCATAGAAGATCAAAGTCATAACCGCCCGTATCTTAGGTGACAGCTCGTTAATAACCCACGCAAAGAAAAAGCAGGCAATATAGCTGACCGGACCGGTAATGATTGCGAAGATGAATGTGTTCTTCAATGCAATCATGAAGATGTCGTCGTTCAGAAATAATCTGGAGTAATTCTGCCATCCGACAAACCGCGGAAATTCGAGCATGTTGAAGTAAAAAAAGCTAAGTATGAGCGAGAATACGACCGGAATAACCGTAAAGGTAAAGAAAATAAGCATGTATGGGCTCATCAGAAGGTAATAATGCTTATTTTTTTTCAATTCCGTCCATACATGGGACAACTTCGATTTTTTCTTCGGATGGATAAGATTAGATACGGCTTGACTGGTTGTTTCGGCTTGCAATGAACTCCACCCCCAAACAATTACGGTAAATTAAATTCTTTCCGCTTAATCTCGATTTCATCGTTAATGTAGAGCACATAATCGTTAAGCGCTTCCCTAGAATTCTCGTTCGCGTTGACGACTCTGCGGAAGGCGTTGTCCAGATGTCGGCCGGTGAAATAACCGCCCGGCACTTGAGGTATGCCTTCAACCCACTCCCACTGACTGGACAGATTGTTGTAATCCTTGATTGGCCAAGGCAATTCTGCAAGTGCTTCTACGTTAGCAGTTGGATAACGTGCAGCTTCGCCCATTAAACCTTCCATCTCTCTACCGTAAGCAATTTGCGTATCCTTGCTGGTCCACCATTTCATAAATTCCCAGGACGCTTCCTTATTATCGGCATTCTCCATCATCATAACGCCAGTCGTATGACTAGCTACCGCATGATTAACGGTTCCGTTATCTTGCTCCGTACCAGGAACGAGCGTGAACTCCCACAGCCCTTTAATCTCAGGCGCGAGCACCGTCAGCATGTTATATGTTGTATAGTCCACAATGCCGATTGGCATCTCGCCCGTACGGAATCGGTTCGGGAAGTCTGCCAGTACCGGGAATTTGTAGTTCGTATAAAATTGCGTCCACTTCTTAAACATTTCCATAGATAAATCCGTATCAAGCGCACTCTTCTTATCGTCATCACGATAGAATTCGCCGCCATTCTGATAAAGCAGCATAGAGAAGGTCGCATTCGGTACGAGACTTGCGTTCGTAGCCTCGATTGGCAGCCAAAACTCCATGTTGTGCTTCTGGAGGACGGAAATCATGTTGTAAATATCCTGCCATGTCTTAGGCGGCGCAAGCCCCAGCTCCTCAAGAATATCCTTCCGATAGAACAGCATCGGGAACGACTGCTGCTCAGGCAGTGCATAGACGCCTTGATCGTACTTGTAAGGCGTAAGTCCACTGTCATGGAAACGCGAGGCTACTTCATCGAAATCACTAAACTGAGTCAAGTCTGTCGCAGCATCCCGCATCGCATAGTTCACGGGGATGTCCTCACCGATTTGCATGGCAACGTCAGGTCCCTCGTCTGCCAGTGTTGCCGGAAGCAAGATGTTCCCCGGTACAAGCCTTAAATCAACCGCGATATTCGACTCCGGCGTGAAGGAATCGTCGATTAAGCTCTTAAGCACCTGTGCTTGATCCCGTCCCGTTGTAATCCACACCGTTATCTTACGGTCCTGCTCTCCTCCCGTATTGCCGATGCTGTCATAGTCCTCGGTATAAGAAGCAAAGTACGCACCAAGCTCATGCTTCATCTCTTGAAAAAAAGTCGCTCCCGCTCTCGGAAGCTTCTTGTCTGGAGAGGACACAATGAGATAATCCAGCTTAATCGGTTGCTCGCGAACTGTGAGAATCCACGTGCCTAATCCCCCGACATTCGTTTTAAATGCGGTTAAGCGATTGCCAACCGTTTCCGGATTTTTGATCATTTCCTTTAATTGACCAACCATGGTATGAAGAACGGCTACTTTGTCGCTCCGCTCTCCTGTCGATTTCTCTAAATAATCGGCTACGTTCTGTATGATTACGGCTTGCTCTTCGAATGTCTTAACCATGTCCGGTATCCGCTTCCCTAATTGGTAATCACGGAACGGATCGGGCGTATTTGACGTAATCATCAATATTTTCCGATACATCTCATTAAGCTGCAGCACGCTGGATTCAATCGTTCGAATGAGCGGGGCGATATCGCCGAGTGAAACTTCCATTCGAATGCGATGCGTTCCCTTGGACAAATGGAACAAATACGGCTCTTCTTCATCGCCCAGTACGTTCATCTCCCAATCCATGTTGAAATTAAAGCGCAAGCGCTTCATCTCCAGGAAAGGAGTCTCTCCGTCAATCGTCAGGCTTCGAGTGGCGTATATGCCGCGCAGCGTATCCTGCTTTTGCTTTAACGCGATCTGATATAAGCCGTCTTCCGGGGCCTCAAACTCCCACTCGATCCACTGTCCAGGAAGCTTCCAGTTTGTTCCGCCGATCGTATTGATTCGAAGCTTCGACACATTGTAAGGGATGACCGTCGGACTCGACCGGTCCGCCAGCGGATATAACGTAGGAGATGATTTGGCGACCGCGTCCTCCGCTTGGATTTCAAGGTATTGATCCGATACTGCCTTGATTCCTTTGGTCTCATACTCTTTCTTCATATCCTCATACGAATACAAAACTGGTTCCTGATACAGCTCAATATAATCAATCGCCATCGGTTCCCTTAAGGCCGTCAAGGAAAACGATTGCTGCCCGCTCTCAAAGTAAAAGGAGTAAGGCTCGTCATAATATCCATTTCGATCCGTGAAAATTCCGATTTGCCATGCTGGTTTTTCTACCTGCCTTGGCCTGATTTCATTGCCGCGATCGTCACGCTCGATTTCGTCCTGTCGATTTCCCCAAACGCGATCGAATAATAAAATATCCGCTCCCTTAAAAGGGACTTTTTCGTTAATGGCAAACTGCCTTTCGATCGCAGAGCTTTTTCCCTCGATCGGCAAATAATGAATTCTTATGTTGTACAGACCCGCTTGTTTTACCAGTACATCCCACACAATGGAGCCGTTATCCGGAGTGACAACCGCCTTGCCGGACAGTCCTTCTAAATCGTCCGCTATGTCGAACCCTTCTCCAGTCGTTCCCGAGAACTTCTCGCCCTCTATTCGGATGACTTCTTCCGGCCGACCAGCATTTATGTGGCTAGTCAAATACGCATCATAACTGTCTTCTCCTGCTGATGCCGTAACAGCGTCGAAATCTCCCATGGCCATTACGCGTCTGCTATCCTTCGAATCTGAAGGGTAGAAAGCCCATATAGAAGTTGCCACTACGGTGAGAACGAGTATAATTGCGATGTAGTTCTTCTTTCTGAAGTTCAACTTTTCTCCCTCCTGCAGTAAGAAGTTAAATTCAACAACAGTCCCCATTAGAAATAGTTCTAAAATGGGGACTGTCTCTCACCCTTTATTACATGTTAAGAACCATACACCGCATCAATCGCCGCTTGGAATACCGGTTTATACTTCTCGACAACTGTAGATACCGATACCCCGCTGTTGATCTCTCCGACAAAGTCCCAGAACTTCAAAGCATCGCCGTACGTGCCATGGTCGAATACGATCATGCCAGATCCAACTAGCTTGGCGTTGTTAATGTCATCCTCGTTCGCAAAACTGCTTTCAAGGGACGCCTGACCCGGATAGTCGTATTCGGAGTCGATATCGTTAATTTTTTCCCAAATGTAAAGCAGCTGCTCTGGATGCTCCACTGCCTTTGGAATTGTTATTGCTTGGTAGGCGCCTTCGCCGGAATGATATTCCGTTGCGCTTGGTCCTTTAGGGAACGGTACGAAGCCGATATCCGCATCCGGCATATCAGTTTTGAAGCCATTCAGTTCATAAATGGCACCGGCATACATGAGCGTATTTCCTTGACGGAAAAACTGTCCAGGCTCCGTCCAATCTCCACCCTCAGTCGGTCTGTACACTTGTTCGGTTGCGAGTTTCGACAAGAAATTCAATGTTTCCTGCGTTGCTGGATCATCCAGGTTTTGCTTGTCACCTTTCGTCAGGTGAGCACCGTTCGAATACATCGCATGCTCGACAACTTGAGAATTTGCAAGCCCCCAAGTATCCAGCTTGCCGTCGTTGTTTGTATCTTTATTGGCTTCTTTCGCTGCTTGAACGAATGTATCCCAATTCCAGTTGTCTTCGTTCACATAATCTTGAAGCGCCTTGATGCCAAGCTGATTCAAGAGCGTCCGATTGTAGAAAATGCCTTGAATCAGGTTGCCCTGGTCTTCTGTGAACGCATAGCCTTTGCCCTCATAAGCAAAGAATTCGTTTGTCGCCTTTTGATTGAACACTTTCGTGTTTTTCGTATACTCGTCGACCGGCCATAGCAAATCTTGCTTAACCAATGTCGGGATCGTATAGTTTCTTCCCAAACGGACGATATCGCCAAGCGGTTCGCCCGCAAGCAAGGATGCTGTTACTTTTTGTTGATATTCGCCGAAGTCGACCGCTACGTATTCCATTTTGAAGTTATGCTTCTTCATCAGTTCATCGAGGTTTTTCTTGCGTTGTATGTTATCCGGATTGTCTTCTTTTATCGCCATATCCCACCAGGCAACGACTTTGATCGTTCTTCCACCCATGTCGAAGTCCATCTCGGGCGAGCTGTATAACTCTTCTTCTCCGTCGCCCTCAGGAACGGTCGTCTCCGTGCCCGCATTGCCCGAGCCATTTTTCGAGCCGCCGTTTGTTCCGTTGTTCTTGCTGTTGCCCGAACCGCTGCTGCATGCAGAAAGAACGAGAACGAGCGCGCATAACAAAACCATTAATTTACGAATCTTCATTGCGAATCCCCCTTAACATATTGAACTACCTCGAAAGTGTAGCGCTTTCATAAGGCAAGCAACAACCTGTTGAATATCAGGTTTATTACCCGTCATATTCTAGATTGGAAATCATTTACTTTCACCAAAAGCCGTTTTTTTTTCAACAAGTAAAAACCTGCAGGCAATGCAAAGAAAAGCACGTTGTATCCACTGCCCCCAATTTACATAATTAAAGCGTAGACTTATCTCCCGTCAGGGAAACCCCTAAGTACAAGTATAAGAATGTAAAGCATCTGTTGATTTACTGTGCTTATATTTCACAGCGAAACGTTAGCTTTTACAGCCAAAGACGGCGGTAGACGTTTACGCTCAAGCAAATGCAATTGGGAGGTAACCATCGTGTATAAAGTGCTGCTTGTCGACTATGACTCCACATCGTCGATGGAGATGTTGCAACATATGCCAGAGTGGAATGGAATTGGATTTGAATTGGACGCTTATGCGAACAGCTCTGCGGACGCTATCGAATTTCTCGATCGAAACTATTTTTCGCTCATCCTGGTCGGCATGAACGGCTCTCACCATGACGCCTTGTTTCTTTGTGATTACATTCGCCGGAAGAGCCGCGTACCGCTCGTCTTGATAGGCGGAAGCAACGACTTCCAGCTTGCCCGAAAGGCTCTCTATTACCAAGTAAACGATTATTTGCCAGACCCTGTTTCTTCTGTTGAACTGACTTCATGTCTTCTGACCGTCAAAGGCGAGCTTGATTGTGTAAACGATAAAAATAAAGCGCTATCATGGACGCCTGTGGAAAATGATGCCCAGCCTCAGCCTAATATCATCGAGAGGGTCAAGGAATATGTCGATGAATCGCTGCATCAAAATATTACCTTAAAGCAAATTTCCAACAGTCTGCATTTCAATTGCTCGTATTTAGGTCAAAAATTCAAGTATCAGGAAAATATGACCTTCAATGAATATTTGCTGCAGCAGCGCATGGAGAAAGCAAAGCTGCTGCTTGAGAATACGGACATGAAGGTGTACGAAATCGCGAATGAGATCGGATATTCGGAGATGGATTGGTTCTATAAAAAGTTCAAAGCGTATACCGGTGTAAGTGCTAACGAATATCGTAAGTTGTTTTCCATTATCGCGTAACCGCTTACATTTTTGCTTGGCGGATTCGTCTGACATTTCTAGCAAAAAAACCTCATCCTCGCCTAATAGCGGGAAATGAGGTTTTTGCTTTTTTATAGGAGGTTTCCCAATCACGTCATACTTTTTAAGTTTGCTGCTACGTTAACTTTCCGTGCGTTCCTAACGCGGATAGAGGACAATGCGGCCATCCTCCATTTCTACCCGCACCTTGTTGATTTCTTTGAATCCTTCCGTGTCTAGGAAACCGGAAGGAATTTGCAACCGACCCGCTTTATCCAGCACCGCATATTCCGTGTGGCTCTCCGCCTCCAGCATGGCGCTTTCGGCATCCAACATGGCCAGCTCATCAGCGTACGAGACTTTGCGGATCATCTCTGCCGACGTTTTGCCATCCCTAATCTGGACGACCCGGTCCACCTTGCGAGCCAGTTCCGGATCATGCGTTACAATTACGATCGTAATTCCGATCGATCGATTAAGCGCTCGGAACAAATCGAGTACTTGATTCGATGTGTTCGTATCGAGGGATCCTGTTGGCTCATCGGCGAGCAGCAGCTTCGGATCGTTGGCAAGCGCAATTGCGATCGCCACCCGCTGCTGTTCACCGCCTGACAGCTCATTCAGCCTGTTCTTCATCCGGTGGCCAAGCCCCACCGCCTCCAGTAGCTCCATAGCCCGTGCCCGCCGGTGCTTGCCGCGAAGCAGCATCGGAAGCTCCACATTAGCAAGCGCCGTTAAATAAGGAATTAGATTACGCGCATTGTTTTGCCATACAAAACCGACTGTATCGCGCTTATAGTCTACCAGTTCCTTTTCTCCAAACTTCAGCAGGTCTTTGCCGTCCACATAAAGTTTGCCGGCCGACGGCTTGTCAAGTCCCCCCAGCATATTCAGGAGAGTCGACTTGCCGCTGCCTGAATTGCCGATAATCGCCATTAGCTCGCCGGCCTCGACCTGTAGATCCAGACCTTGCAGAGCGAACACCTCAAGATCCGCCATTTTGTAAATTTTGACGAGTCCTTCACTTCTAATCATCGTTTACTCCTCTCCAAGCTTGAGTGCTTGTGCAATCCGGATTCTCGACAAGCGGTAACCGAGAATAAGCAAACCCAGGGTCAGCGTAATGCCGACGATGCTGTACAGCTGCAAATAATCACTGAGCTGCTGAATCATTTCAAAAGGCGGCACTTGATCCTTCGTTGCGAAGGACATCTCGAAGAGCGGTACGAATAGCTCGCTTATCGAATTGCCGATGAAAACACCCAGAACAACTGCCGCTCCCGAAGTCAGCAATTGTTCGCTGACGAGCATGCCGATTATTTGTCCGAACCGAATACCCATTGCCCCGAGTACGCCGTATTGAAGTGTTCTACCTGACAGCGTGAGCACCCAGAACAGCAAGAAGCCGAAAAAGCTAATGAGCATGGAGATAACGAATCCGAGTGTCATAACGCCATTGATTGCGAGTCTGAACGGATCGTTTTTCGATTCAATCAGCTCTTGCGTGGCATCCTGAAGCTGGATGATTCGCAGCTTCTTCTCAGCCAGTTGGTCGTAGACGAATTGGCTTGTAACGCCATCCTTCAGTTTCAGCCATACTTCGTATGGCTCTACAGCAAGTCTCTTCTGAATTGTTCCGAGATGGCCTACGATCAAGTTGGGCTGAACCGCTTTTTCATTATCCTTGCTGCCCGTAGGAAGCGGATTCCAGCTTGGCCAATAGTCGATAATGCCATAGACGACGAATTGCGCCTGATCGAGCCCGTCCCAGGACAAGCTGATAGTGTCGCCTGGCTTTACTTTTGCCTTCTTCGCGATTGAACGAGAGATCAGTACCGCCTTCGTATTAGGCGCGAGGAGATTAAGGTAGCCGTTAATGGGATAGTCAAGCAGCCCATCCTTCATCCATGTCGTCTGGCCGAAGTTCATCGTGTCGATGCCAAAGAGCGTCGTCGCTCCGCTTGCCCCGCTGGCAGGCGTGACGAAGCGCGCATTCTCTTTCTTAAATACTTTAGCGCTCGCCTCAATGCCTTCCAGCTCTTCGAACGGCTGAAACGGCGGCTCGATGTAATTTACCCGGCTCGAGCTGGACGGTGTCGGTTCGGTCAGTGTTTGAGAGGCCGACGACATATAGGTTGAGGGACGCGCATCGCTTTCCCAGCGGGTCATAATCGACATATCCGCTCCGATGGCGTACTGAATCTTGCTCTCCATGTTGTCGTTTATGGTTCGGGCCGCATTCGCGCTAAAGAGTCCTGTCGCCACGGTCATGATCAGAAACAGCTTGATCGTCTGATACTGACCGGACGATCGGCTAATCTGTATTAGCGTGTTGTACAACGCTGGCGACCACCATCTGCGGCCTGCCCAATAGATTAGACGTATGAACCACGGATAAACCCGCAGCAGCAGCAAGCCGCCCCCGAGAGCAAAAAGCGAAGGCATCAGAAACAGCATCGGATCGAGCTGGAAAGCATCCGAATCAAGCCCTAACCGCTGCAAATCCTCCTGCCGTTTGTTGAAATTATAGAGCAAATACATAGCAACGCCGACGAGGATAAAATCAAGTCCAGTCTTATGCCAAAACGTCAGCTTGTTATGGCGGGCATTCTGCTGCTTATGACTGACGATGCTGACTCTGGTCGCCATGAAAGCCGGTATGAGAGTCAAAACCAATGCGGCAGCTACCGCTGCACCTGACATCAAGTAAGCGCTGCTGGTCAGACTGACCTCAAGGGCCGAACGATCGACGAACTCTAGGAAACCGTTCGAGGCGCCTAATACTTTAGTGAACAGAATGCCGAGAAAAGGTCCAACCGCAAGTGCGCTAACGCCAAGAAATAGACTCTCGAACGTATAGGCCGTCATAATCTGCAGACGACTTGCCCCTCTGCTGCGCAGGACGGAAATCTCCGTCTTTTGCCGTTCAATAATAAGATTGGCGGCCATGTAGAGATAAAAGGCGAGCATCAGCATGACCGGCGAATAAAGAGACAGCATCATGATATCAAGCTTCTCTTGCTTTCCTTGATAGGCATCCACAGTCGATGTGGCAGGGATATTGACTTCGTCGACGCCGATGCGACCACGGAAATATCGCCTGATGTCCTTGTCGGCCTGTACGAATGCATCAATCGAATCGATCGTTAACTTCTCGTAATCAAGCGCCACGCGCCAATCGAGGCTCGCGAGCTTCGTCTTGCCTCCAATTATAAAATCGCTCTCGAATTGATCGAATGGAATAATAAAACCATCGCTGTCCTCTGAAGCGAGATAAGGCAAATAAGGATCAGCAGTCGGATCCGTCTCCATGATCCCTACCGCGATAAAGCGGAACTTCATTTTGTCCGGCGCTTCCGCGATCAATTCATCCCCGAGATCACGCTTCGTCGCAATAAGGAACTTCTGCGTAACGAGAGCCTCGTAAATGCCGTCCGTGCGTACGGCTGGCATCACGCCGTCGATCAGGCGAACGCGCTTCTCAAGACCGGATAGCGACTTGATGCTGCCCGCCGCCTTTTGCGACTGCTTCTCCTGATCCGTAGCATCCGCTCCGTACACCTTCATTCGCTGCGTGAAGCGTTGTTGATAAGCGGATAAAGCTTCAAGTCCCGCTCTTCCCGGTATCGTTTGCACGAATCGGTCAGCCCGCCTGATGGCCTCTACTGTCTTCTCGTCCACGGTCGACGAGGATACTGTCGTTCCGATGCGAATATATCCCGGATACACGCCTTCTTGAAGCTGCACCGATTGAAGCTCCTTCTGCAGCGTCTGCTGCAATATGGCTTCGGAGTAAAGCGGCATGGAGCTGAACAAAGCCACGCACACCGTAAGGCCGATCCAAAGGTTCATCTGCAGCCACTTGTTGTTTGCCATCTTTCGAAGGATCATCGTCCATAAGGCCATACGTACACCCCATCCCAGCGCCGGATACATTGCTGTACCCGGTCTTCATTGTTAGTTAGTTGTTCAAGATGACCTTCTGGCCTTCCTCGAGTCCCTTAATGATTTCGGCCTCCGTCGGCGTTATCAGCCCCACCTCAACGTCGACCTCCTTGCGTCGCTCGCCTTCCGCCACCTGTACGTAATAGCGCCCCATGTAAGAACGAATGGCCGAGCGAGGCAGGATGATGACGTTCTCGCGCTTCTGAAGCTCGATCGTCAGCTCGGCGCTATCTCCGATTTGGATACCTGCCGGGGCCTTATCCATGCTCATGTAGAGCGTTACAGCATTGCGCTCTGCTTTGGATCCATCCGTTCCGATAGGAACAGTCGAAGGAGATTGCAGCACTTTGCCCGTATACGCCTTTCCCTTGTATTTCAAATTGACCGGCATTCCTGCTTCGACCGGCTGTACCTCCTTCATGTCTGCTGCAACATACGTAAGCTGAATGCGGGACGTATCCGCAATCGATACGATAGCCTGGTAGGCGTTCACAAAGTCGCCCGCATTCAGCGTCTCCACGAACGTCACCGTTCCGGATAGGGTCGCATAAAGACGTGATTTGGCAAGACGCTTCTCCATCGACTGAAGCGATATTTTCTCGCGTTCGAGATCGATTTCGCGCAAACGCAAGTCAGTGGTCGACGCGCCGTCAAGATACGCTTGCTTGAACAGCAGCTCTGCTCGTTCCACGTTAAGCCGTTGAAGGCTAACCTGAAGCTCAAGATCACCGGTTTCCTGCTCCACGAGCAGATCGCCAGCGTGAACTTCCTGCCCGGCGCTTACCTTGATTGCTTTGAGCCGGCCTCCCGATTCCTTGAATGACAAGTTCTCCGCGCTCGAGGAAACGAAATGAGCCGTTCCTTTCAGATACGTCTGAATCGATCCGCGGCTTGCTTCTACGATATCCAATTGCTCCTGCGCCGGCTGAACAAGCGGCGGCTGCAAAGCAGATTGCTCTGCAGGGAGAAGGCCGCATCCGGACAGCGCTAGCATCAATGCCAACGCCACTGCCGATCGGCGCACGCCTGAAAGCAGCGGTCCGCCTCCCTTATTCGATGTTCGTTTGCGATACAATTCTTCCATCCTCCAATGAAATGACATGATCGACAAGCTCCATAATGCCCGGGTCATGCGTGGTCAGAACGACCGTCATACCAGAACGATTAACGAGCTCCCGGAATACTCTCATTACTTGAAAGCCCATTCGACTATCGAGCTCCGCCGTCGGCTCGTCCGCGATGAGCAGCACAGGCTCGTGGGCAATTGCCCTTGCGATCGCCACGCGCTGCTGCTCTCCTCCTGAGAGCTCGGCCGGCCGGTGCTTCATTCTTTCCTTCATTCCAACCTGCTCCAATGCCCGTTCCGCCGCCTCCCGATTGCCCTTAAACGGCGTGCCCGCAACGCGCAGGCCGAATTCCACGTTCTCGTATGCATTCATGAGCGGAATAAGTCCAAATGACTGGAAGACGAGGCCGATTTCTTTGCGCCTCAGAGCACTTCTCTCTTTTCCGGGCATACGCGTAATTTCTCTGTCTCGGAAAAACACTTGCCCTTCCGTTGGCTCGTCAAGCGCGCTGAGCATATTCAGCAAAGTCGTCTTGCCTGAACCGGACCTGCCCTTAAGCGCAACCATCGATCCGGCCGGTATAGCCAAATGAACATCCGATAACGCGGTGACGGCGCCGCTGCCTCTACCGAATACACGCTTAAGGCCGACCGCCTTCAGAATCATCCCGCCGATTGCTTCTCCCGGCAATTCTAACTTCGCCAATACCGCTAACCTCCTCATTTTTCCCCGTTATTACTATTTATTTTAACGCTTTCATTTCTGTAGAAGTACCTGTTCATTTCTTGTTCGTTTACCCTATAAACGATAGCTTTGGTCTCGATTAACAACTAAAAAACAACAAATTGAACCCTAAATCGCAAGCTAAGGCCTTTTTTCAATTGAACTATATAAGTTGAACTAAAGTTTCTCGTTTTGGTCGCTGCGCGAGAAGATCATTCTTACGATCGCGGTTGTAACCAGATTTTTTGATTGACTAAGTCATTTAAAGGTAAAAATCCGGCTACAAAGGCGAACACTTCGTTTCTCCAGAACGATCTTCTCGCTGCGCTTAAACTGTATTTCTTTAGTTCAACCAATATAGGAACTCCACTAACAACAAAACCTCTGCTTTACATCAAAGAAAAGACTCGCAGCGAAGAGGCTGCAAGTCTTTTTCTGTTCAATTCAATTATTTAGAAAACTGCCATGCGCGAAACGTGAACAAATCCGTATCGGCTTTGCCTTTGAACACAAAATACAGATCGTGAATGCCTACGGCGCCTTCAACCACCGTATTTATTTCTGTCCAGCCTGCCGATCCGTCTGCCTGTGGAACAGCAAGCGTACCTATCAAATCGCCATCCGGACTGTCCAAACGAAGCTCTATGACGGCAGCCTCGCTTCCGCCTGCTATGAACGCCGAAAACGTAGAGGCGCCGGCGCCGAAGTCCACGCCTGACACAGCTGTCCAATCGCCGTTGTGAATAGCTCCGATTGCAACCTCTTCTACCGTCGTTCCGTTATCGTCCATCTTATGAGGCAACGCATCAATGCCTGCGCTCCAAGCAAGCGTTCCCGCCTCCACTCGCACGAACGGGTTAAGCTTATCGAGCTGCGGTACGCCTTTCAAATCCGCTTCAATTTCTAGAATCGAGCCGTCCGCGCCGAAGCTCACTTTGTTCAAATGCGTCGATCGATAGCCTTTCGGTACACCCATCGCCTTTGATAATGTCTGCGCATGATACGCAATGTACCATTCGTCCTGGAATTGGAACATCGCATGGTGATTATTGCCGCCCACGCCGAAGAAGTGGCCGGGATTTTTCAGAATGGTCCCTTGGTATGTCCATGGCCCCATAGGATGATCGCTTGTCATGTAAGCGATTTCCCCTGCAGGCGGACTCCCTTCTGGACGAATACCGTCATAGAAATTCGAGCAGTACGTGTAATAATAAGTGCCTCCTGCTTTATTGATCCCGGCATCCTCGAACATAAATGGCGCTGGAATGACAGCGGCTTCGCCGACGACGCTGATCATGTCGTCACCTAGCTGCATAACGCGAGCCGTATCCGGCTTCTCCTCTTTGCCCTCTGGGATACCACCGCCGAAGTAGATGTAGCCCTTGCCGTCATCATCGACCAGCACGGCCGGATCGAACAGCCATGTCACGCCTTCTGCGGCCGGCGCCGATCTCGAAATTAACGGCTTGCCGATCGGATCGATCCAAGGTCCCGTCGGGCTGTCGCTCGTCAGCACGCCAATGCCACTGGCGTTATTCGCGAAGTAAAGGAAGAACTTATCCTTGCCGTCAATTACCTTATGCGCCGCTGCCGGCGCCCAGGATTGCGTCGCCCACTTCGCCTCCCCGTCTAGACCAGCGGCAACTACGAAACCATGATCCGTCCAGTTCATTAAGTCCGAGGAGGAAACGATCGACAGCCGCTTGATTGATCCGTAAGAGTTATCCTTCACCTCTCCAGCGGAGTCGTATTCTAGTACGTCGTAGGTATTGTAAATATAAACACGGCCATTAAATACGAGAGCATAAGGATCTGCGCCGAATTTATGGGATACGAGAGGATTGCCGTTCTGCGGAAGCTTCCCGACCGCGCTGGCAGGCGGCTCATAGCTCAGCTTCGAGGTTGCCTGGTTAACGTCATATGCCGTGTTATTATGATTGGATTCCAAGATTTCCAGACTGCTTACCTTCAATTCATCTTTCATTTTCACAATCAACTCCCGCTTTTGTTTTAATGTAATCATAGCCAGCGCTTTGCTGCCGTCAAGATTCGTGAATGAAACCTTGGAACCGTCGTCATTGCTGATCCAAAGCTCCAATCCTTCATCGGAAGGCTTTAAGGCGACATTTGCCGCCGAAACATTATTGAGGTTCAGAACGATCGAACCGACTTCGAATGCAACCGGAATGTGAAGCAAGGCGCGAATTTGTACAACCTCAGCCCCGATCGGGAAATCATCCATGAGTAAATCCACTTCATATGTGCTATCCCTTTTCTTGCTAAGCTCTACCGTCTCTTCCTTCAGATAAGCCGACAGCTTCACATCAGGCCGCTGCTCCGATTCATTCCGGTTAGCCTGCAATTGGCTGAGAAGGAATATCGCTGTGGCGGTCACTGCAAGGGCGGCAATGAGTCCAAAGCGCTTCTTGCTTGTCAAAAAGCTTTCACCTCTTTCCCTATTATTGAACATAGTAAGGTTAACCTCGGCAAGGAACAACCCGCCAAGTTCTCAGTCATTACCCGTCAATTTCTAGTTGTTATGCAGATGAATCCGATCAGAATGCAAAATCGCAATTCAAGCAGCACTGCCAACTAACATCCCTTGGTCAAAAAACTATTGCAGGTTCCATTTGTTTCGATATTCGGAAGGTGACATTTGCTCCAGCTTATCGAATTGAGTGATGAAATAATCGGAATTGTTAAACCCGACACGCTCTGCCACCTCGTATATGCGCAAGTCCTTAATCCTCAACAATTTTTTCGCTTCTGTAATTCTCACCTGCTGCAGATATTCATTAAAGTACACACCGTATTTTTTTTTGAAGAGCTGTCCTAAATAAGCCGGATTCAAATAGAATTGACCAGCAATGATTTTCAAACTAATATTTTTGCTGTAATTTTGGTCAATGTACGTTTTGATTTTGTGAATTCTCCCCTTCCCGTAGGTTCTGTATAGCATGTTGATCAAATCGCTTGCTTCGAAAACGAAAGCGTTAAGCAGCCGTTTGATCTCGTCTAACGTGACATTATAATCATACCAATTTATAATTGGCTCAAAGGACGTCAGCTCGGTTTCATCACCTTCCATGCTTCTAATCGATATACTAATCAATAGCACGCAATGTACGATGCTTGTTTGAATCGCCTCGGGCGAGAAACGTTTCTCGCGAAATTCAGAAAATATCCGATTAACGACCAGTTTGATTTCATATGAATCATTCTCCTCTACTGCCTCTACCAACTTCCGATATAGGTCGTCGTCAAATTGTCCGTAAACCAATGTTGTTTCTTTCACTTCGCTATATGCAATGAAACACTCGGCGCTTCTGTAATACTTGCTAGTTACTGCTTTCTTGGCGCTTGCATACGATTCCTTGATCTTATCCAATTGCTTGACCGTTGTTCCCGCGTATGCGCGATACGGAAGCCCATAGCGATGTTCGAGCCGCATTAATAAAAGCTCCATAAACGTCTTTATGCTTCCTCCAACGCCAGCAAGATACATGGAGGGAACGATCAACCCATAGGTTCTTCCGTGCTCGTATATAAACGGCTCTGACGCCCTTGGGACGATTTGCTGTATCGCATCCCGAATGTCTGCCCGAATTTTCTCCTCTAACGGAAGCTTCCTTCCGCTCCAAGGATGAACGTTATTCAGCTCAATTAACGTGTATGTAAACGCCTCTGATCCGATCGCCATTTCCAGCACTATGCTTTCCTCTTTCGCCGTCCCCGTCGATTCTCCCCTGATCAATGTTTCGATCTGCTTCTGGTTGTTCAGCATGCGTTTACGCACTTGAAGCTGTTTTTTCTTCTCCAGCTTGTCGTGCAGCTTCACAAGTGCACAAACAAAGTCATCTTCTTCGATAGGCTTAAGCACATAATCCAATACGCCCAAACGAACGGCCTGCTGCGCATAACAGAAATCGGTATGCCTGCTTATAATAACGAACTCGGTATCGAGCTTCTCCTCCTCCGCAGCTTGGATTAAGGCAAGACCGTCGAGTACGGGCATTCGGATATCAGTGATGACAAGATCGGGTTTTTTATCTCTAATCATGGCAAGCGCGTCCTTGCCATTAGCCGCTTCACCGATCACTTGATAACCGTTGCCCTCCCAATCTATCATTCCTATAAAGTCTTTGCGGAAAAATAGTTCGTCGTCGACAATAATAACGCTATGCATGAGGCAGCCCTCTCTCTTCGAAAATTGAAAAGTGCTATATTTTTTAAAGTAAACGCTATAATTCCTTAAGCATCGACCATGTTATGATAGGTTCAAAAAAATGTAATGTGGAGGTTGCGACAATGTCAGACTCAAACCAAGGTGCTTTCCATACAGGCAGCTACAGAAATCTATTCAAGGAACTTGGGTATTCCTTTCAGGAAATCGAAAGCAAGCTGGAGCAGGCTTGGAACGAACTGTTCTATGGCAGCTCTGAAATGCGCATCTATTACCCTTTGGGCGACGACAAAGGGTATCTTCTAGATACCGGCAATCTGGATGTACGCTCAGAAGGCATGTCTTACGGCATGATGATGGCGGTGCAAATGAACAAAAAAGATGAATTCGACAGGCTATGGAACTATGCGAAGACGTTCATGCAGCATAAGGACGGGCGTTACAAGCATTACTTCGCGTGGCACTGCAAGCCGGACGGCTCTCGTATTTCTCAAGGTCCAGCACCCGACGGGGAAGAATTTTTCGCCATGGCCTTAATTTTCGCCTCGAACCGCTGGGGTAACGGGCCAGTGCCGTTTGATTATTCCGAGCAAGCCAAAACAATTCTGCGCGCATGCATCCATCAGGGAGAGAACGGCGAAGGCGACCCGATGTGGGATCCAGCAACGAAGCTGATTAAATTCATACCTGAATCGCCGTTTAGCGATCCCTCCTATCATCTTCCGCACTTCTATGAATTGTTCGCGATTCATGCCGATGAACAGGACAGGCCGTTCTGGAGAGATGCCGCTGAAGCGAGTCGCGCTTACCTGCATGCCGCCTGCCATCCGGAAACGGGACTCTCCCCCGAATACGCTAACTATGACGGAACACCTGCGGTACCTCAGCGGCACGGCGACTTTCGGCATTTCTTCAGTGACGCTTACCGCGTAGCGGCGAATATCGGACTTGACTATGAATGGTTCCGCAAGGACCCATGGCAAATCAATCAAAGTAATCGCATCCAGGCGTTCTTCCGCAACATCGATGTTTCCGACTATCGTCGCTATACTATCGAAGGCAAACCATTTGAGGAACTGGCGCTGCATCCGATCGGCCTTCTCGCCACGAATGCAATGGCATCTCTCGCTGCGGACGGACCCGATGCCGCCTATTTTGTCCGCTTGTTCTGGGACACGCCCCTCCGTACCGGCGATCGGCGCTATTACGATAATTGCCTGTATTTCTTCAGTCTGCTGGCATTAAGCGGCAACTACCGTATTTATTAAACAATTTCACAAGGTGAAACGGCTGTCGCCGTCATTTGGCGGCGTGGCTCGATTCATTCCGAGAAATATAAGACTTCGATTGCGATCCGCGGCACCGCTCGGCCTCTCGTTACATCAATTTATCGTCTTCAAGATACATCCACAACCTGACGAACCCTATGTTTTTACCCTTCAAATTGCAGTACTGCAACAACCGGCTGCGCGCAGAAACAATAAACAAGGCGAAAGGATAAGAGAAACCTTATCCTTTCGCCTTGTTCATTGGAATTCATCTATTATACGTTGAGTGAATCGCGATACTCTTGGGGCGTCATGCCCGTCACCTTCTTGAAGAAACGCGTGAACGAATGAGCGGCTTCATACCCGACTGATACGGCAACCTCTCTTACCTTCAAATCGTTGTCATGCAGCAGTTCCTTCGCTTTTCTTGCTCTGCAGGTGTCGATATATTCAGATAGATTAATGCCTCGTTCCTGCTTGAAGAAACGCGACAGATAGGATGGATTGAAGTAGTGGATTTCCGCAAGCCTTACCAAAGAAAGGTCCTCCCTCAGATGGTCGTCGATGTACTGGCAGATTCGGTCAATAACTTGCGAGGTTCTGTCCCGCTCATCGCTCTGCTTATATCGGAAAATCGCTTCCGCGGTTTGCTTCAAATACTCGAACCCCTCCTTCATCGAGGCATGGCAGTCCAGTCGCATCAGCTTCCCGTGATCATCAAGGCGGCTTTGCAACCCCAGCTTGTTCAAGCACGAGTAGAGTATCAGAGCAACCGAATAATAAGCTTCGATGGATCGCTGCGCTTGCTCGTTGTGAAGCAGCGCCACTCTCGACAATTGCTCCCAATCAGAATAAAACTCTTCCGCACGGCCAGCCTCCAAATGTGCAGCCATAATTTCTACTTTACGGCTCGGTACGAATGCTTCTTTCCCCGAAAATCCGTCCATATTCTCGTCATGATCCCTTAGAATCATGCCAATGCCGGTTCCGATCCTAAGCTGCTGCAGTCGGCGCAGTCTCTCATATTGCTGGGTGATGGCCGTCCAATCGCAGCTTGCTCCGCTTATTGTCAACGTGATTTCCAGTTTAAGAGAGGAGAGGCAGGCTTCTTGGATAAGCTCGAGTACCCCCTCGATATAACATGCAAAGTCGACGGCTGGTTTCCCACCGCTTTCACTTCCAGGCTGTATGAACCACATAAGGTCACCATGCCGATCGACAATTCCGATGCTCTTCACATGGTCCTTCAGCAAGGAATCCCATATCGTCCTGGCCGAAGCAAGCAGCTTGCTCCTCTCCGTATACGTCATGCCGGACGGGTACGACAACCTAGCAAGCACGAGCATGACAGTTTTCGTTGGGTCCAGTCCGATATTCAAATGGCCGAATTCCTCCATGAGCTCCTTCTGCTCCGAACAGAGCGAATCGCTCTCATGCAGCAGTTGCCTCATATAATCACCTTGCGCCATGAACTCGTATGCATACTTCTGCTCACGTGATTGCTCAAGCAACATGTTCTCGACCGTGCTTCGCTGAATATCGAGCAAGGCGCCCCGGACGGCTTCCGTCACTTTCGCATACCCTTCTGTCTTCAGCAAATAACGGACATCCGGCATTTGAAATGCCCGGTAAGCAAAATCGAATTCGCTATGTCCCGTAAGAAAAATGACCTTGCATCTCGGCCAATACGTCAATATTTCTTCCGACAACTCCAATCCGTTCTTGCCCGGCATGGCGATATCAGTCATTACAATATCGATGCGCGTTCGCGACATCCATTCCAAAGCTTCCTTAGCCGAATACGCCTTGCAAACGTCCAATTGATCCGGAATGAGCTTGCTCAACACCTCATAAAGTCCGTCGGTTATAATTTCCTCGTCATCGACGATTAGCAGCCGGTGCATCCCCATCCGCCTCCTTTGAATTTATGCGTATTTCGACTCGCAAGCCACCTAACTCACTTCTTGATAGAAACAAGCCGCTGCCTTCGCCATAGGTCAGTATAATCCGACGGTGGATATTAATGATCCCTGTCATTTCATGCGCTTCCCCGTTATTTGCCATTTGACCGTTCAAAGCGTCGATTAGAGCGTCGTCGATCCGGCTTCCGTTGTCTTCGACGACAATCATGGATTCCTGCTCATTCCGTACAAAGAAGATGCGCAGAAAGCCCTCCTCCGACATTTTCTCAAGACTATGTTCATACGCGTTCTCGATAATCGGCTGAACGATAAGCCTTGGTACACGTATGCGCTCCATTTCCTTCGGCAGCTCGTCGAACTGTACGCTTATGCGTCTAGAAAACCTAAGCTTCTGGATCTCGGTATACATCCTTGCATGCTTGATTTCCTCCGAAAGGTAAACATTATCCTCCCCGTTGCGCGTAATGAATCTGAAATATTCGCCCAGCATATTTGTAAAAAGCTCAATACGATCCGTATCGCCCGTTTTGGCAAGCGAATTAAGGATAAAGAAGCTATTGTACAGGAAATGCGGGTTAATCTGTGACTGCAGCTGCTTCAGTTCAGCCTTCTGCATCATCAGCTTCTGCTTAAAATCCTGATCGATCAGCGTCTGCAATTTGTTCAGCATCTGATTAAAACGATCATATAAATAACCGAATTCGTCCTTCTTCTCGTGATCGATCTGAATATCCAGCGTACCGCCTTCCATTCTGCGGAAGCTCTGAACAAGCAGCAGCAGCGGCCGATGAACGAGCCTGTATGTCGAGAGGGAATAAACAACTATAGCGAGAATCGACGTACCCGTGAACAGCCAAGCCCATAAATTAAACTTATTAAGCGGTCTCTTGACCGTCTCCTCCGGCAAATACGTAACGACAGAAAGCCCTAATTCCGGCGAATTGGCTTTGTCGACATGATATGTTTGTCCATTTACTTTCAATAGCAGGGTACTTTCTTTCGAAAGGCGGGTTGTTTGCAAATATTCATTCAAAATAATGCTAGATTTGTCGTTGCCAAGCAGCATAAAATCCACCTCATCGGCGATCAGGAAAGAACCGCTCTCAGCATAAACGCTCATTTGATTTAACGATTCCTTCAGCTTCGCCGTATCGAGCTCGATCTGCACGATGTAGAGCGGCTCTTCCCCCTTCCTTCCCCCGAACTTGGAGGCGCTTAGATGAAGTGAATCTCCCTGCCTGATGAGACGCTTCGCCCCGTTTCGTTCCGACACGGCACGGATTTGGTCATACCTTCCTTGCTCGAGATCGTGAACGGCATTGCCGAATGAGAGCGTTTTGCCGATGGAGGGGATATGAACGTATATATCCTTCATATAAGCGCTGCTGTTCTTAATGGAGGTCAGCCGATGAACCAAGTAGTCCATGCTCTCCTTCTTCTCGACGCTGTCCATCATATCCCATGTTACCGCGACTTTCGTAAGCTCTCCTTCCTGCAGCATATCGAATTGCTGAACCTCCAGCCATTCCACCTCGCGGTTCATGTCCTCAAGATACGATGACAGCTGCGCCAAGGTGTTTCTGGAAATGTCCTCGCTCGCGTTGGTGTAGCTCCAGTTATATAAATAAACGCCAAGTAAGATAATAGGCAAAATGACGACGAGATGCATGATAACAAGCCTTAAAAACAAAGCATGGCGCATGGAATTGACGGGTATCTTAATCAATCTTACACAACTCCTCGCAAGCAGCTTTATCTATGGAGGGAACAAGGAATACTAAAGGAACGCCATGAGAGAACCTACTTCTTATCTAGGATGTACCGTCTTTCTTGGTAAACCACTCGTTTACCTCAGCCGTCATCTGCGATCCGCCTAATCGATGCCATTCTTCAACGAAACGGTCAAACTCCTCGATAGGCCGTCCAAGAATAATGTTCATATATGTTTTATGCTTCAAATCGTCTAATATGGATTGCTTCTCGATAATCGCTTGCGTCGGAACGCCGACGAACTTCTCGTAGAGCAGCTGATTGTTTTTTTCATAATCCCTGAAGATGGAGAACGCCCCCTTGGGCCCGTAAGTTCGTTCCCACCCCCAGCCGGTCACGTTGTTTTTAGTCAAATACGCATCGATATTTTTTTTGATCGCTTTAGCCTCATCATGCAGCACCGCTTCGTCTCCCGTGGTTCGGAATTCATCCAGCTGGAGAAAAGCCTCGTAGTTTTTGAGCAATGGCGCGGGAGTAAAAGGCGAGAGCTGCCATGCTGGATACGGAGTGCTGTAGTAGGTTTCGTATTCCGCTGTAACGCCCCAATTTTTCTCTAGATGCAAATTGATCATTTTCACGATCGCTTCGGGGTGCTCTACCCCTTTTTTGACGGCTAGAAACTGCGTAGTCGCAAAGCGAAGCGGTACTTTGGGCTTCTCGCCGTTATCCGACACAATAGGGAATGGCTGCCAGTCCGCATCGGCATCCTTCTCGTAGCTCGCTTGAACCAAGAATGAACCCCATTGCTCTCCGAACATCATGCCGATTTTCCCTTCCGAGATCATCGCCTTCTCTTTGCGGCCGTCCTTCAACGCAAATTCCGGATCAATTTGTCCATCGCGGTACATCTGCTGAAGAACGGCTAGCGCCTTTTTCACTTCCGGCTGTACGGCTCCATTCATAAGCTTGCCCATATCATTCTCCAGCCAAATGTTTGGGTAAGCGCCGTAACCGGCCATAAAATCCAAAGCCCCCATAACGGGATCCCACAAATATTGCGTGAGCGCCAGCCCGTACGTGTCGTTTTTGCCGTTTCCATCGGGATCGTCTTCTGTAAACGCTTTCGAAATTGCGAGCAAGTCATTCATCGTCTCTGGCGGCTTTAAATCGAGCCGCTTCAGCCAATCGGTCCGTATCCATAAGTATTGGGCGCCTTCGATCGATGCCGACGTTTCTGGTATCGCCATCAGCTTCCCGTCAATCGTTGCCGCCTCAAACGGCCCCGTCCCTTCCTGGTTCAGCACATCCTTAGTGAACGGCGCTGCATACTGCTCGTACACGCTGGTTAAATCCTGCATGAGTCCTTCGTTTGCCAATTGCCGCAACTGCTGCGCATTCACTCTGACGATATCGGGTATATTGCCAGATGCTAGCGCAGATCCTAATTTTTGTTGATAGAGATCCCTTTTGGCCGTCCATTCGTACTTAACCCGAATGCCAAGCACATCCTCGTAGAGCTGGCTCCACCGATTGTTATCGAGTGTCTCCCCCGGAAAATTGGCAATCAAATCAGTAAAATCTTCGTCTATTTCCCGTACGAGTGAAATTTCGATCGGAGGATTATATTTAGTTAAGCCTAAATCCGTATACATCGATTGTTCCATACCTTCGGTATCCGGCTTTTCTGCCACTTCATTATTTTCGCACGCCGTAAGCGTCTGCATAAACATGAATACGGCGAGCATGAGCGCAGCCTTATTCCAAATTCGCCTCCTCAAGATGACAACCCCATTTCTCGACAACGAATTAATCATGCATGTTTATTATTCTCCATGATTAATCACCAAAAAAGCAAGAGCCAATCCTTTATAATGTTATCCAATCTTTACTTGATGAAAAAACGAGTCGCAATTCAAATGCCGATTGCCGATAGCATGCAAAAAACACGCCGGTTCTGGCGTGTTTTCATGTAGGCCTATTATTCCTCTCCCAGCTTTAGCGCTTGGCTAATTCGCGTACGCGACAACCGGTAGACGAGAATCGACAAGCCGATGCCAATCGTGAGCCCAACGATGCCATAGAGCTGCACATAATCGCCAAGCTTGCGCACGATTTGGAACGGCGGCACTTGCTCCGTTGTTGCGAAAGACATTTCGAACAGCGGAACGTATAGATCGCTCGTCAAGTTGCCGATATAGACGCCGATAATGATTGCGGCTCCCGAGGTGAGCGCCTGCTCGCTGACAAGCATGCCGAATACCTGGTAGAACGGAATGCCCATTGCCTGCAGCACTCCGTATTGAAGCGTGCGTCCGGATAAGGTCAGTACCCAGAAGATCAAGAAGCCGAAGAAGCAGATGAGCATTGCAACGGCAAAACCAAGCGTCATAACGCCGTTCATTGCCATCCGCAGCGGAGCGTTTTCGGACTGTATCAATTCCTGCTTTGCGTCACGGACACTCACAAGCGGAATTCCTTTCTCCGCAAGCTGATCGTAGATATGCGAGCTGGAAATGCCGGCCTTCAGCTTATACCATACCTCGTATGGCTCGAATCCAATTCGATTCTGAATTGTACCCAGATGTCCAACGATCAGATGAGGTTTCTCCGTCTTCATGTCTCCGAACGACCTTTCGGAAGGCAGAGGATTCCATGTCGGCCAATAGTCGATAATGCCATATACAGTGAACAGGGCTTGGGATTGTCCCTGCCAATAAACCCGAATATTATCGCCCGGCTTTACGCCGTGCTCCTCAGCAATGGAACGAGAGACGAGCACCGCCATCGGGTCTGGCGCAATAAGATTAAGATAGTTGTTAATGTGAGAATCAAGCAATCCGTCTTTCATCCAGACCGTCTTGCCGTAATCCAACGTGTCGATGCCGATTACCGTCATAACGCCTGAGCTCTTGTTTTTCGTTTCTACGAAAAACGCGTCTTCCTTCCTGAACACTTTGGCTGCCGATTCCACGCCATCCAGCTCTCTCATCGGCTGGATGGGCGGCTCAATGTACTTAATTTGCTTCGAATTCGGTGCCAGACTTGCTTGACCTCCGGAATCGGACTCGTAGGTTTCCCACTTGGCCTTCACCGTGATATCCGCGCCAATAGCATATTGAATTTTACTTTCCATATTATCGTTAATTGTCCGCGCTGCATTGGCACTGAACAACCCTGTCGCTACAGTCATAATTAGAAACACCTTGATCGTCAAATATTGGCCGGATGAGCGACTGATCTGCACAAGCGAATGGTAAAGCGACGGCGGCCACCATCTGCGACCAGCCCAATATAAGAACCGAATGAACCATGGATAGACGCGAAGCGCCAATAGCCCCCCGCCAAGCGTGAACATTGCGGGCATGAAGAACAGCAGAGGATCAACCTGCAAGGCATTGGCATCGAGCGCAAGCCGCTGCAAATCGTCCATTCGTTTATTGAAGTTAATCAGTAAATAGATGGCCAATCCGACCAAAATAATATCAATTCCGCTCTTGTACCAGAACGAGAGCTTAGCTCCTCGAGCCATCTTCTGCTTGTGGCTAACGATGCTGACGCGAGTAGCCATAAATGCCGGAATCAGGATCAGCAGAAGCGCCGCACCAACGGCAACCGCTCCAATCTTGTAAGACTTGCTGCTCAAGCTGATCTCAAGCGCCGAACGCTGGACGAACTCCAGAAAGCCGCTGGAAGCGCCCAGCAATTGTGTAAATTTCACGCCAAGAAACGGTCCGATCGCAAGTGCACTGAGGCCAAGAAGCAAGCCTTCTACGGTATAAGCCGTCATCAGCTGCGTACGGCTTGCTCCTCGGCTGCGCAGCACGGATATCTCCGTCTTCTGCTGATTAATAATCAGGTTTGCAACCATATATAAATAGAAGGAGAGCATTAGCATGACGGGCGTATACAACGCCAACATCATAAAGGCCAGTTGATTCTCCGTCGCATGATATGATGCCGCTGTCGGCGTTGCCGGAATTTCGACCTCGGCAATGCCGATATAACCTTGGAAAAAACGTCTAATCTCGGTATCCGCCTTAACGAGCTGATCGATAAACTCAACGTTCAACTGCTCATATTCCATAGCATAACGCCATTCAAGGAAAGCGATTGCCGCTTTACCTCCTTGTACAAACTCGCGCTCGAACGTCTCAAATGGAATCATGAATCCGTCAACGACCTCTTCTGCAACAAAAGGCAAATATGGCTCCGCATTCGGATCGGTTACAATAAGTCCAACAGGGATTACACGGAAGCGTGCACGATCCCCTGTCATCACTTCGGCGATCAGTTCCTCTCCGAGCTCCCTCTTCGTCGACAGCAAGAAGCGTTCTGTAACGAGCGCCTCGTAGACGCCGTCCGTTCGATCGACGGGCATCCGTCCCTCAATAAGAAGAACCCGATGTTCCATGTCCGTCAGCGTCCTAAAGCCGCCTGTCGCATTCAGCACTTTCTTCTCTTGCTCCGACGCGTCCGCCCCGTATATTTTCATTTTTGATGTAAATCTTTGTTGGTAGAACGCTCTTGCTTCCATTCCCAACCGCTCGGGTATCGATTGTACGAATTGATCGGCCTCGGCGATCTGGCTTCTCGTCTTCTCGTCCGTCGTCTTGGAGGAGACGGTCGTACTAATCCCTACATATCCAGGAAATACGGCTTCCCTCTCTTGAAGCTGCTGGAGCTCCCTCAGCAACGTCCGCTGCAGGATGGCATCAGAATAAAGGGGCATCGAGCAGAATAGAGCCACGCATACAGTCAGACCGAACCATAAGTTCAGCTGCAGCCACTTATTATTCACCATCTTGCGGAGAATCATCGTCAATAATGCCATATCTACACCCCCGTCCTTGATATGAAGTTCATAGCAGGTTGGTTAGAAACCTAGATTATCGGTAAGCCAATGACTGCACTTCGAACATTCGGCTATATTCTCCTTGCAAGCTTAGCAATTGTTCATGTGAGCCTTGCTCGACTAGTGTGCCATTCTTCATTACTAGAATATGATCCGCCATTCGGCAGCTTCCGAGTCGATGAGAGATGAGCAGCGTAATGCGGCCTTCGGCCAGCTCCGTGAATCGCTTGAACAACTCCGCTTCAGCCATCGGGTCCATGGATGCTGTAGGCTCGTCCAGTACCATAATGGCAGAATCTCGCATAAACGACCTCGCGAGGGCAAGCTTCTGCCACTGGCCGACAGACAGCTCGTGCCCCCCATCGAAGATCGGGCCAAGCAACGTATCCATGCCGTCCGGAAGCCCTTGCACAACGTCCGCAGCACCGGACCGCGCGGCAGCCGCCTCGATTGCGGCCAAGTCTTCCATCCGGCCTACATCGCCGAACCCAATATTATCCTTCACGGATACTTGGTATCTTAGAAAATCCTGGAATACCGCTCCAGTACGGTCGCGAAATGTGTTAACGTCCAGCTCCATCAAGTCAACGCCGTCGTATTTTATAGAGCCCGAATATTCACGGTAGAGGCCAATGAGGCAATTAACGAGCGTGCTCTTGCCCGCGCCGTTCTCCCCTACAATCGCTACTGTCTGATTCGGTTTGATTCGGAACGATATATCGTTAAGCACTGGCTTCAGGCTGGTTGGATAGGCAAAAGTCAAATGATCAACGGTAATGCCTTCCGCAATGGGGCTGTTCAGCACATGCCGTCCCTGCCCGTTCTCTTCCTCCGAATCCAAAAAGTCGTAATACTCGTTCATGACGAGCGTTTCCTCGTAGATGGACGATAAGTTCTGAGCAATCATGCGCATTGAAGCTTGAGTCGTGGCCAGCACTTGCGCGATCGCGACATAAGCCCCGAGCGATAGCTGCTGTGAATAACATACCCAGACTGCATAACAGGAGAATAAAAAGGCAAGCACTCCGTTCAGACCTTCAATTCCTATTCGCATTTTTTGCGCTCGAAGCTCGACCTTCTTCTGCTCGCCAGCATTTTTCCAGAAATATCCACCCCAATAGTGTAGCAGCTTATTAGCGTGCCGATACAATCTGACCTCCTTAGCGGACTGACGGTTGGTCATCAGATCGAAGAAGTAGAACAGGCGCCGCGAGAACGGCGTCTGCACGCGCATCAGCCAATACTTCCATTCACCGATTCTCATATGTACAACAAGCGTCGGAACCACAACAAGCACCATTCCCAGCGACAATACAAAGCTGAAATGCCACAGCAGGGCGAAGAATGAAGCAACCGTGAGCAGCGATTGGCAAATGGAAAAAAACTGCTCTATCAGTTGAAAACCTCGAAAAGAGACGTTCATCTTAGCCCTTTGCAGTTGATCATAGTATTGTGGCTGCTCGAATCGAGACAGCGGAATACTCATTGATTTCCCCGCCAGCATCGTTTCCATTTTGAATTGCGTCTTCTGTTTCATCAGCATCGTCATGTATTGGGCTGCGGCATCCAAAAGCGCGCCAATCAGCAGCAGACCGCCGCTTGCCGCCAGCCACTTGACGGGCTCCGACATCTCGCCATCACGCGTGAGCAGTCCGGCGACCGCATCTGTCAATTCCTTCACGACCAATACCTGCGTAGCCGGAATGAATGCGCTCACAACTCGCATAACGAGAAGCAGCAGGACGAGTGGCGCCGATAAACGCCACACGAGCATCAATGAACGCCCCAGTATGGCTATTATGCTACGAATCCCGATGTTCGGTCTCTGAGTTTGATTTGTCATATTCATCTTCTCCATTGCACGCATAGGATTCCGGCTGCTCAAGGTGATGCCATAAAGTCAGTTCAAGCATGAGACGCCTCCTTTTTATCTTTCACAGATTCATAACACTTCGAAAAGTTGTTTCGCGTATGCACTTGCATTTCAAATCCTGCTCTAGCTCTAAAGCATAATGTTGCAGGGATTCACGAATCGGCAGGCCATTATGAATGGCAGCTAACCGATTAGGACTTCACTATCGAGATATCCACGATATGTGACACCATCTACCGCTGCGATACGCCTGCCGTTCAAACTTGTCGCCCACTCCAGCGAATAAGGGTTAAATGGAATATAAACGTTCTCTCCTGCTGCTCTCAGTTTGACAATCGTATCGTTCAGCTTTTCCCAGTCCCATTGATTCGAAGGCGGGTCCAATCCAAGCGATTCAAAAGCTTGCTTATTATAGTAGACAATCATTGGATTGATCTTGCTCTTAATGCCCAGCACGTAGCCGTCATTAGAGGAGATCACATACTCGCTAACGCCTGTTTCATTCATATTCAGCGGTTCAATTGCGCCGCGCCGATACAATTCTAGCATCTGATTAGGCGCAAGTTCGAAGATATCCGGTACATCCTGTACCCTCTGCGTTACTGTATACAAATCGGCTGGCTTTGTAGTTTTTATCCAAGTCGGCACAGAATTAGAGCCTTGTGTAAAATTATAATCATTTATCCAACGTATCATAATGTTCGTATTAGGATTGAGATCTCCAAATCGTTTGATTTTCCGCGCTAGCCGATGGTGCTCCACACCATAAAACGAGCCGTTAATGGATACAAGCTGGATGGTCAGCGTGTCTTTCGACTTGGGTTCCTCACTGTTCCGTGCTGCTTCTTCAATTGTTGTTGTCGACACGCAGCTGGATAATAAAGTAATGAAAAGCAATGCTACATTTATCATCATTGTGTATTTCACGACAGGGCTCCCACGATTTAAAAAGTAATCTGTCAGATAACCGATTAGACTTGCTGCTCTGCATTGGATCTTTGCCGATAAAAGGCTAGTCTGCTTTTCTTCGGCTGCTTCGGAGCCCACGTAAGGAGAAGGTCAAATTGCTCTTCATTCGTAATCAATCCTTTGGATGTGACTTTACCATCCGGAGATAGCAAATAGCCGAATGGGAACCGATCGGTCTTAATTGCTTTCAAGCTTTCCTCGTTCTCCAGTTGAACAATCGGCACCATAAGGCTGTAGTTATGACCGATTGCCTTAACCTCTTGCAAATCACCATACATCATTGAGATAAACTCGTATTGATCGTTTTTGTTCTGCATGAAAGGATTGATTAGTGGATATAACGTCGTGCATGTGCCGCAGGTCGGAGAGGTTACCAATATAATTTTCTTTTTTCCTGAATCATTATGAACCGCAGCTTGTCCGCCAGTGATCGTCTGAAAGTGTGTTACTGGAAATTTCTCCCCTAGCGGCGCACCGAAATCGGAGTACAACAGTTCTTTTAGCTTGAAAGGCATATAGACCTTATTGCGCAACCGCAGCACACTGACCGCTAACATTATGACTAATAACCATAGAACAGCATTCGCAATGGATTGCATGTTATCCAACTCCCCCTTACTTGGAACCGTCACTTGCTAAAGTACCGAATGCCGCGTACGGCATTAAGCTGTAAACCAGAAGCACACCGATCGAACCAACTCCAGCATAATAGATATCTTCGATTGGATACTCCACCCATACAGTTGTTGTTCCGGTTGATAAGAGATATAGGGTAATGACAAGTAACAGGACAACCCGTAGTACCGTATTCCAACCGAACGACTCTGGATTAATATTGCCGAAGCAATTACAGGCCACTTTCAGCTGGCGTTTATATGCCCGGTAGATAGACCACACAAAGCAGCCTAGTAAACACAAGATTATTAAATACGCGAGATACTGAGTCCCTGAAAATATAAGTAGGATCGAAACAGATAATTCTAGCAGTACAACAACAGCTGCACTCGGTAAAACAAGTCGGCGGCTGATTTCTAATTGTTCAATCGTCTTCTTAAAATCTGCGAAACTGATTAGTTTTCCGAATCCAGACAACAAAAAGGTAACCAATAACAGGAACTGCAAAAAGGGACCCATCACTTTATGATCCTCCTATTCCAACATGAAATATAATGAGAAAACACGGCATAAAGCCGTGTTTTCTCATTATTGTAAGCATGTAGTCCACTGATTTTAAAGGTTGCAGCAACCCGACGAAGTCTGGGATAGAATGACACCATCACATACGTAATTCACCAGTTGAACCCCCAGTTTAGAAGAACCTCCGCAGGAACTCGCCAGACAGCCCCCTGATTGATATCCACACATATAATCACCTCCGTTTCTTTTTTTTTACCAAGACCAGTCCTTAGAGAGTACAGACTACAGAATCGACAAAACTCTCGGACTCACAACCATTTTAACATTTATGGAATAATTTATAATACATGTCTAATTATTGGTTTTTAATTCAAAAACATTATTTGTCTCTCGCATCGCTATCCAGTTGATCCGCATACTGTTTTAGCATATCTCTAATTGACTGCCCGTCCCTGATCGCAAGCAGTGGTTTTGGCAAAAATAATTGTATCGCGTCATAAAAACCGATTTCGGCTACCTCATGCGTATTAAGTATTGCTGGAACGGACCTTTTCATAGCCATTATAATTATCAATTTCCGTGCAGCGTCCACTGGCTCCTTCAAGGTTCTTGTAGCGGTCTGAAGTGTATGCGAAGCAATATCCGAATACAATGAATCTCGATCTTCTGATAGATACCGAATTAACTGCATAGCCAATTCTTTATGTTCAGATTTCGAGGTTAGGGATAATCCCGATATTAAAGCCGGATTATGACCGTTCGTTCCCACAGGTAACGCTGCCACTCCGATTTGGTTATTCTCTTGCGCAATCTCCTCATAGCTGTTTTTCATAGATATATTAAAACCATACGCATATTCTATCGCTAGCGCGATTTTACCATCGACCAAATCGTAAGGCATAGGGGGACGTATATCAGTTAAGGACATCGAGGCATATTCCATTTTCGTTCCGATAGTCATAATCCACTTGGCAGCTTTAATTGCATTATCACTATCGATATAACCGGCGAATGACCTGCCGTCTACTCCGACAACACGTCCACCGTACAGTCCCGTTGCCCACTCCAGTGTAAATGGCGATAGAGGAATATAGAGCGTCTCTCCCGCAGCCTTCAGCTTGACGATCGCATCGTTCAACATATCGATATCCCATTTTTCCGAAGGAACTTCAATCCCCAAGGCAGAAAAAATATCTTTATTGTAGTAAAGAATCATCGGGTTAATCTTGCTTTTCATACCCAGAACATACCCGTCATTAGTCGCAATCGCATAATCGACTAGATCCGATTCGTTCAAATTTAACGGCTCGATAACTCCCATCCCATACAATTCTCGCATCTGGTAGGGCACCAGTTCAACGATATCCGGAACGTTATTAGAGTCCTCATACAGCTCAGAAGGTACCTCAATTGGAGTCCAAGGGGCAAACAAAACTGGAGATTTGCTATACGGATTATTATAAGACTGAACCCACTCGATCTTAATTTCCACATTCGAATGCATATCGGCAAAACGCTGGATCTTCTGAGGGAGCGTATCCCCGCTATAACGACCAACCAGCTTAATGGTTAGCTGCTGTTTCTCCCCGACTCGAGCAGACGTATCGTTATTCTTGAGTGTATGCGATGACGACATACAACTCGATAACGTCATAACGAAAATAAGCAGTATCCCCAGTTTTCTGATGTTTGACATGAACATATTTCTCCTCTACGCCTTTACTTCACATGACAATGCAATGTCAGATGCTAATCTCTAGAGCCAAATTCAATTTCTAATTCTTTCGCATATTGCTAACGAAATGTTTTCTTTATAAAAAAGTGTAACGTTTACATGTTTTGTAAACAACCTTTTGTTCAATGGTTTCTATACCTGTTAGATGATGGGATTTTCCACACAAGAGCATGGGTCAGATACTCATTTCATCGCACTAAAAAACAAACAAGCAGCCGACATGGTCAACTGCTTGTTTGGTCTATACATTTCCACTATTCGGTTACAAATATGACTTTCTAATCGTGCTAGGAAACCTCAGCAATCTATAACAATTGCTGAAGGAACACGCCTCCATGATAAATTTTCATGCCTTATTTATACATCTGGAAATACCACATTTGGAATCCCTGGTCTTTATAGAATCTTATCGTTTCTTCCCACTTCCTGTTTGACGAACCAACCAATATTCTTGAGACTTTATTACTATTGCTCTTGAATATTAAATGCTCAACTAGCTTTCTGCCTATTCCAAGAGATCGAAAATCAGGATCCACATACACTTCAAATATTTCCAAGTATTTCTCATCATGCTTTATAACTGGTTGAGCGTTCCCTTCCCTTACATCACCAAAGCAATAACCAATAATTTTATGATCAATCTCAGCAATAAGGAAATACTCATTTAGTCGAGTACGGATTTTTCTGTGGTCCAAGAGACATTTTCGTATCCAATCGTTATGTTTTCAAGAGACCATTTATTGGACAAGTTTACTACTTGAATAAGATCTGCCTCGGTACAATCTCGAATGGAAACTATGAGACTCTCCTCCTCGTATTTTCAATTATTTCAGGTTCCTTCAGATAACATTCTTGCTTTAAAACTCCGTAAATATGGTGTTTTAGGTAGAACAAACTCCGCATATACCTCACCAGAAGGGTGGGTATTTCCTGTTTCAACAAATCCTAATGAGGCATATAAATTTTTCGCAATTATGTTTTCGGGGTTATAGGTAACTTCAACGACCCTCGCTTCACCATGAGGAGATGTCTTAGCGAATTCTACAGCTTTTTCCATGGCTTCCTTCCCATATCCTTTGCCTTGATATCGCCCATCAATCATGATTTTAAAAACGCCATAGCTGCTGTATTCGAAATTCCCATTACCATCGTCATAATACATCATGATAAAGCCGACCATAGTCTCATCTTTATAAATAGCAAATGTAATAATGACCTGCCCCTCTTTTGATGCGATATATGCTTCTGCGAGTGCATGTCCACAATCATTATTTTTCAAGCTCCTACAACCACGCGGTAACGTGAAGCCTGAAGGTTAAACATTTGAGCGTACTTCCCGTCCATTCTCATAAGCTCTTCGTGTGAGCCTTGCTCAATTATTTGACCATTTTCCATCATGAGTATGCGATCCGCCATTCTGGTCGTCGATAAGCGGTGTGAAATAAAAATGATGGGTCGATCTTCTGCCTTCTCCAGCATCACTTGATTCAAATGATATTCGCTCATTGGATCCAAGGCGCTGGAAGGCTCGTCCAATAGGATGAGAAGAGTCGGCTTGGCGAACACTCTTGCGATCGCTACCTTCTGAGCCTCTCCACCAGATAGCTCTATCCCGGCGTCGTCAAACTCCTTGGTAATGGAGGTATCGGTCCCCAATCGCAAGGTCTGCAGCTTATTGCCAAAACCGCTTTTCTCCAGCGCTTCTCTTACCAGAAATGAATCGCCGGATGAAAACTGATTCATGACGACATTTTGGGAAAGCGTAGCAGCGAACAGCTGATGATCCTGAAACACTGAACTAATCTTCATACGGTAATCATCCAGCTTGAACTGATCGATTTGTATCCCATTTAAACGAATTTCCCCCGAGCTTGCATCGTATAGACGCATGATTAGCTTCGTCAATGTCGTTTTTCCGGCACCATTGTAACCAACGATTGCAATTTTCTCACCTGGCCTAATGCTGAAATTAACATGATGAAGAATACGCGGCCCGGATGGACCATATTGGAACGATAACTCTTTTAGCATTAATCCAGTAAACTTATCCGGCACAGGCAGTGGATCTTCAACTTCCTTCAGAGCGTTCTTTTGCTCCAGGAAACTTCTTAACTTCTCGATGTACAAGCTGTTTTCTTGCATCTCACTGATGAGCGTCGTCATATATTGCATGTTGCCTTTTAGACGCCAAGATGAATTCAACAGTGTAACTGCGCTTCCATAGCTTAACGTTCCTTTCACTAATGTCATAAAGACAACATAAGTCACATACAGGCCACTCAAAATCAACTCATTAAAAAAATACTCTGAGGTGAAATTTAACCAGAACTGCTTTTTTGAACGTTTTTTAACAATCCCGTGCATTTCTTTATGCGTATCGGAGAAATCTCTAAAAAATTTCTCCTTGATGGAATAGAGTCTTAATTCCTTCGCGTAATCAGCCAAGTAAAACAAGCGTTTCAAATAGATTCGTTTACGATCCTTTTCGTTAAGCTCCATTCTCATTTTGTACCTGATTTTATTAGCGATCATGTTGACAATCAGAGTTAGAATGAAGGACGCGAGCACAAATAGCAAACCAAGCTTGTCAACAAACAAGAAAAAGCTTATAGAGGTTATAATAACCGTGACGGATCGGCACAATTTTCTAATGTTGTTTATCGTAGCATCAATTCGATTATGGGCATCATTGGCGCTCCATACATAATCATTATAATAAACAGGATCATCATAGTTGGCCAAATCGGTGCTAATCGCTTTTTCGTAGAGATCCATCCTTATTTTTTGATACAGCAATTCCTTTCCTTTCGGTTCAACGCTTTGAAAATAGATGCTGTCCAGCACAAAGCAAATTGCGATAAACAAAATTGTAAGTCCGATATATAGAGCAACGGTAGAGAAGGAAGTTCCATATTGAACGCTGTCGAATACAAACTTAATCAAAATGACATGCTCAATAAAAATTTCGATTTCCTGCAAGCATGCATACAAGCATGTAAAAATGATATAGTTGCGGGAATGGCGCAGCCCGTATTTCATAATAAACCAATTATTTCTAAGGACTCTAGTAAAGCTATGCTTATTGGGCTTCATGCAGATTCACCACCCCTGCCAACTCTTCTTGATCAACATATTTTTCCGCTTGCTTTAAGAATAGCTCCGCATATTTCCCCTGCAGCTGCATCAATTCCATATGCGAACCAGACTCTCTGATTTCCCCATCCTCCATGAAATAAATACGATCTGCAAGCATAGCTGATGACATGCGATGAGAAATAATAACAACAGCTTTATCCTTGCAGGCTTCCATCATACTTTCAAAAATTTCATATTCCGCAATCGGATCCAACGCGCTCGTAGGCTCATCAAGCACGAGGATTTCAGCCTGTTGCGCAAAGATTCTAGCTATCGCAATCTTTTGAAACTCGCCGCCTGATAAAACAACCCCGTGTTCATCAAACTCCTTCGTGAGCATCGTATTTATTCCCTCCGGCAGCGAGGCTACCTTATCATAAACTCTGCTTTTCTTGAGTGCATCTATGACGAGCTTGCGGTCTGCTTCGGAAACCAAATCACGCATAAGCACATTCTCTGCAATCGTCATCGAAAAAATCTTGAAATCCTGAAATATGGTTCCATACATTGAGCGGTATGACAGGAGATCAAACTCTTTAATATTTTGGCCATTCCATAATATTTCGCCGTCAGTAGGATCGTACAATCGCATCATGAGCTTGATTAGCGTTGATTTGCCGGCGCCATTATGGCCGACTAGAGCAATTTTCTCATTCTTATTAACTTCGATCGTAATATCGCGAATAACAGCCTCAGCTGCCCCTTCATAAGTAAAGTTAATATGCCTAAATGTTAATTTCTGTATTGGCGGCGCAATTGCTTTAACTGGACCGGCATGCTCCTCGATTTCGGAAACGTAGCTTAAAAAGGTTTTTAAATTTTCAATGTAAATGCCGTTTTTATTAATTTCTACAAAACTATCAGACAATCGGATGAGCGACCACGCACCGCCGACCATTGCGCTTCCCAGAACGATAAAGGAACTGATAGAAATCGACTGCTTGACAATAGCCAAATAAGCTCCATACAACAGAACCCCTTGGAATATTAGTGTAAAGGTTGTAAATATCTTGAAAAAGGAAACAACTCCTGCTTTGACTCGATACTTATGAACGACCGAAATGGCACCGTCATACCCTTCTATATAGGTGTTTCTCAGAACTGAAAATATGCGGGACAGACGGATTTCCTTGGCAAAGTGGGATAAATAGATGACACGGTTGACATAATCCATTTTTCGTTGATAGGGTACCCGTTCATTATTTTGCTGAAACTGAATTCGGTTAAGCTTTTTTCCAAAATAAAAATTTCCGAAAATAGGCAATAAAGCAAACCATACCACCCATGGGTCAATGGCGTACATCACGGCAAATATGCTAATCGTTGCGAGCGATACGAATATCACCCTTGAGAGATTTTCAAGAACAGCGCTGACTCTTTGATCGGCTTCTTGAATGGCTTTTGTATACTTGTTATAAAACTCATAATCCTCAAAACATTTCAATTCTACGGATGCTGCCTTCCGAAAGAGAATGAGATACAGCTTCTCATATAACTTGAGATCACTTAAGGGTTTGAAGCGAATTTCATACCAATTGTCCAGTAAAATTAAAGCAAGTATCAACACTAACGTCATAATTATGAAATGGATAATTTGCTGAAAGTCCCTTTCGATTGAAATAGACTCAATGAGGTACTTCATGAAATATACAGAAAAAAACACATTGCCAATCATTCTACCGGCTTGAACTGCAAAATCCGCCAGCACTCTCTGTGGGTGCATACTCCAAGCTAATCTGAACACAAATAAGTTATTGGCAATAATCACTTTAATATGTTGGAATGTAAGGTTTATCTTTTCCAAGGTCGTTTTTTTCCTCTCTGTATCGTAAAGAGCATGTAATCAGCCTTTTGAGAAAAGCTTCTCAAAATAAATTAGTAATTAAAAATGTACAACAGGGAAGAATGGGAAACAACCCCACAAAACCTATGTATTGTGAGTTATTAATAGAAATAGAGAAAACGGTTTTTCAATTAATCCCGTTTTTTCCGTGCTCGATATTGCTGTGGCGTTACGCTGACAATTCTTTTGAACAAGTTCGAAAAGCTTCCTAAGCTGGTATAACCTATACGCTCTGCAATGTCTGTAATTTTGTATTCGGTTTCTTCCAGCAATCGTTTGGCCTCTTGGATTCGTTCCTGAATAATGGCATCCGACAAAGATAACCCGGTCTCCTTCTTGAACAATCTGGATAAATACGCCGGGTTCAGATAGACATGGGCAGCCATTTCCTCCCGGGTAATCTCCTGGTTCAATCGTGAACGAATGTAATGTCTAATCTTGGTAACCACAGCAGAAGATACTTTGTTGCTTACCGTGAGAAGTCGTACGGTTGCCTTCAGGCAGCATCTCGTCCATTGTTGCAGGGCATCCGAGTGCTTGGGATAGCTTTCCTTATCTATCAAGCTCTTTAATTCGGCCGACTTGTGAATAGATAAGCCTTTTTGGGCCAATATGGTGTGAATAATGAAGAGGATACCGTGGATAAACTGATGATGAGATTCCTTTGTCCATGTATTTCCTTCATTACTCCAGAACCATTGCTTCACGCGGCGATCCAGCTCTTCTAACTCACCAAGTTCCATAATAGTGGACCACTCCGCAAATAAGCTTAGTGGAGCTACAGCCTGCAATTGTTTCATGCTTTTTTCCATAGGAGTAGAGGCAGGCATGAATACTTGCCGGGATCGAGTTAAATTGTGCTGCTCTCTCTCTGTCACATACGTGTAGGCGCTAACGATTTCCGGTAATACTACCGTCGGGCTAATATAAATAGATAAGGAGCATTGAAGAAGCCGTTCGCACTCGTTCAGAAACTGACGGCAATTGTGATTAAGCACGCTGCTAATAGAAGTTTCTTCACTTCTCACATATACGATCGCCAGATTGAGCCCTGTATGATCCTGAAATACAACACCTTCCAGCTCTAGCAGAAGCAGTTCTCCAGCCAAATTGCGAAGCGCGTATTCCATAATGGCTTCATCCCGCGCGCTCAGATTATCTTTCCATTGCTCAAGTCCAAACAGAACCAGGATATAACGATCATCAGGCTTGATCGACAAGCCACAAGTTTGTGCGGATCTTTGCAGCGAGTCCGGGAGCAGAGATGCCCGCTGACTAAGGATGTCCTGCCAGAAGCGTTCTACCAATATAGGCAGCTGATGTTCCCATTTTCTTCGATAGTCCTGCATCAGAGCTTCAAACTTTTTTTGTTCTTTTTGCCTACCGACCTCTGCAAAAGCATCGCTGGCCACTTTCTTCAATTGCTCATAATCGACGGGCTTCAGCAAATAATGGAACGCTCCATGATGAATGGCGCGCTGCGCGTACTCAAAGTCCGCATGACAAGTAAGCATAATCGTCAAAGTGTACGGCGAGTGCTGTTCCACCCAGGCCAACAAATCCAAACCGCTGCTCCCCGGCATTTCGATATCGCAAATTAGCAAATCAATAGTATTGTTCCTTAGCACCTTCAACGCTTGATCCACATTCTCCGCCAGACTAATGTGCGTAACGCCCAGCACGCTCCAGTTCACGCCTTGCTGCAAACCGAGCAAGGCAAAATATTGGTCATCAACAATTAAGATTTTATACATACGATGATCAAAGCCTCCTTTGCATAGGCAATTTGATATTCACTATTCCGCCGCCCTGTGGATCATTGCTGAAGGCTATATTCGCGCGTCCATCATAGAACATAATCAAGCGTCTGCGCACATTCCATATCCCCAGTTGACGGTCTGTGGGCTCTTTTTCATATAAGCCAAGGTTAAGCATGACCAATTGCTGCTCGGAGAATCCAGGTCCAGAGTCGCGGATTTCGATGGCCATGCATGAATCCCCTTCTTTACTCGTTTCTTTACTTACCGTGACGTTGACTTCAAAATGCTTGGCATTATTAATAAATCCATGCTTCATAGCATTCTCCACGAACGGTTGCACAAGCAATGGCGGCACAAGGACGTTCTCAAGTTCCTTGGGCACCCGTTCGTGAAAACTCAGCTTGTTCGGGTACATAACCATTTGGATTTCCAGGTAGTTTCGGATATGATTAAATTCGCTAACAAGCGTAATCCACGCATCGTTGGTGCTCATGATGAACCGGAAATAGGAGACGAGGTGGCTGATCATCTTTTTAATCAGCGAATACTTCTGAAGCTCTACAAGATGGAAAACGATATTTAAGGAATTCATGAAAAAATGGGGATTAATCTGGGCCTGAAGATGCTTAAGTTCGGCTTGCTGCACTTTCATTTGCTCTTCATATACGAAGATTTTTAGATTACCAATTTGTTCAGCCATCCGATTGAACTGTTGTGTAATCAGTTGGAACTCCTTGGATTTCTCTTCCTTTAAACGGTAATCCAGCTGTCCCTTGCCAAGTATGCGCATCCCGCTTGCCAACTGCTTAATGGGTTTAAATACAAGCCGGCTTAATAGAAAGAACAATACAACTAGAATGACAACTACCGCTATGGGAATGACCTTAATTACGCGTTGGAACAGAGGCAGCTCGTCCAGCAGCAATTCTTCGTCCAATAAAATGAAAACGTTGAGATCCGAAAAAAGAGACGGTTTGCCTACGAACAAATAGCTGCTGCCGTCGCTAAGTCGAATAGAAGCGCTAGAGCGATTCGATTGATCGTTCAGATGGCTGCGGATTCGGACAAGATCCTCATTAGCGAATTGCCCCCACAATAGATGCCCCTCTTTGGATATAATGCCGATTTTCTCGTCGCTCTCTACAGACTCCAACCGGATTAGAGGCTGAGCTAAGGAGTCAATGCTGACAAGTACACCGATGAGCAGCCTTCCGCTTTTATCCGGAAGTGCCTTAAATAAGACCGACTCGCCGCCGACGTTAATGATTTCCCACTTCAAGGACGTCGGGAGCTTGAACTTCTTCAGCCGAGCGGACAGACCGGCACGGATAGCCTCCTTCTCCTCGTAATACTCCTTTTGACTGCTGAGGAATAGCTCCTCCCGGTCAAGATGATACACGAATACACTACGAATAATAGAGTAGTAGCTAACATCGCTATACCATTGATCCATTAATTTTCTGATCGATAAATAATAGTTTACACTGTCTGGGTCGCTCTCCGAGTATAGCTCGAGCAGCATGCTTTCATTTGCCGTTCGCAGCAAATAAGTACTGGTCTGTTCCAGCAGCTCATCAAGAGAGCCTAAATGAAGGGTCAACGTGTCCGATGCGGATTTCGCTACTTTCTCACGAACAATATTTGTGGAGTAGATATTGGTGTAGTAAAGAAAGAAAAAAAGTGGCGCCACTAATAGCAGGACGAGTGCGCTTACTTTAAATTGCAATGAAAGTCCCACAGTTCCACTCCTTTGCCTAGTATATGAACGCCCATGCGGCACGAAAGGGGAAAGACCATTTCGGTCTTTCCCCTGCCTGCTTATGACTGCTTCGCCTTCCACTCATCGTACTGTTTCTGAACTTCGGCGCGGATTTTCTCGATACCGTTGGCCTTTAGCTTGTCGTTGTATTCTGCCAATACCTTGTCGGCATCCAAGCTGCCCGTTTCAAGCAGCGGACGATATTCCTTGATAATATTGCTGACGACGGACACCTCTGTTTTGACAGCGTCCGTATTGAAGTTGAAGCCAAACGACCTTACTTTGTGGGCTTTTTCGTTATAGGCTTTGAACTTCTCCCATTTGTCCGAGCTTTCGCCTTCCCACAAATAAGTGAGGGTCTGATTCCCGAACATCCACTCGATCCCCGGCGCCCACCCCGTATCCGCACGGGTAGCAATGCCATCTTGCAGCTTAATGAAATTATCCTTGCCCTCCACCTTGACATATTGCCGTCCTTCCACACCGAAATCGATCAGGTTTACAATATGTTTGTCGGTATGGAGAAGGTTCAGAAGCATCATTGTCCGCTCCGGATCGACGGATGTGCGCCCGATCGCCATCATGGAGTTGCTGACGCTGGCTGTACTGATTTCGGGATCATTCCCTTTAAGCTTGACGAGTTCGATGCCCGTGGCACTGGAATCTTCCTTGTCCGAATCGGGTTTATCGGAACCGAACTTCATCCAAGTTTTGCCCGCCTTCAATGCGTCTTCGGCGCTCGTTTTGGTCGTTGCGGCATCTTGGTTAATGAATCCCTTTTTGAACCAGTCGCTATAGAGCCTCATCCTGTAAATAGCCGCATCGGACTCCATCGAGCTGATGATCATCTTATCTGTCTTTGTATCCAATACGATTCCAGCAGGTGCTCCGGCTACAAGCTCGTAACGGAAGTTTTCTTCCATGCTTGGCTTTGTTTTGTCGAAGTAGCTCAGCGTATCGGAACCACTGCCTGAGAGCCAGATAGGTGCAAGGCCGGGTTCCTTATCCTTAATGGTTTGAAGCCACGGCTCCAGATCTTCCAGTGTGTTGATGGAGTTGATATCAAACCCGTATTTATCAATAAGATCTTTCCTGAACATAATCGTGTGGCTCTCGCCGATTTCTTTGTTGGTTGGGATCGCGTAGATTTTACCATCTACTTTGCCGCCATCTAGAAAACGAGGATCCAGCGTCTCCATAATCCCTTGTCCGTATTTGGCCAACAAATCGTCCAGCGGAAGAAACGCCCCTTTGGTTACGTTGTTGGAAAAATCTGCCCAGTTCGGAGCAAAAGTCAAGTCTACTTGCTCTCCGGATTGGTAGGCAAGCGCCATCTTCTCAGACCAGGAAGACCAAGGCAGTCCCTGAAAGTCGATTTCGGCGTTGATTTTCTCTTTCAAGTATTTATTGATTTCTTCTACAACTGCCTTGGAGTCGTTTTGCGGAAAATTGCCTACCGTATATACTTTGAGCTTGCGGTAGGTGGATATATCGGGATTGCTTGATCCAATATCCTCGGATGGCTTGCTTGTTGACAGCGGTTCTGCATTAGGTGAACCGGATGATCCTGAATTGGTGCTGCAGCCTGACATGACCAGCATAGTCGCGGTTACCCAAGCAAGCGCCATGCCCCACCCTTTCGTTTTCTTCATTTCTTGAACCCCCTATAAATTTTCATATATTCTAACCGGCCGTTAAGCCAGAGCTAGACGAATTAACCTTTGATAGCTCCAATGGTGAGCCCCTTGGTAAAGTACCTCTGAAAGAATGGATAAACGAACAGGATGGGACCAATGGAGACGACTACCATCGCCATCCGCAGACTTTCCGTTGGTACCGATTGCTGCACAAGCAGTGCTACTCCACTCCCCGCCAATTGATTTTTGAAAAACTCCGCTTGGCGAATCATTTGAATCATCACATACTGCAAAGAAAACTTATCGATATCATTAATGAACAACAAGGAGTTGAACCAATCGTTCCAATACATCAGCGTCGTGAACAATCCAATGGTTGCCAGCACCGGAAGTGAAATGGGAAGCACAAGCTGGAAAAAAATTCGCCACTCCGACGCTCCATCCAGCTTGCCCGATTCAATCATCTCTTCCGGTATCGTTTGCTGGAAAAATGTACGAGCAATGAAGATATAAAACGCGTTCGAAAGGCCTGGAAGGATAAGCGCGACATAAGTGTCCTTCAGATCCAAATAGTTGACGTACAACAGATAGAAAGGGACAAGCCCACCGGAGAACAGCATCGTAATCAAAAGATAAATATTAAAGGTTTTTTTAAACGGAAAATCTTTGCGAAAGATAGGATACGCATATAACGCAATTAACAACACTGCCAGCAAAGTACCAATAAAGGTAACAGATAGGCTAACCCCATAGGCCTTCATGAGAGTAGACGAATTGGCAAAAAGATAGTGGTATGCAGATCCATCGAACTCGTCAGGCCAGAACTTGTAGCCCTTTAACGTTAGAAGCTTTTCATTTGAAAACGAGATGGCGACGATCAGCAGGATCGGCAAAATGCAAGCGAGACTGAATGCGATGAAAATCATATGAAGCAATATCGCAGCTAGCTTAGACACCTTTTGGTACGGTTTAACGTTCGTTGCTTTGTTCATTTTGATTCTCCATTCTAGAAAAGTGCCGTGTCGCGATTAAGCTTACGAGCCAGGCTATTTGCTCCGATAACAAGGAAAAATCCAACTACCGATTGGTAAAAATTCGCTGCGGAGGACATTCCCAAGTCATTGAGCTGAATCAGTCCTCTATAGACATACGTATCGATGACATCCGTCGTGGAGCGCAATGCGCCTGAGTCGAGCGTAACATGATAGAATAATCCGAAATCAGAGCGGAATAAGCCGCCCAAATTCAATATTGTCAGAATGACCATCACGGGAGTCAGGAGCGGAATTGTAATTCGGATGATCTGCTGCCACTTGCTGGCTCCATCCATGACAGCTGCTTCATACAGCTCCTCGCTGATGCCAGTTATTGCTGCCAAGTAAATGACGCTCCCTATGCCGACGGAATGCCACATTTTCGTTAACCACAGAATATAAGGCCAAGCCTCCGGGTGCATATAAGCATTAAATGAAGAGTGTCCGAACAAAGGCAAAACGTATTTGACCAGGAAACCGTATTCGGGGTGCAGAAAGGCGTACACGATATAGCTAACGACGACCATAGACAAAAAATTCGGCATGATCATCACGGTCTGATAGAGTCGCGATGCAAGCCTGGCACGTACCTCATTAACGGCAATGGCGATCGCAACGGAGAGAATAAGACCGGTCACAATAAAGACAACATTGTAGGCGACCGTATTAATCGTTACTCGCCACGCATCGGAAGTAGCGAAGAGAAAACGGAAATTGTCGAGCCCTGCCCACGGACTGCCCATAATTCCGTCGATGTAGTTAATGTTCTTGAAAGCAATGAAAACGCCAAACATGGGAATATAACAATTAATGAAAAAAACGATGCTTGTCGGCAGCAGCATAAGCAGCAGCACGCGATACTTCACAATGTTCCGCAGCAAACGGACGTAGCTCCTCTGTCGCTGTGAATGTGCTTGCTTAGCAGAAAAATTTACAGTTGATGGAATGGACATAGCATTTAACCTCACTCTATTTCAATAGGATAGATTTATTATAATGAAGTTGGAAATTGGAATTCTCTATCCCAGGTGATCTCATTTATTAGAAAGTTACCTCTTAACCTGATTTCCAAATATCATCCTCGTTGTCTATTCTTCGTGTATCGTCTTACAATCAAAAGCGGAACAAAACATCACAAAAGCATCACCTTAAAAAGGTGATGCTCCAATTGTTGAGAATCCAAATTGTCATGATGCCATGGTTATTATTTCACTCGTGTACCTCTAAGGGATCAGGCGCTAGACAGGCTACCTAAAAATGAGTTGGGAAAAATGGTATAAATCGTTTTTCCAAACCGGCCAATCGTGGCCGCCGCTCTCCTCGTACCAAATATGGGGTACATCGTTCCTCTCCAAATAGGCATGTGTCCGGTCGCTGATATGCTTAAGATTGTCCATAAGTCCGCATGACAACCAGAGTAAACTCAGCTTAGCCGCCGCATCTTCCGGATTCGGGACAAGCAGCTCGGGTTCCTTCGTGTTTGGAGCAGAGGAAAATCCTCCAATCCAAGCAAAATGATCTAGATTGCCTAATCCAATATTGAGCGATTGTCCACCTCCCATCGATAAACCGGCTAGAGCACGGTTCTCTCTCTTCGTCAGAACCGTATAGTTCGATTCCACATAAGGAATGAGATCATAAAGCAAATCGAATTCGAAATCCTCGAACGCCTTTAATTTGTCCGCGTCGAATAAATTGCCCTCCGCTCGGTCGTTCTGCATGGCACGGCCGTTAGGTAGAACCACAATCATACGCGCAAGCTTATTGCCTGCATACAAATTATCAAGAATCACTTGCGGACCCGCATGATTGTACCATTCCTCTTCGTCTCCGCCGATACCATGCAATAAATAAAGAACGTTATATTCCCCTTGACCATCCGGGTAACCTGGAGGGATGTAAATCATCGCTCTGCGCTTGCTTCCTATTGTCTTAGAGAAATATTCAACCGCTTCAATTTTGCCGTGGGCAATATCATCCCTGTACTGGTCATACCCGGTCAGAACGGCACGTCTTAGCAAATCATAGTGAATTGGACTCATCCTTTTTTCTTCCCCTTCCTGTTTACGCCTACTTAACTGCGGAAAGTATAAATGTTTCATAATGAACAAACAACCTGTCAATTGTTACTATCACTTGCACGTTAAAGATAGAGTTAGAAGGGTTTCAGAACCATAATTAGACAGGTTGTTGATAGTATCAAACGAATAGTAAACTCAATTTTGTAAGCGCATACATATTAATTTTACAAATAATTTACCTCTTTCATCTTCTCCTCTCCTGAAGTCTAAATGGTTATGAATCGTTATTCTTCACTTCTTAATCGGCTCTGGGTACCTCATCCGCCGTATGCTTCACCACACCCTTGTACTACCATGAATTCACATATGTAAAACAAAAAAAAGGAGATGAGTATTAATGTTTAAAAAGAAAGTCGGTTTGGCAATGAAGCTTCTGCTGCTTGTGGCGCTAGTGATGTCGCCAATGCTGCTGAGCGGCAAGAAGGCAGAAGCGTGGGTTGGCATGCCGATGTCCAAGCTCCATGTAAGCGGCAACCAATTGGTGAACAGCAGTGGACAGCCCGTGTTGCTAAGCGGGTGGCATCAGCCTTCGGGCGCTTACTGGACGTACCAGAACAGCAATTACTACCTGAATCAGAATGGCGGGAATCGACATGCGGCGATCTTAGCGTATTTGAAAGATATCACCGACACCTTTACAAGCACCTCTGCCAAATACGGCAACAACCATGGATGGTATATGAATCAGGTACGTCTATTCATTGACCGGGAAGACATGGGCGACGTAGCGGCGGGCACGTACAATTTTGCCGGCCTGCAAGCCGTTACTCAGAACGTCATCATTCCTTATATCAACTATGCCAAGACCAAGGGCCTGTATGTCACCCTCGGCCTAGATTTCACTTTAAGCAACAACCAAGCAACAACCCCTGCCAATCTCGCAAAGTTTAATCAGATTTGGGGTTACCTCGCTGATCAGCCAGGAATCAAGAGCGCTGACAATGTTATGTTCGAGCTCATTAACGAGCCCGTGCTGTCTGATGTCAATGGCGTCTGGGGCGGTCATCCTTCCCAGTCCAATTTCATTGCCTACTGGAACTCGCTCAAAAATTTTCAAAACTCCATGATCTCCACCATTCGCAGCAAAGGCGCAGATAACGTCATCTGGGCATCGGGACTTGGCTGGGATCAATACTATCAGCTATGCGCAGCCTATCCATTGACGGATTCACTGAACAATATAGGTTATTCCGTACATTGGTATCCGGGCTATGGCGCTTATGATGACTACACCCCTTTGCAACAGCAATGGGATACCAATATTAAGCCTTGCGCTGATAATTATCCAATTAATATTACGGAGACCACCTGGTTCAAGACCCAACCGGGAGACTCTTCCTACTGGGATCTGTTCAACGGCTCGAACGCGGGCTTCGGCAAAAATACCAAAGCGATCTTCACCGCAGCGGGCAATGTGAGCATCGCTGTCCATATGAATGGATTTTTGTTGAATCCCGGCACGAGAAGCTCATTTGCAGACCCAACAGGCGGATTGATGTATGATGGCAACACTGCACGGGACGGCATGGCCCGATTCATATTCGAATGGTACTATGAACGTGCGCAGTTCAATCCTTGGAATGGTATATGGAATGGAGTCACGAATGGCGCAACTTACAAGCTCGTCAACCGTACTTCGGGTAAAATACTCGAGGTTCCAGGCGGCCAGAATACTAACGCGTTGCAGCTTCAACAGCGGGCAGACAATAATACGACAGCTCAGCGCTGGATCGTCACGGATCAAGGCAGCTACAATAACTATTACAAATTGCGAAGCGTAAGCTCAACCGACAACAAAGTCATGGATGTTCGTAACGGGACAAAAAACAACGGGGAAGCGATTCAGCTTATGCAGGATCTCTCCAATACCGCGCAGCAGTTCCGATTGATCAAGCTCAGCAACGGTTACTGGAGCATCTTGAATGTGAATAGCAACAAAGCGGTAGAGGTCACCGGCTCCTCCACGGCTGATGGCGCGAATATTCAGCAAAACTTATACCGCGGCGATCTCAATCAGCAATGGCAGCTGGTACAGATTAACTAGCAGGAAGAGGTACAAAAAAGGCATCCTAAAGGGGGATAGACGGGACTGACCCCCGGTTATGAATCTCTAATTCAAAATGTACTTATCGTCGCCCATGTGCTCGCTTATATCCCATAAATCGTGGGAGAAAGTTCGCGATCAACTTGTTTATTCAGAAGTAAACGGTGGTTTCCCTAGATTGATGGTTAAGGATCTGAAGTATGTGGAGCGCACGCTTCTCCATGTCGTTCAGCTCTGGGGGAAGAACGCTCACCTGGAGACATTTGTTGAGGATAAAAAGATTGTGTTTCGCTGTGATGGGATGAAAACGAGTCGGAAGTTTGTTTGAGACAAGTGGATAGTGATTCATAACTCTGTTTTGAAAAGAAATCATATTTTAAGATGTTACAGAAAACCCGATCTCATTGGATCGGGTTTTCTGTATCACTCTTATATGCAATTTTGTCATATACCAATATTGATAACATACTACATTTTGATCAATTCAGTGCAGCAGTTATACGTTATAGCCGCATAGCGCTCGCTTTACACCACGCAGCTGCTCAACTTAAACTCCCCCGTGTATCATTGCTTTAAAGGTATTACCATGTTCCATGTATCGGAAGCATCCATAAAACCGTCATTGCCGTCCGAAACGGCCGCGAACAAATGAGTCGGCTTGCCGTTCTGGAAAAGCAGGAACGGCCGCTCCAAATTGCCCAGCGTCTGCACCGTGCCGTCATCATAGCGTACCGTCCGGGAATAGCTTTGCGACTGTCCATGCATGCTCCATTTCAGGCCGTCTGGAGACCCGGCGTAGATGCCGCCGTATTTTTCACCACATAGACGACCTTCCATATCTTTGGCGATCAAATGGTATCCTTTCGCTGTTTGCCAGATGAACGGATCTTCGATATGGAACGACTCCGGGGGAAACACTGGCTCACCGCTCAGCACCCGGTATGGTCCCTCGTAGTGATCCGCATACGCGACGCCAATAGTCATGCCGCCATGCAGGTTGCCTTCGTAGCTTCGTGCCTTGTAGATCAGCAGCACGGAACCGTCCTCCCGGACACACGGAGCCGGATTGGAGGTCAGAAAGCTATCGAATCGGCCGGGACGTGTTGGCAATATCGGTTCATCTGCTCTGCGCCAAGGGCCGAATACGCTGTCCGCGATAGCCAGGCCTACCCGTTTGTTCGCCCGCGCCACGATGCATTGCGGATCGGTTAACCCGAAATTTTCGGGCGGATCCGGATCGCCCAGCGGATGGGTCGAGCCCGTATAATAAAGTAAATATTTGTTGTTGTGCTTAACGATATGGGGGTTGTGCGTGCAGCGTCCGTCCCAATATTGCGCTCCCCTCGCCGGGAGCGCCACCTCGCGGAATTGGTATGGTCCCTCGGGCGTATCCGAGTCCGCCCTGACAATCTCCGAAGCCGTCATCCAGCCAGGGTGCATCGGCAGAGTCTTCGGCCAGCGCGAGGCAAACATATGGAATTTGCCGTCCTCGCCCTGCACGACTGAACCACACCATATCCAATAACCTTCCATTCGGAAGCCGCCGCCACGCGGAGCCGGCAGCATTATGTTAGTATGCATGTAGTGTCACCTCGCCTTTTCCCACTGCTCTATAATTGCTGCGAACCATGGCCTCCCATCCTTTCGAATGAAGTGTATAACCGGCATTCTTCACACAGCTATGGATCGACATAGCCATGCCGGCGGACCGACCGCCGGCATGCTTGCTCATCAATCAACCTAAAGCGTATTCAGCCCCACATCGCCGGCCGCTAGCGGGTGATTCAGCAGCGGCGCGCTAGAATATTCATCCGCCCCCACATCCGTTGTCGCCCGCATTTGGCCATCCATATCCGCCTGCACGAACGCGTATGTCCCTACAGCGGCGTCAATCGCCGGGCTGCTCGCGGTCAGCTTCTGGATGCCGCTCACCGTAGTGAGCTGCGGATTGATATTTCGGACCTGCCCCGAACTGCGCGATAGGTTGCTAATGGTGCTGCCAAACCCGATGTTGCCCTGGAACAGCGTATTCGTTGTCGCCGCCTCGTAATAAAGCGTGCCGGTGCTGTTGCGCACGATATTGTTCGCCACGACGGAATCCTGCGGAGCATACGCTTTGCCCGATCCAATGACGATGCCGGTTGTGCTGTTTACAATCGTATTGTTGACGATAAGCGCCCGGTAAACTTTCCACTGTTTGCGCAATTGTTCTACCGTCGGGCTTGGAGGTGATCCTCCAGTACCTCCGTCGAAATCGCCGTTTGGCAAGTAGATTGCTTCGCCTGTCAAATTCTCGAAGTAGTTGTTATAAATCTTATGGTCATTGCCGAACATCCGGATGCCTTCCTGATCCGACTCGACGCCGTCCCCGAGGAAGAAGTTGCCATATACGCTGTTGTTATGGCCGTGCCGCAGCGTTAGGCTGCCCTTGGACGTGAGGAATGTATTGAAGCGCACCGTATTGCTGCTGCTCTTGACCGAAACAATTTCCGGCTCGCCGTCGCAATTCTGAAACACATTGTATTGTATCGTATTATAGCCGTGGGAGAGCGTTAGACCGGACAAGCCTAGACGGATCGTCTCTTTGCCGTTGGCTACCCATGGGCCTACATCATGGAAATAGTTGTATTCGATAATATCGTATTGCGAAATTTGCCCTGAGCTATCCTGTCCTTCGTAAGCGATCAGCGGTTCGGTGTCGCTCTTCATTCCGAAGTCGTTCCGGTCTATGCGGTTATGATGGCTGTTCGTGCCCCGCACTTGCAGCCACATCAGGCCGCCGCCTGAGCTTGGCAGCGCAAATGTATTACGGGTCAGTCGCACATGGTGCGAGCCTTCGAGCACCACTGCGCTATTGCTTGTGTTCGTAAACTTTAATCCGTCCAGCACCACATGCGAGGAGTTCTCGACGCGGAAGCCCGACGCTCCCGAGATGATAGCTTGGCCGCGGTTTTTCGCCTTAATAACGATTGGCGCATTGGCAGTGCCGTTTTTGTTCTGAACAGCAAACGGGCTTGTACGCGAATACGTGCCGTTTGCCAGCACAATCGTTTTACCCGCCGTAGCGGTTGCAAGCTCGGCAGTGAGCTGCGTGGAAGTGCTAACTTCGACTACCGTCCCTTCGCTACCGCTGCCGCTTGATTCGCTGCCATAAATTTCGACCTCTGCAAAGCTGTTCCATGCGTTCACCGAGTTGCCGTGGCCAACAATACGAACGTAGCGGACAGGGGCAACATCGGCAAAATCAAACGTCTGCAAGCTGTTGCTCAGACTGCTGACCGCTCCCGAAAGCGCTGTGCTGAAGTTGTAGCCATCATAGGAAGTCTGGATATCAAAGCTGAAAATTCGCTCCGCCCCGTTGGTGAAGGCGATCTTCACGTATTCCACCCGTTTGCTCGATCCAAGGCCGTATTGAACCCACTCCCCGTCGCCACTCGCTGCCCAGCGCGTGCCGAGATCGCCGTCGATCGTATTCGCGACGATGTTGCCGTCATCTCCACTAGCCATAAGCTGCGGTACGGTAACCGCCAGCTTGCTTGCACCCGGCGAAGGGCCGCTCGCGGTGCCGTACAGTTCAACTTCGGTATAGCTGTTCCACAGGTTAGTGGAATTGCCGTGCCCAACGACCCGCACATAGCGGGCTGGATCGACATCCGGGAAATCGAATGTTTGCAGGCCTTCCACAAGGCTGCTCACAAGTCCGCTACTGACGGTCGTGAAGGCGGAACCATCCGTAGACGTTAAAATATCAAAAGTAGAGGTGCGGCTTGCCCCATTCAAAAAAGCAATTTTAATGGAAGACACTTTGCGGTTTACGCCCAAATCGTACTGAATCCATTGCCCGTCGCCATTCGCTGACCAACGTGTGGCGAAATCGCCGTCCACCGTGTTGGCAGGAACATTGCCGTCATTTCCACTCGCCGTCACACTGGAGCTGCTAATTGTGAACTTCGCATCGGCCGCCCTCGCCGCTCCTGGCATTAACGCAACTAGCATACAGAGCAAAATCAAACATGTCATACTTTTGGTTCCCATAATTCTTCATCCTTTCCGTTATGAATTGATGGTTATTGAATCATTCCCTTCGTTCCGTCCGCACCTCCTCTCAAGAATACGGAAGCCGGGAGGTGCTTCCTGTCCTCCCGGCTTCGTGATTACGGCTCTTGATCCTGCTTAAAAAATGTGCTGGCTCCAGCCTTTGCTCTTCGCCAAAGCTTCAATATAATAGTAATCGCCGTAAATCAGCGATACGTTGATGTTGCTATTGACTGGCTTATGCCCGGTTGCACCGAGCAGAATGCCTTCATACTCCGGCTGGTCGAACGTACTGTAGTTGTTCGACAACGAGCGCAGAATGCGCATGGCCGCGCGCTGATATAAAGCGGCTTCCTCAGGAGGCACCTGCGACGCGATATCAATCAGTCCAGATGCCGCACAGCTTGCCGCCGAGGTGTCGCGCGGCTCGTCCGTCAAGTCGGCCGCCGCACGGAAATCCCAATGCGGCACATCGTCTTCTGCCAAGGCGCTGATGAAATAATGCGCCACCCGCTTCGCCGCATTCAAGTAACGCGCTTCACCCGTATAGCGGTATGAGCAGCTCATCCCGTAGAGCGCCCAAGCTTGGCCACGCGACCAGGACGATTGCGGCGCGAAGCCCTGTCCGCCGTCATAACGCTCTACTTCGCCCGTCTCCGGATCGAAGATTACGATATGATGCACCGAGCCATCGTCTCGGATAAACGAGCGAAGCACCATATCTGCATGAGCAACCGCAATATGCTTGAAGCGCGGATCATCGCTTTCTTCGCTCGCCCAGAACAGAAGCGGCAAATTCATCATCGAATCGATGATCGACCATCCCGTCTGGTTGCGAGGCCACGCTCTAATAAACTGCCCGACCGGGTTGTACCGGCCTGCCAAATAATTGGCGGCGAACAGCCCGCGCCGCCGTGCGTCCTGGTCGCCGGTCAGCTTGTAGCGGATAACCGATGTCGGCAGAAACTGAAAGCCAACATCGTGGTGGAAATGGTTGTCCCGCAAGTAACATTGTTCCATGCGTTCATCCCAAGGCTCTGCTTCCTCCCGATAACGCCGCTCTCCGGTCATATCGTACAGAATCCACAGAATGCCCGGCCAAAAGCCCGAAATCCACTGATCCACTTTGATCTGGTCATATTTGCCCGCTGCCGAAACATGCGGCGCTTCTGTCCAGCCCGCTTCGATCATATGATCAACTTTAATCTTCACTTTATCCCACCAATCCGACAGCTCGGATGGTTTCAGCTTCACATTTTCATTGCTCATTTCAAAATTCCACTCCTTATCCTAACCTTTGATGGCACCGATCAAGGCGCCTTTCACGAAATATTTTTGCAATAACGGGTATACCAGAAAAATCGGAAGGGTAGCTACCATAATCGTGGCGTATTTCAATGTCTCGCCGAGTATGATGATCTCATCCTGGGATGCTCCCTCCGCCATGGCGCTCGCCTCGCCGATAATCAATATTTCTCGCAGGATTAACTGCAACGGATACATCGACCGATCCTGAAGGAAGATCATGGCATTAAACCACGAGTTCCAGTGGCTTACTCCGTAATACAAGCCCAACACTGCAAGCACGGGCTTGCATAACGGCAGGAAGATGCGGAACAGAATGACAAAGTCGTTGGCGCCATCGATCTTGGCCGACTCTTCCAGCGCATCCGGCACCGCCTCGAACGAAGTCCGCATAATAATGAGGTTAAACGCGCTTATTGCGGTAGGCAGGATCAGCGCCCACAGTGAGTTCGTAATGCCCAGTCCTCTAACCAGCAAGTAGAACGGAATTAATCCACCGCTGAAAAACATCGTAAACACGATAAAGAGTGTAAGCTGCTTGCGATATTGCAGCGTTTTTCTGGACAAGGCGTATGCGGCGAAGGAAGTGAGCAGCAAATTGAGAGCCACGCCTACAATGACAATAAATAGCGTGTTGCGGTAGCCGAGCAGAATCATCGGGTTGCTGAATACAGCCCCGTATGTTTCAAGCGAGAAGCCCAGCGGCTTCCAAAGAATACCCTTATGCGCCATCATCAGCGCCGGTTCGCTGAACGAAGCAAATGCCACGTACAGAATGGGGTACATTGTTGCAATCATGAGCACGGACAAAAACAGCGTATTGCAAACCCTGAATATATGTTCACCCAAGCTTACTCGCATGCGAACCCTCCTCTACCACAAGCCCGTATTGTTCAACTTCCGGCTTATCCAGTTGGAGCCGATAACGAGCGCGAAGTTAATCACGGAGTTGAACAATCCGACTGCTGAGCTGAAACTGAATTGAAAATCTTGAAGCCCGACTCGGTACACATACGAGGAAATGACATCCGCTGTCACATAAGTGGTCGGGTTGTACAGCAGAATAACTTTCTCGAAGCCAACGCTCATAATTCGGCCAATGTCCAGGATGAGCAAAATAACGAAGACGGGCAACAGCCCCGGTAGAGTAACATTAAGCATCTGCTTCCAGCGTCCACCGCCATCGATCTTGCAAGCTTCATATTGCTCGGGATCGATCGCAGACAGCGCGGCCAAATAAATAATTGTACCCCAGCCTACATGCTGCCAGATATTCGAGGAAACGAAGATCGTCCGGAAAAAAGACGGCTCCAGCAGCATCGTGATCCGCTCGCCGCCGAAAAATGCGATAATATCGTTAATGACGCCGTCACTGCTCGTAAAATCCTTGATCATGCCGCAAATAATGACAAGCGAAATAAAATGCGGCAAATAAGTGATCGTCTGAACCGAACGCTTGAACAGCGCATTTTTCACCTCATTAAGCAGCAAGGCGAGAATAAGCGGAGCGGGAAAACCAAAAACGAGATCGTACAAGCTTATCATCAGAGTGTTTTTAAACACCCGCCAAAAATACATTCCGCCAAAAAAGTCTCTGAAATGCTCCAGCCCTGCCCACGCGCTGCCCCCAATTCCAAGCCTGGGATTAAAATCCTTGAACGCAATAATCGCACCGTACATCGGGAAATATTGAAAAATAATGAAATATGCCAAAACAGGAGTAAGCATGATGTACAAATACTTGTTCTTAACTATGTCTTTCGCGATATTAAGCGGCAGACGCCCGGCATGCGCGACTTTGCTGCGTCCCAGCTTCAACTGAGCCATCTATACTCCTCCTGTCCACATGCAGAATCATCGGCAGGGGATGGTTGCACCACCCCCTGTCCCCACGGCGGCCTGCAGCCTGCCGCAAGACGATACATGGAGTTATCTTTTGTTGTAGCGTTCCAAGGCACCTTGATAGATGTCGATTACATCGCGAATGCCCATATCTTCCAGCTGCTTCACGAAGCTGTCGAACTTGTCGAGCGGTTCGTTGCCCATTAAAAATTTGATAAACATTTCTTCCAAATACGTGTTGATTGCCGTCATCGTCTGCGCTACCTTCTTGCTCTCATCTACAGTAGGCGTAATGAACGCGGGCAAAATATGTTTCTCCGCGTCGGTCTCCGACCAAACCTTGACCGCCTCGTCCTGTTGCGGAAACGTGTTGGTCGTTTTTTGCTCATGCATCGGGAACGGGCCATTCGGAACCGTATATTGCGCCAGCATCTGCTGCGAAGTGTACTTTTCGTTTTTCACGATCATATCGGTAAATTTCGGGACGCCGTTGTCCATCGTGTAGCTTTCGCCTTCAACGCCGAAGTTGTACATTAAGGTTCCTTGCTCGCTAAATGCGAAATCCAGCCATTTTACGATCGTTTCCAGGTCTTTCGCTGATGTCGTCACAGCCGCGCTTGCTTTCGGGTTATATTTGAAATCGCGCTGTCCGGTGAATGGTTTTTCGCCTGCTTTCAATACCGGATAAGGAGCCGCTGCGAGATTAAAATCCGGATTTTGTGCTTTGCCGGACTCCAGCCATTTGCCCATGCCGCCGCCCAGCAGGTAAACCGTTGCGCCGGACTCGCCGTTCAGAAACCGCTTATCCAGCGTGTTGCGCTCGACGATTGGGAAGTCTTTATCAATCAGCCCTTCGGAATACCACTGGCGGAACAACGTCAAAACATCCTTGTATTGCGGATCTAACGGACCGTATTTCACTTTGCCCTGATCGTCAATATAGAAGCCGTGCGACGTTTTGTATGCGCCGAAAAACGCATCCTGTAAATTCATTTTGTTCGCGTATAGTGCCGTAAGCGGTGCTGCGGCGCCTTTTTTCTCTTTGAACGCCGTCAGAACCTTATGCCAATCATCTATCGTTACAGGCAATTGCAGCCCCAGCTCATCCAGCCAGTCTTTACGAAGCATTGGTCCGCGGAAGACTACGCCTTCCGAGTTGCGCACCATCGGGAAGGCGTAATATTGGCCGCTGTCGGTTTTCACCATTTTATCCAGATCCGGATCAGCTTCCAGCATCTTCTTTAGATTAGGCGCATATTTATCGATCAAATCGTTGAGCGGTACGATAACCCCGTCTGCAATCGCCTTTTCTGGCCCACCTGGATAGATGCTCCAGTCGTACTCCAGCACATCCGGCAGCTTGCTGGAAGCTAGCAACAAATTAAACTGCTCTTCCGCTTGACCATCGGTCGGGTGGATGTAGGTTACTTTCACGCCGGTAGCTTCTGCAATCGCCTTCCCGATTGGCGCTTCCGCCAGATTCGTTGTAAAAGTAATCAGGTTTCCGTTGATTGGAGCCCAGTACGAGAACGTATCTTTGGTATCCAGCGGATAAACCGGCTTATTCGCTCCCTCGTTGCCTTTGCTTTCGTCATTGCCGCCCGTATTGCTGACGGCGCTTTGAACTGGCTCTGTCTTGTCCTTGTTGCCGGAGCCCCCATTACTCGTGCATGCGGTTAACAACAATGAAAGTACCATTGTGATCCCCAGTGTAAGCTGCAGCCCTTTGTGCATCTTGCCGTTGCGATTTTTCGCCATTGTGCCCCTCCGTTCTTTTCGTATCGAATATGTTGGTGTGAATACGCTTTCATCGTAATGCTAATCCAGTGCTACAAACCATTGTCAAAACCTCAAATATACTGCAATTTCTCAAAAATGAAGGTAGCAAAACCGCAAGTTAACCGCTTTTTCTTGAAAAAAAGCCCGAGAGCTACTCAACTTCCCTGTAGCGCCCGGGCGTAATGCCTTCGAATTTTTTGAATATCCGGTGAAAGGTATTCACATCGTTGTAACCGACCATCAGCGATATTTCGCTGACATTATATTTCTCACTGGTAAGCAGTAATTTGGCCTGCGCCAGCCGCGTCTTGTTAATATAGTCGAGCAGAGATTCGCCCGCAAGATCCTTAAACAGCTTGGAAACATACGACGGCGTCATGGAGAAGGCTTCCCCAATCATCGAAATGTTCAGGTTCTCGTCTTGGTAATACTCGTTAACATATTTCATGACCTTATCGATTAGCGGATTGCTGCAGTATTCGCGGTTATTATTAACGTAGCCGCACAAAAGCTCCAGCATATCGTATAGCTGGCTGCGCATCTCCCCAACCGTCTGGCATTGCATCAGGCGTTCGATGGCGCGCACTCCGTCAGGCATATCCGGCTTGCCCGCGATGCGGATTTCTCCGATTACTTTTTGCAGCGTAGCCATCAGATCGAACATGAGACATTTCGCTGTATGGAAAGGATACGGCTCTGTCGTAACATTTTTCTGAACAATCTCCCCGACGAACGTTTTCGCCTTTTCGAGCTGGCCTTCGCGAACCATAACGATCAATTGCTGCTCGGCCTTGAGAGGATAAAAATAACCACCAGGAGCAGCCCCCTGGTTGTCGCTGCCGCTCAGGTCCGCATAATGAATAATGCCCCCGCTGCCTGCAATGATACGGTATTCCATCGCCTCGACCGCTTCCTGAAACGCCTGGAAAATGCCATATTCGCCCTCCTGCTGAGCACTGATGGCAGCGGTCAACTGGACATCGGCATGACTTGCGATGAACGACATCGTTTCTTCCGCGATGTGCTCCAGCTCCCCCCGCTGCTCCTCCGGCGAAACAAGCTGATGGTTGACGATGCAGGCGAGCAGCTCCTGGTCCAGCTCTACCGCATAGGCGTTGACGGACTTTCGCGCAACCTCCTCGACCACATTGGCGATCAAGAAGTGCAGCAACCGCTTGTTATGTACCTGATCCTCATCCTTCCGATGGAACTTGCCGAAATGCTCAATGCGCAGCAAGATAACAGAAAATCCGCCAAGCGGGAAGCGCAGGTCATAGGCTGAGAATGATTCGTGCAGCGGGATATGACTGTCGAGCTGCCCTTTCAGCAACCGCTGCAGGAAATGCGATCTGAGTGTATTGTTATGCTGATTCAGCTTGTTATGAAGCTCCTCCTTCTCATGGAAGGTGCTGCTCAGCGCCTGCTCCAGAAAGGAGTATTCATTAGAGCCGCGATCGAATGCCACACCAGCCTTGAACGACAAGCTCTGAATGAGCGCATGAATCGGCAGGTAGTTCCGCTTGAGCAGCCAATACGTCACGCCTCCGCCAATAATAAGGCAAAGCAAGATGCTTGCGATCGTCAATTGCTCTACTACGTTCATCTTCTGGTGGTATACGCCCGCCGGAAGCGTCATCACATATTTCCATCCCGTAATGGAGGAGGTTGTATAGGATGCAACCAGCTTGCTGCCGGAAGTTTCGATCTCCAGTTGCCCTGATTCTTCCGGCATATCGCTGTAGTGTAGAGCAGGTTCCGCCAGCGACTCGCCTGTAGACGCAATGAATCGGTTGTCTTCATCTAGAATAAAGATTGTGCCTTCCTCAGGCACCGACGCTTGCTCCAGCAGCTTGCTCCGGTCAATCATGAATAGCAAGACAGCTCCCGGCTGATTCATGATCGTTGATGTCGCATTTTGGGCATACATGACCGTAGGCCTCCACTCATTCTCTTCAGACACAACAACCGAGTGGTAGCCTTTAATGTACCATTGGTCAAAATATTTTTGAAACGACTGGAACGGCATTTGCTCTTCAAGGCGGATATGGTCGTATAACGCTTCGATGTTCATACGGTTGTTGCGGGCGATGACCGTATCGCTATTTTTGTAGTAAATATAAATGCCTTCAAGAAAATCGTTAGCGATTTCATATACGCGCAAATCATTGGCGATTTGGTATATTTCGTAGTGATCTGAATCAGACAAAATGGGATCGGCAGAAATAAATGATGCGATTCGCCTGTTGAGGCTTACCTCGAGGCTTAGGCTCTCGATTCCTTTGAACTGGCTATCTATGGCTTGCTCCATCTGAACAAGAATGGATTGGTTGGCGCGGTTGATTTCGGCCTTTACAACGTTCAGCGTCGCGCCGTATATAACGCCGCTGATCAGAATGGGCACGAGCAGCACCGAGATGTATGAAAGCATCCAGGTCAGAAATACGCTGCGGTTTTTGTGCCGGAGCTGCTTCAGATAGATCGTCCACCGGTTTCGAGTTTGGGCCATAGGTTCTCCTCCATGTTAGCTTTAGTCGGAGTCGGGACCGACGTCAATTCTTGTTAGAATGGCCGGACAACGAATATCCTCGACATCCGCTTTCTGATTGTTTATACATACCGCCGGAGACGGCTGGTATTCATATATGGCCTGTTGCTCCTTGCCGCATACACGGTTGTAAGCGATTACACAATTCTCAGGCGCATAAGGAATCCGCTTGCCGAGCGTAACGCCATGACGACAATTCACAATCGTATTATTCACGACATGCGCGCGATAGACGCGCCAATGTTTCCTCAGTTCCTGCTGCGTCGGCGCCTCCGGATAGCCGCCCGGACCCCCGTCGTAGTTACCGCCGTCAATGAGCAGCGTATCCAACGTTAAGTTTTCCATATAATTATCAAAAATGTGATGGTCGTTGCCGTAAATGCGAAACCCGCCCATCTCTTCCTTCATGCCATCACCGATAAACACATTGTTATGAAAACGGTTTCCATGTCCGTGCCGCGCTGTCACTTGGCCGGCGGAGTTTTGGAATGTGTTGTACCGAATTGTATTATAGCAGCTTTTTACCGAAATAATCTCGGGCTCTCCGTCGCAATTTTCAAACAGATTGTGTTGAATAGTAATATAACCGTTCGAGAGAGAGATTCCGGACAAGCCAAGCCGGATCGCTTCAAGCCCGTTGACGACTCGTGGACCTATATGATGAAAATAATTATATTCGATAACATCATGCTGCGAAATTTGTTCCCCATCGCCATCAAATATGACGAGCGGTCCAAGGTCGGCCTTTGGCCCGAACTCGTTGCGTTCGATCCGGTTCCAGCCGCTGCCGCTTCCCACCACAGACAGCAGGCTATACTCCGCCCCAACCTGTCGCGGCTCAAATCTATTCCGCGCAATCCTCACATGCCGCGAACCGTCCAGAATGATAGATTCGCGCTTCTCGACCTGGAATAGCAGCCCCCATACCTCTACATAAGCAGAGTTCAAGATGCGTATACTTGATTCGCCAGCTATCGTCGCTTTTCCTTTATTAACGGCACGGATGCTTAATATGGCGGTGTCCGATCCCACTTTGCCTTCAATGATATAGTCTTCATTCCGCTCATAAACGCCGTCTGCGAGCAAGATCGTGGAACCAGGTTCTGCCCGGCCCATGGCTGCCGCCAACTCGTCGCTGCTCGACACCCAATAAATAGTAGTCATCTTCCCACCTGCTTCCTATAAAATAGGCTGATATGATCCGCAGCCTCTGCAGGATCATATCAGCAACTTCACAACTTCTATTATGAAAGATACGTTTCCCATGCCATAGTGTAAAAAAATGAAACAATCATAAAAAAGTAAACTGAGGCTCAAAAATAGCTAAAATAATCGCCTTGCAACCTGTAAATCGCAACCTGCCGGTGGACAAAACATAAGAAAGGACGTATCCCGATATCAAATCGTAGATACGCCCCCTTTGTAGTTGCCTGTTTACCAGCCCGCTTAACCGAAAAAAAAGTATGCAACCTTCATCTCTTCTTCCTTCAACAGCAACTTTTGTGCTGCTTCAAGCAGGGGTGTGCGGTCATAGACAAGACTTTTCATTGCAATTTTGCCATCTGTAATCGTGAAATAGTGCGCTTCTTTCGACGGATCGTCGCGACGGCGGTAGGACACGCTTCCCGGATTTAGCCACAAACTGGCGTCGCTCAAATAATGAATGCATCTGCGATGCGTATGTCCGAAAATAATGCGGCGATCTCCTGCGGTTCCAGTTGCCTGGCCGCTGCGTTCCGCCCAGAAAGCGTTGTACTTGGGCAAGCTGTCAATCGTCAAATAGTTGTCGTACAGATGCTGCATCGTGTAACGATAGCCATCCATTTCGAATGTGCGACAGACTGGTATGCTTTCTAGGAAGGAAATTTCGGCTTCACCGAGCAGCCTTGCATTGCAATGTGCCCACTTGATCCCATCCTCCCCAACATCCTGACCTCTATTGCCGTTTCGGTATAGGTCGATAATAATGTCGTCGTGGTTGCCGCGAACGCAAATCGCATCGTTCTTATGCACCCATTCGATAACTTCCCGCGGGAAAGGCCCATAGTCTACGAGATCTCCCGCGCAATAAATCAGGTCACAGCCTTGTTCTGCCTTGCGGATCGATTCCAATGCATAGACGTTGCTGTGAATATCCGAAATAATCAATGCTTTCATAATCAGTTCAACTCCCAAAAATTCAAAATTTCCAGCAGTACCGTCACCACTTCCGCCCGCGCACTGTATCGCCTGGCATGAAACGGTTCCGCTCCCGCATTCGGATCTAAGTGTTCTCCCATTTGTCGAGCGTACTCTCCTTCCTTTATATATAAAGATGCAACTTTGATAAATCGTCAAAAGCTAAAACAGCCCTCATATATTTCGACTTCCTATCTGCAATTTCTGGAATGGACATCAAATTTTAAAAAAGTTGCTTGCCTTGCATTATTTAATCCACGAGCATGAAGGTATGAAGCTCGATATGAACAGCTATCACTCATAATATAAAAAACCTGTCTTTACAGCCTCGTTTGATACAACTTTGACCATTCCTATAGTAAATGACCACACAAAAGCCCCTAAGAAGCCGCTATCCTGTTTCTGCTCTGGACGGATAACGTTTCATTAGGGGCAATGACATAAAATGTACTAGTAAGGTCTTATTCTTTTATTATTCCAACAGGTTTATTTAATCAAGTCTGCGGCAGCGAGCATTCTGTTCATAATGACTGCCGTCTCCGCCCGAGTAATTGATCGCTCAGGACTAGCAAGTTCTGCACTGCCTTCAATAATTCCCAGCTTTATAGACAAAGCGGCAGCTGCTTTCGCCCACTCAGCAACGCTAGAAGAATCTTTAAAGCCTAGCAATTGCGCATCTATGTCCTCTTTCGACAAATCCAGCTCTAGTCCCGCCAGCTTCAGTGCCCGTTGTACGATGACCATCGCTTCCTGACGGGTAATTGATTGGTTCGGTCCGAACTCCGATCCGCTGTAACCTTGAATCAAGCCATACTGTTGAGCAATTGCAACTGACGTATAATACCAACCATTAGCTAGCACATCGGTGAAAGCTGCTGATTGATTCGCTTCCCTAAGCCCTAGCGCCCGAACGATGATAGCTGTAAATTCTGCTCGAGTAATCGCGGTATTCGGTTCGAAATGCGTATCATCAACACCGCCAACGATAAGTCTGGCTCCCATCTCCTCAACAATGTCTTTCGACCAATGGCCTGCGACATCTATAAACGACTTATCGTTATAAATGACGGAGTAGATGCTGTTTCTTAAGCTGTTGATCACAGCGTAATAATGACCATTTTGTTCTACTATCTTCGTCGGCACATGTGCGAGGGTTCCATCTGATTTCACCACAACACCAGTCGTGATTTTGTCCAATAGAATGCCTGCTGGAATGGCAATCCTTCTCTCGACGTATCCATTGAACTGCTTGATTTCTACCGTCTTGCCGTTATAGCTGGCCGTCAATTGAAAATCTATCGCCGGAGAAACAAAAACAATATTGCCATCTTTTTTCTTCTGGAAAGCTGCTTCAGGAGAATCAGGCGATAGGCTCGTAATTGTAAAGTTAATCGTGAAATCCTTCAGCTCCGATACTTCGCCAAATTTCGAGGATAATCCATCGAGCTCCCTCCCCGGAATACTATACGAAGCTGTTGCTGTCTCCAACTGTACGGTAATACCTTGTAAGTTCAGGTTTGCAGCGATCGATCCGCTTAGCTTAAGCGAAACCTGATCTATCTCTTCTAGGAAGGGAATCGTAATGGTCGATAGGTTAGGAATCGTTTTGAGTATCGCCAGCAGTTTATTGTCATCCAGCGTAATCGTCGTTTGTGTACGATTATTACTCGCAGTTGTCGTACTTGCTGTAGCAAACTGCTCATATGCAATCCCGTTGATGATTATTGTAACGTTCTTCGTACTCGGTTGAACAGGTGTCGATCCAGAGCCGGAGCTCGAGCCTGAACCCGTGCTTCCTGTCACCGTAAACGTTATATGAGCACTAGATTCAGCATCAACCTCTCCATCGCTGCCATTCCACTCCAGAGTGGTTGTCCCTTTCCATCCGCTTCTTGGTGTATAGGTCAGCTTCGAAATATCTGTCATGTCAACCGACTGGCCTGCAATAACAGCAGTGCCATCGAGCTTGAGCGTTCCCGAGTCCGGAAGGGTAATGAATATAATACTCTGCAATGCACTTCCATCTTCATTACTGTACTGGAAGTCAGCTCCAGACAACATTACAATATCCGCATTATCAACTGAGAGCGTTACATCGGACAGCTTAGGCAATGACTTATAATCAATCGTATCGGACAAGCTCATACTGGTATTATCTATAGCATCTTTTAGCTGCATGTACACGGACTTCGTTCCTTTGCCATCCTTTAGCATCCAGTCCTTGCTGTAGGAAGACGATTGAGCGGCTTCCCATTCACTCCAGTTGGTCTGGTCATTGGAGAATCTCGCTTGAACGCCACCGATTCCGCCTGCATCTTCTGTCTTAACCGTCAATACGATCTGCTTATGTCTGGATAGATCATCTCCATTCTGAATAACAATTGTACCTGTTGGTGCGGTTGTATCCAGCTTAATGCTTGCTTCATACGTTGTGCTGATCAAGCCCTGCTCATCACGAAGCTGCATATATACCGTCTTGTCGCCATCCGGTGCAGAAAGTGTCCATGCCTTTGCAGCTGCGAAAGGCTCCCAGGCTCCCCAGGTCACACTGTCGTTAGAGAAACGCATATCCAGTGCATCACCATCAGGATCAGACGCAGTCAGCTGCAAGGTAATATTCCTCGTGCCAATGATTTCAGCTTCGCTCTGAATATGAAGCTCTCCAACAGGGGCCTCATTCACATCATTGATTGAAATGATGAATTCCTGCTCCAAAGTGTGGCCTGCTGAATCCTTCACCGAAGCACGAATACTGTAGCTCGATTGAGTCTTGTAATTCAAGCCCGTATTAAGCTTAAGCTCCGCTTCATCGAGCATAAAGCTAGCGTTATCCGTATCTCCCGCCCCACTGACAAGTTCGTACGTCAGCGTCTCGTCTTTATCCTTATCTAAGGCGCTGAAGAACCCTATCGTGGTGCCAATAGGCTCATTCTCGTCTATCGTTGTTGAAGACAGAATCAGATCTGTTGGCGCTTCATTGACATCTGTTACCGTTATCGTAAAAGTCTTCTCGTAGCTAAGCGCAGGTGTTCCATTATCTGTCACTCTCACTCGAATCTCATAGCTGTTTTTAGCTTCATAATCAAAAACAGCATAGGTCAGCAGCTGATCGTTCACTATTTGAAAGCTGCTGTTATCCGTGCTGCCAGCTCCGCTTACTAGAGTATAGGTGAAGCTCTCACCTGCATCAGGATCTTTTGCACTTAAAACACCTACAGTTGTTCCGGCCGCAGCATTCTCGGATATGCTCGAACCCGAAAGAGTTATATCTATTGGAGCTTCATTCTCGTCCCCAACTACAATAGTAAAGCTTTTCTCAAATGCAAGTCCTGCTGAATCCGTTACTCTTATGCGAATGCTGTAGGAAGACTGCTCTTCATAATCAAAGCTCGCAGACGCTAACAGCGTATTGCCTGAAATCTCGAAGCTGCTATTATCCGAATCACCCGAACCACTAACTAGACTATAAGTAAAGCTTTCTCCCTTATTACTATCCGTAGCACTAAGTGTCCCCACCGCTAAGCCTACAGCATTATTCTCAACAATCTGAGCGCTAGAAAGCGTTATATTGGTAGGAGCCGTTAGCTCCAATACGCTGTTCATAACCAAAATTTTATTGGTATTAGCAGTAGCAATATCCGCTTTGTTATCACCGTTGAAATTACCCGAAGTCAATCTAGCAGTAAATGACCCATATGGGTAGCTCCATACCGATTGAAAGGTTCCATCTCTATTGCCGAATAAAATCGCAAGATTACCATCTTGCACACCACCAGCGATATCAAGCAATTCGTCTCCATCGAAATCTCCTAATGTAAGATTCAGAGGGTAATAGCCTAAATAATAGGATGAGTACGATCCGAATGTCCCATCTCCTTGACCAAGAAACACATTTACGCTATGGTCACCATTGGCAGCTAGAGCAACGTCCATCTTGCCATCCGAGTTGAAATCAGCAGCATGTAGAGCCAGAGGAGATATGCCGGTCCCGTAATTTGAGATCGAGTTAAACGCAATTCCGCTTTCTGTCCCGCTATTGAGCAGAATACTTATCGTATTCGAACCACTATTAGCAGCTGCAAGGTCCACCCTGCCATCACCATTAAAATCAGCTGCCACTATACTTCTTGGGTATATCCCTACCGATAGCGATGTTTGCGCTACAAAAGTCCCATCCCCAACACCTTGCAGAATCGACAATGTATTGGAAGCATGGTTGGCAGTAACGATATCTACCTTGCCATCACCATTCAAATCCGTTGCAAGTACGTCCTCCGGCCAGTTGCCGACCGCAATGGAGTCGAATAGCTGGAAATTGCCGTCTCCAGATCCCAGCAAAATACTTATCATATTATCATTAGCACTGGTAACTACGATATCCAGATTCCCATCGCCATTGAAGTCGGCTACTGCAATCCCCCGAGGATTCCCCCTGACACTCACATCCTTCTGGCCTTGGAAAGTACCATCACCAATGCCTAAGAGTACCGAAACTTTATTGCTTCCTAGATCCAGGACAAGTAAATCTTCTTTACCGTCTCCGTTGACATCCGAGTTCTCTACTTTGTAGATATTGCTGCCATTATAATATTGAACCTTATCTTGGAACACCGGCGCTGCTGCATAACCTTGCACGGGTACGACCAGCAATGACAAACACAGCACAAGCGGCAGCAGTTTGTATGGCAGAGTCCCTTTTGTTAAAAATCTCATTATTTCACTCCTCTTTTCGACAATTACTGCTATAATAATACATCCAATTACATCCATTTGTAATCCATTTTTAAAGTTTTACAGATAACTCAACTTTCGCAGATTGAAATCGGCAGGCAAAGCTCCCCGAATGCGAAGCGCATAGATTTGAATGGTTTCCCGCGCTTCGATAGATTCAATCGTATTCAATAAGGTTTACGGCAATTGAAACCAAGTTAAAATCCGTGTTACTCTTAAGATAATTCCATTCATATAATGAAAGGGTGCCGTCATGTTCTTTTACAAATTAAAGCCAGCATTTAAATTAATCGCTTTAGGACTTACTATCTTCGGATGCTACACTATCATTAAATTGTTTTTCTAATAGTTAATACTCAATCCTGACTTAGATTCACTTCTATCAATCGTGCAGATCATGCTATAATTCCCAAAAGGGGGGATATCAGTCAGAACTGCATCATTTGCCCCCTAACCAGCGGCCAACTCATTTATTCAAAGGATTTCGGTCTAATCCATTCGGTAGCTGGAGAGGATGGCCTCGCACTAGCCAACCTGTTTTATCGCTTATCATATATCCTCGCGCCATCCAACAACGAACCATGAGTCTCCCAGCTCCTACTAACTCATCATCACAAGCATCATCAGAAAGCCGTTATTCCTCGCGGCTATAAGGTGTTCAACGAACTTTACCCATTCTTTCTTTATTATTCATTATGTTTCATAGTCTCGTCGGACTGCGCAGTTATTGGTATGTATTCGTCATAAACAAATCACCCTGCCCATATAATCACATGAAGTTAAATTAGAGGAGTGATGAAAAATGGAATTACAACCCATTTATAGCTACGATCCATTTGTCTATGAGACATTACAGACCATAGTAGGTAAGTTTGTGGTAATTGAAACTACCCAAGGGTCCATAGAGGGTACCATTAAAGCCGTAAAACCAGATCACGTCGTTTTAAAAGGACGCAATAAGGATTTTTTTATTAGGATTGCTCAGATCGTTTGGATCATGCCCGATTAATTAAAAAGGGGATTTACTCCCTCTTCCTCAATCCCTCAAATTAGATTTATTTGTTCAACCTCCGCCTCTTGCACATAAACCTTTTCCACCCAGCTCAGCGGGACTATCTTCCGATTAACCCATTCACCGTCACGATCGCGCTCCATAAGAATCTGGTCGGCGCGCCGCGGATTAACATTGCGCTGCTGCCATTTGGCTTCTGTTACCGCCGTCCATTTCCAATGCGTGGTAGTTATTCTAAACAAGCTGGGCGCCTCCTAAAATACTAAGTTTTTTCCTTCGAACTGCAGCTTTGGTTGGACCGTCGCAATCCGGCGCTCTGCAATCTCGACATACTGCTCGCCTAGCTCTATAATTGTGCATTCCCTGTTGTTTTCCAGCGCGACCTTTAATGTGGTTCCCGATCCCCCAAACTTAATTGCTCTGAAATCAAGCGATTTATGTTAACAGCTGTAAACTAAGCTTACGAAGCACAAAGGCTCTGCCTCAGGTATTTACTCCCCGGCAGAGCCTTCAGTTTTTTGTTAGATTCCTATAGCTTCATATCATCCCATAATGATCGTCTTCACGATACTGGATGATGTTCATTGTTCTTCTCCTTTCTTGCTTTTTTAACATCTTCTACCCTACTCGCGCGATTGCCAGTTCCATAGCTGTACTTCACCAACCCTTATATCTCTGACCCACGGCTCCTCACGCAGCATTAGCAGCTCTTTGACCGGGCCGGTAATAACAGCTCCATACAGCCTTACACCATTCTTTTCCACATAATCGATTGTGTGATCTAACTGTAGAAAAGGAGCTACTTTGGTTGAAATACCTTTATTTTTCTGTAGCATGTATAAGGTTTTCTTAAAGTAGCCATTCCTCTTTTCCCCGTCTCCATAGGATTCGAGCGATGGATAAGATCCTCCACTGGACACCACTTTTCCGAACCACCCTGTCTTTTCTTCCGAGTAGAAGTCCACCGTCAAATCATCAGATTGCCAGATCGGATAGTAAGGAAAACCCACTGGATTTGTAACGGCTCCACCGCTATCCACTTGCTTCGGATCAAGACCGGTATCCACCGCGAACCAGACTGGCTCCATGTTCCTATGCTCGAATTGCTTTAATAGCTCATCTGTCGAGAATAACCGATCCAATGATAGATAAGCTTCTGCCACAGTTCCCTCTGGGAGCTTCTCGAGCTTTACCCACTCATTATGGTTAAAGCGCTCCTCTTCCCGGCGGTTAGTCTCCTGCTGTTCGCTTTGATTTGCTGGTTTATAATCGGGATGATAGAAAATACTATTGCCCCCTATAATGTTTCCCTGCCAAGTAATCTGCGGAGCCGAGGCTAGATTCAACAGAAACCGCATCGAAAAATCTGCTACAGCAATCTCTTCGTCACCAACTCTCTTATTCAGCTTACCTGTAAAGTCCATTGTAAAAAAAGCATTGCCTGTTCCATTCATATTGACCTTCAGATTGGGGTGGGAAACAGCGACTGCTGACTCCACAACATCCCGGTAAGCCTTCATCCGGTCCGGCGTGCCGCTCCCGTAAAATACACCAGTAATAATCATACTAATCACAGTCAGCACTAGTAGGACGGATAGTACCGTAAAGACATTCATCACCCGAGCCTTCCATTTGCCACGTCGGATAATAACGGCTTCTTTCAATGAAGGTATGCGATTACGCATCCTCTGTCCATCCTCCCCCTCACGGGAATGCTCCTGGTCTGACTGTGTGACAACTTCCTCCAAATATGCTTGATAAACCTCCATCTTCTCCATTTCATGCTCTACTTCCTCACGCTCTTCATCAGTGAGCTTGCCTTCAGCATAATCCTGTAACTTCCGTTTGAAATCCTCACTCATTCTGATCACTCCCCCTTTCTACCCTGTCCCCGTACCGCTTGCCGTGCTCGAAACAGCAAAATCTTCACATGTGATAATCGGATATCCATAATGTCTGCAGCCTCCTGATACGTGAGCTGGTTAAAATCAATGAGCAGCATCGCCTGCTGCTGATTTTCCGGCAATCCGGATAAAGACCGCCCGATTTCGTGCCAACGCTCCTGACGCAACAGCTCATCCTCCGGGGTATGATGATCTGCAAGGCGCTGAAAATAATCAGGGGTCTGCAGTGTTGTGCGGCTCTCCTTGCGCTTGTAATCCACATAAGCATTATAGGCAACCCGGAATAACCATGGCTTGATCTTCTCGTCTTGACAATTTTCCAAATAAAGATATGCCCGGTAAAAGGTCTCCTGCATCAAATCTTCTGCCGTATGATGGTCGTAGCAGAGGGAGCGCAAGTAGCGATAGACATCCTGCACATAAAGCTGGTAAATATCATCCAGATGGTTTCCCTTCATTTTCTCCCCCCTGCCCTAAACACGAATCAGACGAACTAAAGTTACAGTTTACAGTCAAAAAAAAGGAAGTCGTCCAGAAGAATATATTTATACGATCATCAAATGTTAAGAAATTGTCCTACAGTCAAAAAAGTTTAATTTCAGCAATAAGATCCAATTCTTAATGATCTCTTTACGTTTATTTTGAATAATAGCACAGCACCTTAAAATCAATAAGTAAACAATTGGATATCCTCAATATAAAAATAGCGAGTAAACCAATGAGGTCTACTCGCTATTTTTATTTGATTCATTATGCTGTGCCTCCGACTTAGTTCAGTTTTATTGATAAAACGAGATGTTCCATATCCTTATCGTTGTAATGTTTAATAAATGATTTATCAACTTTCATACCCGCTCTTTCTGCCACTCGAACAGATGGTAAGTTTGTGGAACGTACGAACGCATATATCTCATTTGCCCCCAATTGTTCCTTCGCATAACTAATCCAAGCCTTAGAACCTTCCAACGCATATCCTAAATTCCAGAAACGTTTCTTTAGCATATAACATACTTCCAGTACGCGCTTCCCTTCGAAATCACTATAATGTAGTCCGATCTGCCCAATAAACTCACTCGTTTCTTTGGATATAGCTACAAAATAACCAACTCCATCCTGCTCATAATAATCCAGTTGCCGATATATCCATTCTATTATCTGTTCACTTGTAAATGTGTGTTCCCATGCACACATTACTTCTGGATCGGTAAGCATTTCTGCAAGCTCCTTGTAATCCTCTAAATCGATTCTCCGGTATTTTAATCGATTGCTTTCGTAAAAATAGTCTAAATTACTCAAGTAGTTCAATCTCCTCGCAATATTGTTAAAAATGACTATTCCAACTTGAACTTGCAGCAATGAATCTAGATATAAAAAAGCCATCTTAGCCCCGTTAACATTGCTAAAATGGCTTATTATTTGCATTCTAATGTCATTCCTCAGAGACAAAGCGTTTTGGATAAACGGGAACAATTTTATAAATTTCTTGCCTCGGCAACCAATCCGTACTTTGTGCATTCATTACTTTTACATAATCAGTGAATTCTGGATCTTTAACATCGTGAAGAACACCCTCATAGGTAACTGTTGAGTCTAACTCTACAATGACTACATGTCCAATAAAATCATCGATACGCATTGAGCCGCCCTCCTCATTTAAAGCAGTTCGACAATATAAATAACTTTCCTTCAACGAACGTTAGCCTACATTATTTTATATCAAATTAACTATTATACAAATCATACAGAAGTCCTAGCCGTAATACTCGAAAGCATGTTCAATAATCAGTAACTTCAACGGAGACCCGAACAACATAGCTATCCGAATCCATCTCTGAAAAGTAGTTGATCAAATCCATTACGTACACATTCCCGCATACTTTCATTCCTTTGCGCTCAATGTATTTTTTTATAATGGAGCAAGCCTCTGAAATGCTTTCGTAAGAACCTTTATGGTCCATAACCGCATAAAAGCCCTTGGGCTTGATAAGCATTCTGTCTCCCAAAATCGGCGCTTTAATCCTATTTGCTACATGGCTCCAAGAAAAGGTGCTGGATTCATAACTTTCTTTGCTTATAAGCGCCCAGATCGGAAATTCGTGATTGATAAAATGTTTTTCACAATAATTGCGATGTTCACTTAACTTAACAGCAAATTCCTCTTCGTCCCCTTTTTCGAGCGGCGTCGCGATTAAATACTCCATTTCACATTCTTCTATAGAAGGATTGTCCCGCAACGTCTCCATCGATGTCTTCGTCATTTGAATGGCATTTTGCAAAATATCCTGCATCCGTTTGATTCGAAGCAGCTCTGCTTCCAATTCACGATGCTTTTGATTAAACAGCTCGATGAGACTCGAAGTGTTCCTGTTCTGGATAAAACCTTTGATTTCGTGAAGAGAACTCCCAGCCTTCTTAAGCACATTAATAATATCCAAAATATAGGATTGGCGATGAGAATAATAGCGGTATCCATTTACATGTATAAATTCAGGCTTCAAAAGCCCGATCTCGTCATAGTGAAGAAGGGTATGCTTTGTAACCCCGCTTATGCTCGCCAGTTTGCTGATCGTGAGATAACGACCGTTAATATCGGACATGTTGAATATTCCTCCGAGTCTAAAAATCTTATTAACCGATAAATGGATTATCGCTAAATTTTACCTAATGAAATTGGCTTTGACAATAGGGTAACCCTGTAGTTTAGAGTTAAGTCCAGAAGGTTTCTAGCTTTGTATGACATGGAGGGAAAAGCAAGATGAACAGTATCAATCGTTGGATCGTTCTGGCTGTCGTTTCAAGCGCACTTTTGCTCATTGTAATGGATGCGACGATTCTTTATACGGCTATGCCAAGCTTAACTTACGACCTAGGTGCTTCGGCATCGGAAAAATTATGGATTCTGAACGGTTATTCGCTTGTTATGGCAGGTCTGCTCCCGGCGATGGGAGCACTAGGAGATCGTTACGGCCATAAAAAAATATTCGCCCTTGGATTGCTCGTATTTACGGCAACTTCTCTCCTAGCGGCTTTTGCTCCAACTCCGTCTGTATTGGTCGTAGGACGGGTACTCCTTGCTGTTGGGGCATCCATGATGATGCCTGCTACATTATCCATCATCAGAGTCACATTTACCGACCCGCGTGAGCTCGGACTTGCGATCGGCATTTGGGGTTCCATTGCTTCTGGAGGGGCAGGAATTGGTCCCCTTGTAGGCGGACTGCTTATGGAGCATTTTTGGTGGGGTGCCGCCTTTTTGATCAACGTTCCAATCGCGATCTTAGCGTTTGTTTTGACACTGGTATATGTTCCGAAGCATGAAGGCAATAAGAATACGAAGTGGGATCTTACCGGCTCCATTCAGATCATGATTTCCATGGTGGCGATTGTTTTTGCTATTAAAGAATTTGCAAAGCGCGAAGGGTCCCCCATGCTTGCTGCTATCGCCTCCGTTATCGGGATCGCGGCAATGATTATTTTTATTCGTCGTCAGCTCAAAAGCCCAAACCCGATGCTCGACCTGTCGCTCTTTAAAATATCTCCTTTTATGACAGGATGTATTACTGCTTTAGTCGGTCTATTTGGACAGCTCGGGGTTCAGTATATTGTGACTCAGCGACTTCAACTAGTGGTAGAAATGAGTCCGCTGCAAGCGGGTCTGATCACGCTAAGCGTACCGGCGGCGGCTCTTATTGCAGGTCCACTGATCGGAAAGATATTGCATCGCTATAATGTGATATATATCAAAGGCCTCGCTCTTCTAACTGCCGCTTTGGGAACGATGATTTATGTCTTTCAATTTAATTCCGGCATTGCTGGACAAATGATCGGACTAGCACTCCTCGGAGCAGGCTTGGGAGCAGGAATGACGGCAGCTTCTCACTCGATCATGAGTTATGCACCGCCTGAAAAAGCGGGGATGGCGGCTTCAATTGAGGAAGTGGCCTATGAAGTCGGAGGGGCGTCCGGAATTGCAATCATCGGAAGCATTTCTGGTCTAGTGTATACGCTCGCTATGAATATCCCCGAGGGACTTCAGGTTCCTGCCAATGTAAAAGACAGCCTGGACGAAGCGCTGCTGGTTGCCGATGGGTTGCCTGTTCAGGCATCCGAAGCGTTGAAAGCGGCTGGGCGCTTAGCTTTTGATCAATCCTTTTTCGTCATACTTCTGGGGTTATCCGTATTTTTTGCAATAACCTCATTAGTTATATTATGGATAGGAAATCGATCGAAACAAAGTCATTCAGTAAACGTTCAACACAATCATTAAAGTACTGAATAAAGAGGTTTGAAGAGATTATATTGCGGAGCAATTAAAGATACATTCCATTCCTACAAACAAAAACCCCGACCTCTTAAGGTCGGGGTTTCACATGCTGATGGCGAACCTTGGTTATGCAACACTACAATTCCATTAACTTTACTTATTGTTCAAGCAATTTATCCAACAAGCGAATAATCATCGCAACTGACTCGGCACGGGAAGCAGATTCATTTGGTTTGAACAATCCGTTGCCTTTACCGCTTACGATACCTGCACTAGCAAAAGCATTAATTGGTTCAGAAGCCCAGTTCGCGACTACATCCGAGAACGGATTGGTTGTACTAGGAACATAGTTCGTCAAACGAGCTAGCATTGCAACGATTTCAGCACGGGAAATTTTTTGATTAGGATGGAAAGAACCATCACTATAACCTGTAATTATCCCATTAGCCTGTAATGCTGCAATCGCTTCTGAGGCCCAATGCCCTTTGGTGTCAGAGAAGGAAGCACCGTCTGAATTCGTTAAACCAAAAGCTTTTGCAAGCATCGTGGCGAACTCGGCGCGAGTTACATTTTCATTCGGATGATAAGAACCATCACTATAGCCTTTTACAATCCCCATCTTAGCAGCACGCTCCACTGCTAAAGCACTCCACGAAGATGCCGGGACGTCCGTAAATTTTAAAGCGGGAGCAGATTTTTCTTTTTCCACGATAGCCTTAACTACATCCACATCAATCTTGTCGTTGAAGACTGGTTTCGTAATCGTTGGTGTAGATGTTGGCGCCGGCGTTGCTTTTGGTGTTGATGTTGGCGTCGATATCGGTGCTGATGTTGAAGTCGGTGTTGGTGTCGATGTTGGTGTCGGTGTTGGTGTCGATGTTGGCGTCGGCGTCGGTGTCGGTGTCGGCTCAACTCCTGCTGTTTTCACGACAGTAAACTCATCAATCTTATTACCCGCACTTGTACGTGCTTCCACATGAATCCCGTCCTCAGTAATTTCAATAGCGGAATATACTGGCACGTCCTCATCAAAAATATGTTTCAAATAATTATATTGTGTACCATCATAAAATTTCCAGCCCGATGCACCGCCATCAAGATAAACGGTACCTTCATTTGTATCCTTATTAGGCTTACCATCTTGCATTGGATAGGTACGCGCATACACATGATCATGACCTACTAGAACCAAATCAACTTTTTTCTCTTCTAAAATAGGCGCAAAATACGTTTGTGTATACTCAACAAGGGTTTCTCGACCATTTTCTGTATGGTAAGCAGGACGATGGAACATAACGATAGTCCATTTTTTATCATTTTTATTTAAATCTTCTTCGAGCCAAGCTGCTTGATCTATCATTTGTTCCTCTGTACCCTCTGAGTTCAATACGACAAAATGAGTATCATCAACCTCATAAGAGTAAGCATATTGAAGCTGAGATTCTGGTCCGTTCGTTGGGAAGTTCGCCCCTTTGGTAAATACTTCTTTCCCTTCACTCTTCACATCATGATTACCCAATGTTAGAGCCGTTGGAATTTTTGTTGCGTAGACCGCAGATGCTTGCCAGAACTTTTGCCATTCTTCAAAAGCGCCGCCTACATCAACCATATCTCCGCCATGCATAATAAACTGTGTTGATGGATGTTGTTTCAAAGCGTTAGTCATTAATTCTTGATAGGCTTGTATGCCTTGTGATTGATTCGTATGAGAATCTGTAATAAACAAGAATGAGGTCGGTGTTGTTTTATTCTGATCCACTGTCGAATATTCATACCATGCCGACCAATTGCCCTCATAACCTACACGATATTTATAGGCGGTGTCTGCTTTCAAACCTTCAATCAGAGCATTATGAAACCGGATTTCACCCTTCGTTCCATTTTCCTTCATACTAAGCACTTGAAGCTCACTCTCAGCTTGATGTTGTTTTACATGTTTAATATCAGGGCTTTCTCCTGTTCCCCATTCATTAGCTTCAATGTATTCAAGATAAGTAATGGTTTGGTCTGGCTTGGTTTGCCAAGCAGCGCTCAGCTCAGAAGACATATCTTCTGCCACATAGGTTTGAACATATTGAGGTGTATCTGTACCGTATTGCTCCACGACTTCATAATTGACAACCTTACTGTTCTTATCACCGTTGACCGCTTGAACCTGATAGGTTCCAAGTGCCAATGTAGTTAGGTCTGTCATTAATTGTCCTTTAGCATCTGTTTTACCAAGGCTGCCGTTCAATAACTGACTGCTAACATCCGATTCAGAGATATAACCTGTTGTTTGACCATCTGCTAAAATAATTTCGAATAATCCATCTTCAGCTTTTGCAGAAGCATAGTAACGTTCACCAGCTTTTGCAACCATTAATACCTCAGAAGACGTATCGTCATCCTCATATACATTAGACGTTACAGTGTTAACGGTAACTACTGAGCTTTGCTTTAATAATCCAATGAATACAATGTCCGCACCTTCATACGGCTTGCCCACATGGTCTAATACTGTAAATGTAGAAGGCGTGCCTAAACCAACTCCCGTCATTTCCAGCTGATATGGAAATGCGATGGTATAGTGAATAGGTGCAGCGAGTGGTGAGCTAGTCTGAACTTCGCCAGCTGTAAGATTTGTATTGCTCATGGTTATGGTCTTGTAAGCTTCACCACGCTCCAGCGCGGCATGAGAGCTCACTCTAAAATTAACCGTAACGGAATTATGGGCTGCTGCTACGTTATGAAGTGCTACTTTAACCATCCCGTGCTCATTATCAATTTCTGAGGTTAGGGCAACTCCAGTCGCCTGAGTAATGCTTTCAACTTGAAGGATACCTTTATCATAATTTAAAGCAAATTCCGCACGATCTGCATTCAAATAATCATTGATACCTACCTGTACAGAGTAGATTTCGTTGCTTATTGCTTCTTTGTTAGCAGTCATGAACAATCGTTCTCCTGCATTCACTGTAAAGGCGAATGTTTTCCCTGCCGGGTTACCAACCTTATCCTTCACTTCAATAACAAGCTCATGATAACCGCCATCCACATATTTTCCTGGGTAGGTTAATACCTTTGTATTTTCAGAATAGTCCACTTTATCCGTTATATTCGTTCCATCCAAAAGAACAGATAATGTATTCAAATCCAAACCTGATCCGCTATCGTCCAGCTCAACCTTCAATGCATCAAGCGGAGCGTTTAATACTTCATTTGGGGCAGGGGCTATAGGTTTAATAGTTGGAACTTCTTTATCCTCATCAAGTTCCTTATAGATAAAGGTAATATCGTCTACCCAAATCGAGCCTTTATTTTTCTTGCTCATATTCGATTGTTTCAATTGGAAAAACAATTCAAGGACGATCGGACCTGGTTTTCCCTGCGGCACATCCGCCTCAATATATTTCCATCCAGACCAGTCTACACCCATCTGATTTTCACCATAAAATTCTGCTTGAAACGATGATCCGCCTTTATCTCTAAATTTTGTCGTTAGCAAATGTCCTTCATTGTTCCCATAAACCCACATGCCTACTTTGGTAGGGTAGCCTGTGACTGGAATATTCCCTGTTTTATACCCGACTTCAATTTGAGAAGGGTTATCTACGATGCCAATCATATCGTAATCAATTCTAGCTGAATATTGTCCATTTCTTACATGCTTCTTGTTGTTCTCCAAGTGCAGCGTAGCATCATACATGCGTTTAGGATTAAATTTCACATCTGAGATTCCATCTTCAAAATCTTCAACGATAATATTTGGCGATGCTTCCTCTACTGCAAAGACATGGTTATTTTGACCAAAACCGATATGTAGTCCCCCTCCTAGCAGCGCTATAATGGATGCAATTACTATTGTCTTGCGTAATACTTTTGCTTTCATTACGTTTCCTTCTCCCTTAGTAAAATGGTTAGTCAATGAGAACTATAACAGTGCATTGTAAAATTAAACCTCCTTAACTATTAAGAAATTTTATTTTTATTCACAAAAATTGTAATTAATCGTCCTTTCGAGTTGCGCTGTGATGGGAAAAGACGAGTAGAAAACACAAAAAAACCCGATCTCATTCGATCGGGTTTTCCATTTCCGCGGAATTAATTATTCGTATTTGCCCTAGCGCATCTCAAAGCTCTGCACCATGGTTTGACGATTATTCCACGAATTTTCGTTTTTTGGAGTACACGTCCCCTTTACAGGGCCGCCTCCGCTGTCTCAAACTGGCTATTATACAATTCAGCATAGAAGCCGTTTGCCGCAAGCAGCTCGTAATGATTGCCGCTTTCGATAATATCGCCGTCCTTCATGACGAGAATAATATCGGCATTCTTAATCGTAGACAACCTGTGCGCGATAACAAAAGAAGTTCGACCTGCCATCAACCGGTCCATCGCTTCCTGAATGAGAAGCTCCGTTCTCGTATCGACAGAGCTTGTTGCCTCGTCGAGGATGAGCAGCGGGGCGTTCGCAATGAGCGCTCTTGCAATCGTGATGAGCTGTTTCTGACCTGCGGAAAGGTTCACTTGCTCGTTCAATACCGTGTCGTAGCCATTCGTTAAGGTTCGGATGAAATGATCAATACCGACAGCCTTGCAGACGGCCTTTACATCAGCATCGGTAACCCCTTGCTTGTTGAAGACGATATTTTCTTTGATCGTTCCCTCGAACAGCCATGTATCCTGAAGCACCATACAGAATTGTTCATGAACATTTTCCCGAGGAAGCTCATGGATCGGAACGCCATCGATGGCAATTTCCCCGCCATTCAGCTCATAGAATCGCATCAGCAAATTGACGATCGTCGTCTTCCCTGCACCCGTCGGCCCAACGATGGCGATCTTCTGACCAGGCAAAGCACGGGCTGAGAAATCGTGAATGATAAGCTTATTCGGATCATATCCGAAGGAAACGTTCCGGAATTCGACCTGCCCCTTAACATCCTTAAGCACCTTCGATTTATGGTTCTCGTCCTCAAGCTCTTTCTCTTCCAAAAATTCAAAAACGCGCGCGGCTGCAGCTGCAGTTGATTGCAGACTTGTCGCGGCCTGTGCAATTTGCCCCAAGGGCTGCGTGAACAAACGAACATAAAGCATGAATGCAACGATAACACCAAACGAAATATGACCATTCATCGCTAATGCTCCGCCGACAATACAGACCGACACATAACCGAAGTTTCCGACAAACATCATGAGAGGCATCGTCAAGCCGGATAGAAACTGCGACTTCCATGAGCTTTCATATAATTTATCGTTTATTTGATTAAAAGTTTCTTTCGCCTTCCGCTCTCCATTATAGACCTTAACCACATCATAGCCTGAGTATATTTCTTCGACATGGCCATTCATCGCACCAAGATTCGCCTGCTGGTGGACGAAATGCGTTTGTGATTTTTTAATCATCACGGTCATAAAGGCAAATCCTAGAAACGTCGAAATAATTGCCGTCAACGTCATCCATACGTTCGTATAGAACATCATGACCAAGGAGCCGACCAGCATCGTAACGGAAGTAACCAGCATCCCGACGCTTTGATTCATCGTTTGCCCGATCGTATCGATGTCGTTCGTGACGCGGCTCAGCACGTCGCCGTTGCTTGTGGAATCAAAATATTTGAGCGGAAGCTTATTGATCTTCTGGGAAATGCGCGTACGCAAGCTTTTCGATACCTTCTGGGTTACCGTAGCCATAATATAGCCTTGGAAGAACGAGAAGATGACGCTTAATCCATATAGAACAGCAAGCAATATACCTATGCTGCTAATCGCGTCCATGTCAATTTCGCCCATTAACCCTTTGGTAATATGATCCGTCATGTCCTTCAGCTTGCTTGGCCCGACAATCGTAAATATCGTGCCCACCACGGACAGCAGCAGAGCCACGACAATAAGAGGAATGTACGGCTTGCAATAAGCGACGAGCTTGCCCATTGTGCCTTTGAAATCGATGTTTTGCTTGGTAGCGACCTGTTGTTTAGCCAATTTCAAGCTCCTCCTTCGATAACTGAGAGTTCGCGATCTGACGATATACCTCGCAGGTTTGAAGCAGTTCTTGATGCGTGCCTCTTCCTACAATTTTGCCTTCGTCGAGAACGAGTATGAGATCGGCTTCCTTAATCGTTCCGATTCGCTGCCCCACAATCAGGTTGGTAGCTCCAGCTGTTTCTTGATTCAACATGGAACGCAGCTGGCGGTCGGTTTTGTAATCAAGTGCAGAGAAGGAGTCGTCAAAAATATAAATGTCAGGCTTACGGTAGATAGCCCTAGCGATGGATAACCGCTGCTTCTGTCCGCCGGATAAATTCGAGCCGCCTTGTGAGATCGTGCCCTCATATCCGCCTTCCAGCTTCTCGACAAACTCTTGTCCCTTAGCGATCGCTACCGCTTTCTTCACATCGTCCGCCGAGCCAGCCACATGCCCATTATCGCCATAAGCGACATTAGACGTCACTGTACCGCTGAACAATACGGCTTTCTGAGGAACATAACCTAGCTTGTTATGCAGATCTTTCAGTGAGTAATCCTTCACGTTCATTCCCGCAACAAGCACTTCGCCGTCCGTCACATCGTAAAATCTCGGAATTAAGTTCATCATCGTACTTTTCCCGCTGCCTGTGGAGCCGATAAACGCAACCGTCTCTCCCCTGCGTGCAACGAAGCTGATATCCCTAAGTACATATTCATCCGAATCCGCATACTTGAAGCTGACATTCCGGAATTCAATCTCTCCTGCTTTCGCAGCATTAGTCGATTTCGAACTGCCATCCTTGATGCTTGGTTCTGTATTTAATACTTCCATGACACGCTTGGCAGCAACCGACGCCCGCGGCAGCATGAAGAAAACCATCGACAGCATCATAAAGGCCATGACGATCTGCATGGCATAGGACGAGAAAATGACCATGTCGCTGAACAAGCCTAATCTAGCTGCTGTATCCGCTCCATTGATCAGATACGCACCGATCCAATAAATCGCCAAGCTTAATCCGCTCATGATTAGACTCATGACCGGCATCATTAATGCCATTAATCGGCTCGTGAACAGATTCGCATCGGTCAACTCCCGATTTGCGTACTCGAACTTTGCTTCTTGGCTCGGTCCAGCATTATAAGCACGAATGACACGCAGACCTTGAAGCCCTTCTCTCGTTACTCGGTTCAGCTGATCCGTTAGTCCTTGAATCATTCTAAACTTCGGCATGGCGAACAAAATAACGATCGCGATCATGAGAAGAAGCAGTGCAACCGAAATACCGGACGAGAGCGTCCATTGCCAGCTCTTGCTTGAAATTTTCACAATTGCCCAGCCTGCCAGAATAGGCGCTTTAATCATGACCTGCAGCCCCATCGCCACAATCGTTTGTACTTGCGTGATATCGTTCGTGGAACGCGTAATGAGGCTTGCTGTTGAAAATTGATTCATCTCGGCCATTGAGAATGATTCAACCTTGTCGAAGAGCAGGCTTCTAAGCCTCTTAGCGAGTGATGCAGCGCTCTTCGCGACCAAATAAACAACGATGAAGGATGCAATTAAGCTTCCAATGGCACACAGCATCATATAGGCGCCTGGCTCCCATACCTCGTTTAAGGAGCTGCCTTCCGTCTGCACCAGCTTTGTGATTTCTGCCAAATAATCGGGAAGCTTGAGATCGAGCCATACCTGGAACACGATAAATGCAGTACTGATGACGATAAACCAAACATTTTTGGGATTGAAATACTTCAAAATCTTAAGCATTTATCAAACGCTCCTTCTCCATGTTGTTAGCCATAGAACTGTAAGCCTACTAACTATATTACAATAATAAAAGCCGCTCTAACAACTTCAACGACTACTCCAAATTCTTTTTGATTTTATCGAGCACATTAAAAAAAGTATCCATCTCCTCTTGCGATAGACCTTTCTTAATTTCACGCTCCAATTCAACGTATTTCAAAATAATGGCTTCATGGTATTCAATAGCTTTTGGCGTAAGAATAATCCTCTTTAGTCTTGCATCATAAGGAACAGACTCTCTCGTTATGAGATTATTTTTCTCCATCAACTGCAAAATCTTACTCGCGGTCGAACGCCGAATCGTGAACTGGCTCTCGAAATCGCGTTGAAAAATCTCCTTGTGCTGGTTCTCAACAAAGTACCTCAGCACCCATCCATGCATGCCAGTCAATTGATCCCCATATTTTTGACTCATAAACCCGCTTACCTGTCTATGCAGCATATTTCTTAGCGTTCTAAGTTCGAGCGCAACTGATCGATCCTTGTTCATTTTCGCCCCCCTTTACCTATCATCTTCAGCTCTTTCCTCATTTTATCACAGTTATTGTTAGTCAACTAACATTAATTATACATTAAAAGCTTTTAACCACAATGAACATCAAAGAGGAGCTGTCCTCGCGGCAGCTCCCTCCTATTAGCTCATCTCATATAATATTTTTGATTGCTATCTACTTTCTACATAAATCTTATTCGAGTTCGATGGCACTTCTAGAAGTTTAATTAATTTAAGCAAAAGAACAGGCTCTTCTTCTCGGAATTGGTCAAAGCGGAGCCTCAACCGTTTAAATACTTCCTTATCTTCGCGAATAACATGGCGAATGTATTGATCTCTCAGCTTCATCGCCCGTTTTGTTATATCCTTGTAGCCTTCCACAAGCTCTTCCTCATAAGGGATTATCCCCTCTTCTACAAGATATCCGATTCGCTCGCTCATCATTTTTTTATGCTCCCAGAGAACGTGAAGATGTCTCGCATCGTTGCGGTCACCCAGCCTAGAATCATTTTGCTCTACAGCATCAAAGTACATTTGCAGATAGTCATATACCTTGATTCCGAAAGCTTCCTCGTCTGGATTGTAATTAATTCGGTTTAAATGAGTCTCGCCATTAACATAATCGAGCAGCTGGTCGATCGCGGCCGTTTTATCAAAAGGATAAGCAGAATGCGGTGCGTATTTGTAAAAATACGTATGATGATCAGACGTGAGTTTCTCCTTCAAAAGCTTTCGCATAGAACCTGCAGCATCCTGAAACTCTTGGAATGGGATCTTCACATTACGGTACACCCCTGTATGATCGAACATGGAAGCATCGAACCTATTTTCCTCCCAGTCAAAACCGTACAGAAAAAGATGATGAGGGAACGGCTCTTTCTGATAAGAAGCTGCCGGTGACAGCTTGGCTTCATCCACAAACACAATGCAGTAATAGCCGCTGCGGATCTGATCCGCGAAAAATTTCGGCCAGTCATCCAATGCCAAATTATCTAGAATCGTATAATTCACAGAGCATGTTAGAAGAAACGGGTTATTGAAATTCAGCTCGTTTGGCTTGCCCCGAAAAAAATCGATAAAATATTGCCTGCCGTCCTCCAGAAATTTTGTGGTGCAGGATAACTGGATAAAGTTGCTGTAATACCAAGGAATCGTTTCTTCGTGGACGCTGGTGATTGAAAGGGTGTAGGCCCATCGTAAAAATCCTTTAAGTGGCGGATTCAACACGGGAAGCTGTACCGCGTTCATATGATTCGCCTCCTTCTAATGAATAATCGGGAAGCGTAACCGGTAAAGTTCCTTCAGGCTTAAGCTTGCCCAGTAAAACGCTAGAAAGGGCCTGCAATGTTAGCGGATGATGCTCATAACAGGCTAGGAAACCTTTAGCTTCTGGAAATGCCGCTAGATCAACGGGGTTGCGAAGGGAGATTGGAATGACTTTGTTCCCACCTGCCAAAAGCTTTCGAACCAAAACGGTCTGCCCGTGATTAGAAGCCGTATGGAATATTCCCACGATGATCTGCCCATACCCTTCCGCTTCGGAGACCAAGTCCGCAATCTCATCCGTACTCGGACTAGTCCTATACAAACGCTCCGTGAACTTTGCCTTCATTAAAGGATTTAGAAAGCTGCCGAGGGTATCATCGTATATCGGTTCATCCTCGGACTTGCAAGCAGCCGCCATCTGCGGCCAAAGCACAAGCGTGTCGACTTCGGAAGACAACTGGCAAAAATTCGGTTCACGGTTCACCGAGGTGATGCTTTTCTCGCGAAGCAGCTTAATCGTCCGAAGTGTTTGCGAATGATCGAGATAGGTCCGCGTTTCTTCCCAGCTGCGCTCTCGCAGCTCTCCGATGCGGAGCTCCTTTAGGAGAAGAATGCGCTCCACGGAAGCATCAATCCGAGCTTCAGGCAGACGCCCATCTGCTACCGCATGCTCCAGTGCAGCTGCCGCCTCCAGCTGGCTTTCGTACGTATGGCTGACGAGAAGAAGATCTGCTCCAGCAAGTACGGCTCTTACGACTGCCTCCCCGACACCAATGCCTTGCGTTACCGCATTCATCTCCATGCAATCCGTCACGATAATCCCCTTGAAATCCAGCTCTTCCCGCAGCAGACCCGTCAATACTTCATGAGAATGTGTGGCTGGAACAGACAAACCACCGCTTAGCAATGGAATCCCGACATGGGCAGTCATTACGGCTTCGGCCCCTGCCCGCGCACAGCGCCGAAACGGTACAAGCTCGACAGACCGCAGACGCTCAAGAGAATGCCTAACAACCGGCAGCTCAGCGTGCGAATCTACCTCCGTGTCGCCGTGCCCAGGAAAATGCTTAATAACAGAGACGATGCCTCCATCCTGAAAGCCAAGCATTGCGGCGATCCCGAGCTCAGCGACAAGTTCAGCTTCGTCGCCGTATGCCCGGACATCAATAATCGGATTTCGCGGATTGACGTTAATATCGACCACCGGCGCGAAATTCATATTGATGCCCAGCAACTTCAGCTCCTTTGCCGTTCCCTTTGCAGCTTCATAGAGCAGCAAAGGATCACGTGCCGCTCCCAAAGCCATCGCCGCAGGCAGCTGTGCAATTCCGTGTCTTAATCGGACGACCATGCCACCTTCCTGATCTGTTCCGATCCATAGCGGTATGCCTGTTGCACCCGCAGCCGTTTGTTGGAGTTTCTTCGTTAAAGCAAATGCCTGCTCAGGGTTGTCCAAATTACGGGAAAAGAACACGACTCCCCCAATGAAATGGTTTTGCAAGAGGTTGCCAATATTCGCATCCGGCGTAAGTCCCTCGAAACCTACCATGAGCAGCTGCCCAATTTTCTCTTTCATCGTAAGCTGGCTACAAGCTCTCACCTGCATTCCTCCTCTGACGTTACAATTGCGTCCAATCGAATAAAACGCCTAACAAATCAGGCTTACTCCCGGAGAGCCGGGAATAAACCGATACAGCTTCGAGCGGGCTTGCTTCTTCCGTGATGAGGCTTGCGACGTCCAATTTCCCACGACGGATCGATTCGAATATGAACATGTTCATATCCTCTTCCGTCCAGCCATTAAAACCTTCCATCATTCGGCCGTGAATGCCTAATATGCTGACCGAATTAAAAACGACTTTGGGCCCAATCGTCTGTTTTGAAGGCTCTGTCGAGTCACCTAGCAAAATGACTTTGCCGAGGTCGCGTGTTAACTGCGTACAGTAGGGCAGTACCGCATAAGAACCTGTCACATCATATATTGTGTCCAGCATTTTGCCATCGGTAAGCTGTTCTACCGCTCCGAATGCTTCGGCAACCGTAAAATTCAGCAGATCGGTCGCACCGCTTCGAAGGGCTTGGTTCAGGCGGGAGCTTTCCGGAGCAATCGCAATAATCTGCCTTGCACCACTGGCATTCAGATACTGAATGACAAGCTGTCCGATAAGACCAAGTCCAACAACTCCCACTCTTTCACCAAAAGCAGGTTCTGCGCGCAGAATCCCTAGAAGAGCAACCTTCGCGATCTGTGTAAAAACCGCCTCTTCGTCACGGATTGAATTTGGTATAATTGCCGCTTCCTTATAGTCTGCGAGGAAATATTGTCGGTGACCAGCCGGGCAGATGACCCGATCGCCGGGCTTTATTCCCTCCACTCCAATGCCTGTCTCCAGCACCTCAGCCGCCATCGAGTAACCGGGATAAAATGGATACCGAACCCAAGATGACCAGACCGTTCCTTCATCGAAACGCCCCTTTAGACAAGCCAGCTCCGTTCCTGTACTTATTAGTGATTTTTTGGCTGCACATAAAATTTGTCCTCGTCCTGGCTTTGGCACCTGTTCCTCTATAAGCTCAATTCGATCTGGCTCCTGAAATACGCAATTTATCGAGGTACGGCCTTGCGTTGTCGCCATGTCCGGCATGCGATGACACTTCCTTTTTTAGGCATGGGATATAGATACTTATTATTTGTAATTTCCTTATGATTGCAAAACCATTTTAACTGCTCGCGCTGCTATATCCCTTCACAGCCCGTTTCCAAAGCAGCCGTATAGCTGCGAAGAGCAAAAGCGATCCGATCAGCACCAGTCCTGCATATAACCAGCTGAGCTGTCCAAGCAGGAACATCGGTCCGAAATTAGTAATAAGGAACAGCGGAATAACGAAGGTCCCGATTCTGCGGACCCAAACAGGATAAATAGCCATTGGGAAATTGTTGGCATCCCAGGCGGAATGGGCGATATCCGACATAGCCCCCGTCTGGACGAACCAGAATGAAAGCAGCGCTGGGATAATCATTAGGCAGTACGTGATGACAACGGAGACCAGCAGCATTAAGGCAAATCCCGCAAGTTGAACGAATGACAACGGAATATCCATCGCATGCCAGCCGATACCGATCATAGTGAAACCGACCAAAATATCGGGAATTGGCAGCGCCAGATCGACGTATCGCAATGATGCCATGAACTGCAAGGAAACGGGCTTCGTAATCATCAAATCAAGCGAGCCATCTTTAATATACTCAGGAATTTTCATGAAATTTGTAAAAAACAACCCGACATAAATTCCCGTAACGACGGTGTGCAGGCCTATAAATAGAAGCAGCCCTTCGGGCGGTATGCCTTCTACATGCAGATCAGTGCGGAACACGACGAGCACATACAAAAGCTTGGCAAGCAGATAGACAGATTCGACAAGCAGGCTCATCACAAAATTGCCCCGAAACTCCATCTGAGCGATGAGACAATTTTTGATAAACATACCGTACAGGCGCAAATATTTTCTCGCAATTTTAAACATACGGAACGTCTGCTACCCCCCGACCGCCGAATATTTCTTTATGGATACGCGCCACGTCAGACGGGAAATGAGCAAGAAGAGCAATATCCATCCAGCTTGAATAAACAGCCCCTGATACATAGCCATCGTCTCTGTTTTACCGCTCAGAACATTCACCGGAAAATAAATGGTATACGGAAAAGGAGTATATTGAAGCGCCTTTACAACCTTTTCTCCGAAAATTTCCAAAGGGAACATACCGCCGCTCAAAATATTGACCAGCAAACTTGTAATCACAAAAAAGTATGAGATTTCATGCAAATAAAACGCGCTGGCGCAAATACAGTAGGCGATCAAAAAGTTGAGCAAAAGCGCACCCCACAGCGTCACAGCGAACAAGATTATACGTACGATCTGGATATCCAGCACTTCCCTAGCGGCTGAAATCCAGATCATACAAATAAGCAAAAGTGCAGTAATACCGTAATAGATCGCTTTTTGACCGAAAAAGGACATCAGCCGGTACCCGAAGTAGCTGACTGGCTTAATCAAATATTTGTTAAGGCCGCCATTCTTAATATCGCCGGCAATCTCGTGCTCAAACTGGGTAGCAATCAGCTTGGACACCAGCCCTGCCAAGATCGTATACAAAATAATTTGACCATACGAATACGAGAACAACGCCGCCTTGCCGGAATGTTCGTACACCGCCGTCCAAATAAAATATTGAACGAGAATTGGAAAAGCAGCCCCAAGAAGACCAAGAAAGAAATGAAATCGGTATTCCATCGAATGCTGGACGCCCACCCTAAAAACTGCCATGTACAATCTGCGTCTGTTCATCCTACAGCTTCCTTGCGATAGAGCATGGAAATGCTCTCCTCGATCGGTACGTCTTCTATCGTCCAGTCGATGATTGGAAACGAATCGAGAACGGCGCGCGACACTTCCTTCAAACGATGCTTGGGCAGCTCTAGAACAACGTTGTATTCGTCTCCGCTTACCATTTTCCCGAATTTGGCCAGCCGCTGCTGGGCAACAGGTTCGGAGAAGTGCAGCCTTATAATTTTCTGCTCGCCAAACAGATCGTTGATCTTGTGAAGATCGCCATCGTACAGAAGGCTTCCTTCATTAATAATGATCGTCCGCTTGCAGAGGTCCTCCACATCCTTCATGTAATGGCTCGTAAGCAAAATCGTCGCAGCAAACTGCTCATTGTAGTATTTCAGAAACTCTCTAACCTTCTTCTGGGAGGGGAAATCAAGCCCGATCGTCGGTTCATCGAGATAAAGCAGGCTAGGGCGGTGGATAAGCGCGGCGATCAGCTCCATTTTCATCCGTTCGCCCAGCGATAGCCTGCGCACCTGCACGTTCAGAAGATCCTGCACATCTAGCATTTCCGATAGCTCAGCAAGACTCCGATGGTAGAGAGCATCCTCGACGTCATAAATGCATTTGTTCAAATAAATCGATTCACTAGCTGGAAGGTCCCACCAGAGCTGATTTTTCTGCCCCATCACAATGGAAAAAAGCCGTTTGAACTCATTCTTCCGCTCCCATGGCACATAACCAAACACATCGGCTTCTCCGCCTGTCGGATAGAGAATGCCAGACAGCATTTTGAGCGTTGTCGTTTTACCCGCCCCGTTTGGTCCGAGAAATCCGACGCATTCGCCGGGGCCTATGTCAAAAGAGAGCGATTTGACCGCTTCCTTTACCAGCGACTTGCGAGCAAATAAATTTTTCAGCGAATTTTTAAGCCCCGCAGCTTTCCGGTAGTACACGAACGATTTGTGCAGCTCCCGCACACGGATATAGCCCATCCCTGTTCCTCCTGGCTTAAACTCCATTGTTGTACAGCAGCACACACTTAGAGCATATCGGCATTAAACCGCAGGCAACAATTTCGCGCTGTTTCCGAAGATCTTCACCATGAAAAATATCGGCTACGCTTTCCTCGTACAAATTCCCAACACTGAATTCGGGGAAAAATTTGCACGGATTCACTTTGCCGTCCGGCATCACATCCATCCGATTCGAGATCGAAAAGCACTTCGTACGATTCATAGCCGGTTTCTCGCTGCCCCGGATAAATCCTTCCACCTCTTCGGGCTCCAGCGCAGGCTGATAACGGACACGCACATTCCAAATTCGGGAATTCACGCGTTTAAGCTCTTCGAGCAAAATATCAAAATTATCTGGCGAGATGTGAAACGTGAAGGAGTGCCAACTATTCTTGTGATCGTCTGCAAAGCGGGAGGCAAGGTGCGGGAAATGAGCATCGAAATAAGTGTCCATTCTATCCGCCGTATCAGAAGGGATATACCAGGGGAAGCAGAAATAGACAGAATCTACGCCCATCTCTTCAAAAAATTCCATAAAGCTGTAAAGCTTGCCGACCATCTGGTCGTTAACCGTCAACGCCACAGAAACCTTGCCTTTATATATACCCTGCTTTTTCAGATCTAGCAGCAGCTGGATTGCATGGATTACTTTCTTAAACGTGCCTTTACCTCGGATTGCGTCATTTTCCTTCTCGAAGCCTTCAAGGCTGACCAGCATGACCAGATTTTCTGACATTTTCAGAATGGAATCCAGCTTCTGCTCAATGAGAATCGCATTCGTGCAAATCGTCGTGTAACGTTCTTCTTTGGATAGCAATTCTGCCAGCTCATCGAATTTGGAGTAAAATAACGGTTCGCCGCCCCACAGGAAAACACGTGATTTGCGTGCTCTCGTTTCAGCCAAAATCTTCTCCACGACGGGAATATCGATTTCATCTTTCTTCACTTCTTTGGCAAAACCGTGATGGAAGCCATCCGGATTCCACTCAAAGCAGTGTGTGCAGCGTAGGTTGCAGCCATTATTAAGCTTGATTCCTATCTCATAAGGCACGGGTGCTGCATAAGTTGGATCATCTCTGCGCTTCCTTCCGGTTTCCGCGAGCGGAACGAGCGTTCTTTTCATATTACGAAACGTGATTTGGTCAAACGTAACTGCTGTTTTCGGCTGCATAGGTGATCCTCCCGAAATGGTTAATTTTTGACCGCTGCTCTAATAATCGTCTGCAAGTCTCCTCGAGCAAATGCTCCGAAAAACGTTGGTTTTTCCACTCCGTAAAGCGGATTCCGAATCCACAAGATTCCCAATAGGTTGAATTATGAAGCTCATGGTCGCCGAACGGCTCCAACATGACAAATGGGATTCCAAGCGACAACGAATCGTTCAAAGTCGCTCCCCCCGGCTTACTGATGATCGCCCAGCAATTGCGCATCAGCTCGGTATAAGCTGAGTAATCCTTGAGGGGATACTCCCTAAGAATTCCGTTTTCACGGATATACTGAAGCATAGGCGGGAAAGAATGTCTCCCTTGTTTGTCGCTGCTCCACGGATCCCAGGAGACCTCCGTCCCAAAATATCGCGTGGTCCCGTCATCCTCCTCCACCTCTGAAGGATCGTAAACAATGACATCCAGACGGTGTCCGAGCATTCGAAGCTCTGAGATCGTCTTGGCATAGGTGCCGATTCCCCAGCCACCGCCATGGATCAGAATGCGTCCGGCACGCTGCCAGAAAGGCAAAGGCTCCGCTTCGTCTGAAGCAATGTAACTGCCCGGAAACATTTTTTGAAGCTCGTAAAACCAAACGTTCTTATAGACGGGGTACAACTGCTTATGTACCTTAAACGACGGGGTATCCCACGCATCCATTCGAATCAGCCGGATGTCCAATTGCTTGTTAGAATCTGCCTTGTAACTCTCCAGTATAGGCAGCCAGAAACCCGTAAACACCGCAAAACGGGTGACATCGGCCTGTTTCCAAGCTTTCAGCAGTCTCTGAACCTCTACCTCGTCCAAGGAATTGTCAACGGGTTTGGCCAGCTTATGCCCCATAAGAGCAACGGCGAAATCCGCATGAAATGCTTTTTTGGTGGATCTGATCCTGCTTCGCACTTTTTCGTCATACAAGCTCTCCAGAACGTAAATATCCGTTTCGACTCCTATGCTTTGCAGGTACGTATGCAGATGCATAGCCGGAATGTACGCGCCGAGCGAATTACCCGACGCCAGCAAAATAACTGAAGATGAATTCATGCTCAGCTCCCGCGTTCCAAATTTAGTTGTACACTTTAACGGATAAGTCGGCGAGCACCTGTCGCAAGCTGTTAATCAGTTCGCTGCGGTGTTCATCATCTCGGCCTACGACTGAGACATAAAGCCGTCCCTTCGGCATGCCTCGTTTGTTTTGCGTTCCCTCCGCCATTCGGCGGCGAGTCAGAATCTCGTTTATCATTACGGTATTGGATGATAGAGGAACAACCCCGTATCCTGAGGGGGTTGTCAACAGAATTTCAGATGCACGCAATGCGTGCAGTAGAGTGTCAAACTCGAAGCCTTCCGGTAATCCGAGGGATAAAAACGTTAGCCAGCCGCTATGTCCGTACGTTTCCCAACATTTATCGAGATACGCGTTAATAAGTCCCATGGACTTGCGGGCGTTAATCTCTACAATCGATACGACTTTTCCGTCCTCCAATATCATGGAGTCAAAGCAGACAAAGCCGTGGTAGCCGTCTCCCGCCAGCAGCCGGAGCGCCTTCCCCATCACGTTGAAATATCCAGCATTCTCCAGCATGCTGATAAAAACATCATCCGCCTTGATAGACCCGCTATAGTTTTGCTGGTGATTAATCATCCGCTGAACTGAAATGAACGCCGCCTCGCCACTCTCCTTGATGAGCCAGTGAGAGCTGAAGTCGGTCTTTTTCTTTAGCAGCGGCTCAAGCAGGAATTGAGAGCGCAAACCTCTTTCCTCCTGTTTATGCAAGTGATCCGTTATTCTTCGCTGCATGGATTCGCTGTCAATGAGCATATTGCCTTTGCCAGCAACGCCGAAGGGATCTTTCAATAAATAGTGCCCCTTCTTCAATAGAGCACTTCCGACCGTCTCTATTTCTGCTGCGCTGTTCGCCTCTATGCCGTAACACTTCTCGCCTATTCTAACCAAGAGCCTGTTGGAATACAGCTTTGAATTAACACGTACAACCGTCTCTAGATCTGGCAAGGAACCGCTAGGTGCGGCGGCGTATAGGTACGCTTCCGTATCCGATGTTATGGCGTACGGGGACACCATTTTGGCAGCGCTTGAGAACCTCTCTTCACCCTGTGATTTCATCTGCTGCAAAACCACACCCTCGTGGAAACCGGAACCGGTTGTCTGAAGCACTTTGTTTGCCGGTTTGGTGAGCCTTGCTTGATCGGCCGCTAGTCTGAACATGCAAGATTTAAATAAGTCCGGTTCGGGCAAGGGATCCTTCTCATCATTCAAATCATAGTGATAACGAGCTCCAAACGAAAAACCTAGCCCATTCAAATACTCATGCAGTGCTGGGTTGATTTTGCAACGGCTGTAGAGGATATCATTAGGCCCGCAAAACGGAAAGAGCAGCTCATCCATGCATCGGACAATGGACTCACTATCCTTGTCCGGCATAGCAGGCAGCTGGGCAAGATCAGGATCTCTCCACCTCGTTTCGGGGTCGAAGGTACCCATAACCATTTTCACCATCACGTCGGCTTTACGATTTAGCATCTTCGTACAACGACTGGCCTTGCGGCTGGCAGCTTTTCACAAACTGAATAAAAGCTCCGATCGACTGGAGATGCTCATAATCGAATTCGTCATAGTCAATGGCCACATTCAACTGATCCTCGACTTGGAGCATAAACTGGATCATTTGCAAAGAATCAAGGCCAATATCATTGTTCAGATTCGTTTCAGGGGAGAGGGAATGGCGGAGTTCCGGCTGGTCTTCTTTAATCGTGCACAAAATATCAGCAATTTTATCGAACATTACTACACTCCTTTAAAGGTTTAATGTATGAGGAGCATCCGAATCCTCACTTTCACAAATTCTGACCAAATAAAAACAAATTCTTGTTTATCCCTCCAATTCCTATAAATTACAATTATTATCATGCTCTAGCAAGAATCTGTCAACGAAAATAGAGTAGATCATTTACACTATTTTTCAATATAATTTCGCGAATACCCTTCGAATAGGTAGCAAGAATCATCTGATTTTGAACCTCGGCATTGAATTGCGACAAATTCATACACCAATATGGATTAATTCTATTCAAAACCGACCACTTATTTAGGACTTTTTAACCTAAAATTCAAAAAATTAATCTAATCATCATTTTGCTGCAGCTCGTTTTAGTTTTTTGTACTATTTTCATCTAAAACAAAAAAGCCCCCCGGAGCTCCCATTCAACTCCGAGGGCATAATTAGTTTATGGCTGCAGCTGCCACAACGCGGGAACGTTGCTAGGCTCCCAGCCTGCTAACGAAGTGTGCGGTTGGATACATTTATACGTCGCACCATTGTATGAGACTAGAGCATTCGCTGCATATGCCGTATTAGCAGCCCATGGTGTAGCGCTTGGCCCTTGAGCCGTCGTAGCGGTGACTGCATTGCTGTTGCCTGATTCATTTTGAGATGGATCAATAGCACGAACCGTGAACGTATAGGAAGTATTAGGAGCAAGACCCGTAACGAGCTTCTCTGTAGCTGTGCCCGTTACGGTTGCAACGACATTTGAACCGACATAAATGCGATAACCAGCGATGCCAGATGCATCCGTTGAGGCGTTCCACATCAGCGTAAGTGAGTTTGAGCCAGCCGCTCCCATAACATGAAGCCCAGACGGGTTAGTTGGCGGAGTTGTGTCGTTCGGGATCTGAACCGTCGTTATTTGTACGCTATTGCTGGCTGGAGATCGATTGCCGGAGGAATCAAACGCTTTGACGGTTAAGTTATAGGTGGTTCCTGCAATCAAATTCGTCAGGTTGACATTTAATTGATTTCCCGGAACGGTTGCTATTGGCGAGGTGTTAGAGCCGGAATAGATCTCATAACCTGAGACACCATTATTGTCCGTTGAAGCTCCCCATGATAGTGAAGCTGTTGTTGTACCGACTGTACCTGCTGTAAGGTTCGTTGGAGTAGTTGGGGCAACGTTGTCTGAAGCGCCAAACTGAACATCAATTACGTTATACCAAGCGTTTGGTGTATCATAAATATCCCATACAGCAAGGATGATTTGATAACCAGTTCTCTCTGGTACACTACAGGTATGGGACAACGTTGCAGGAGGCTGTTGACCGTTCCCCTGTACCGTACAGAACGGAGTCAGATCAAGCTGTGCACGTGAAAGCGGAGCATTAGGATTCCAATCTTGCTTGGTAATAAAATAGCGATAACTTGTCGTCGCATGACGGGCTGTGAACTTCCAAGTAAATGTATTGGTACCGCTGCTAATATTGACCTTATTCCAGCGTGTAGCTGTTTGTTGATCAAGATTGGCGAAGGCAGCAAGGCCGGCACTGGCGATTTTACCATCTGCAGGTCCAGCTGCTGGAAAACCTTTTAATCCTTCGAGGCTTTGCGGCTCATAAATAATTGCGCCACAGTTCGTATTCAGTCCATTTTTACATTGTATCGCCCGACTTGCAGGATTATCGATATAACCATGTGCAGAAACAGGCTTAACGAAAGCAATCATACTGGTTAATAGGAGCAGCAGAACAAGACAAGCAACCATCACACGCTTTTTCAAACTCGAACTCATATGAATCTGATTCATCATCACATTACCTCCTAGGTTTTTGGTCTGGTTTTAGAATCCATCCATTTCCTAACAGCATGCGGATATCAGTATCATTTCCCCCCTCTCATCATTAGCAGCGACGTCTATAAAGATAGGTTCACTTTTAAGCGACCAACTCCTTAAGAATCCGAATTTATATAAACTCCTAAGAGCTTATACACGCATTAAAAAATGAGCAGTGAAAGTAAATTGGGTATGGTTTGGGTTCATGGGAAGGTGTGAGGTTTGGTAAAAAGCCAAAACTTTCCGGATGTTTGTACCGAAGTGTGGTGGAGATGAAAGGCTCTAAAATCGGATTGTAGCTGAGGAATGTTCTATGAATCAATCATAATGTAAACGTTATTATTTTGCACTGCTATTTTAGAACTAATATTTTTTACGCTCAAAATAGGTCTTGCACCCAACCCCAACGACCTAAGCTTATGACACAAGGATGCATTTATTACCATTTTTTGTGTATAAAGACCTAAATTTGTTTTCGCCACTGCAGCATATTAGGATACTTACATTGTTCTCCTATATTAAATTGCTTTTACTTCTATTTCAGCAATGGTACGTTTATTTTGGGGTTGAACAGGACGATGATTATCAGGGAATATGGCTTGAAATGCTTTTATTTGAGCTTTCGACATTTCGATAGGCTTCTCTAGAACAGTCCACTTCACGCCCTCGGAACAAGGCGGAGTCGTCAGTGATCCTTGGTAGCGATAAGCGTCCAGGTCACTAGGAAGAAGCTTGCTGAGATCAATTTTGTTTTTCAAAACAAAATCAGCAGCAGTCTTTGTTTTTGGCAGCTTGGACCAAATTTCAGTCAAGGCCGGGTTTTCTTTACCCTCCTTAATAAGTACGCCTAGCACAGCTAGATTTCCAGTCTTGCTCTTATGTACAAAGTGCAGCTCCAAGGGGGATGCTTTTCCGTTTATTAAATGTTCACTCGGTGTATGGAAATGGAATTGAGCCAATGTGTATTTAGTATCGCCTATTGTCAACTGATTGGCAGCTGAAGATGTATTGGCTTGAATGGTATGTCCGCTATTGCCGAAGGTAAAGGAGGTTGGTTTGTAATGGACGGTCACCTTCGTTTTGTTGCCATTTTTATTTGCTTCGTCGCTATCTATATCGATTGGTGATTGCTCCACTCCAGCACTGCAAGCAGCATATTCCGCATTAAGATGGGCCCAATGCTCTGGTCCAGTGCTGCCTTCATAGCTCCAATGCGGTGCTTCGCTCTCGGATTTTGATGCTGGTGCTGCATAAGCGACAGTTGAAGCTAGCAGAACTAGCATAGCTGCGCTTGTGAGTAATTTAGTCAAATGTGTGCTCATAAATCAATTCATCTCCTTAATAAGTTATGATTGAATGATACAAAAAGCGGTACGCTGCTTCGAACACCTCCTACAGTATAGTACCAACAACTTGGTGAACTGTAAATAATTAGAATTATTTTGTGCGTATTGAATATTTTGAACATAAAACTCATATTTTCATCTTGATGATTACTGGCTAACCTAAATAATGGAGCAACTGCCGCAGCTGTTGCTCCACTCTCCCGTTTATCATCTACTTTTCAAAAAACTCTTTATCTTACACCAACCATTAAAAATCGATTTCCACTCCATCGATAGTGATGGCCTCAATCTTTGAAATATCTAAAGGCAAAGCAGGTATGAATTTCGCTATAACCTTCTCATTATCACTATAGCTAGTCATAGAATCAAATGTTTGAACTGTGCCGTCATTCATTTTAGCCGTTACTGTAATTTTACTAGAGTTATTTAATTCACCAATTCCATATAAGGTTACTCCTAATGGTGAAACGGTCATACGATTGGCCATCCACGTCCCAAAACCCTTGGAAAAGGCTGTATTTTTCTCTTCACTAACCGACCGCATTTTAAATGTAGTATTCCAGTCGCCTACTGTGTAATTGTTATTAGATACAAAATACCCCATTAGTTTCAGATCGTTTATGTTTAAATTATCGATGTCAAAGATATATTCGACATATTCGTTCCCGTAATTCGTATTTCCTAAATCATCAATTCCAAAAGATACATTGGAAGTATGTATTTTATTTCCTGAAGGATCAATAAAATAAAAATATCCATGACTATCTATATCATCTCTGGTCCATTTCGTTTGGATGTGAAGTCGATTATCAATAAAACCTAAATTAGATATATGCATAAAATTTATTTCTGGAAGATAAAGTTTGCTTTCGTCTGGCTTTAAAACCTGTATTGTTCTTTGTTCCTCTAATTTTTCAAAAATCTTCCCACCGCCACCAGGACTATTATTTAAATCTAATGATATCGTTTGAGGTGTATTGTGTTTTGCTTCCATAAGATTAGCATTAACCTTCACTTCTTCAAATGTTTGTTTATGACTTAGGAAAGAGTTGATTCGAAAACTTATTTTTTTATTATTAAGTCGCTCGCCACTGTTAGCTTGCATTCGTAATGTCGCAGTATTAGTGGTTTCATCGTAATCTACCATTTGAATATTAAACATATGACCTTCAGAAAACGAGTAATCATCATAAAGATCAAGAGTTTCATCTATTCTATTGCCTGTAAGATCTTGCATAGTCACATATATAACTGCCATTTCATCATCATTCATCGCAGCGACTACTTCCATCTTAATACCATCATCTTCACTACTCATTTCGATAGGTTGGAGCATTAACGCAATTTGTGGACTAACGATAGATAATAAATTATTAAAACTTGGCATAGTGGCTGCTCCTACTCCAATCGAAAAAACTAGAGATAAAGAAGCTACTAAGGGAAAAACTAACCGCTTATTAAAATTCCTTTTTAGTTGTTCCGATTTCGCCATTTTCACCCCAAGTTTCGCTCTCTCATGTAATTCTTTTGGAATCTCGATTCTATCTAATTCTTGCTTTACTATATTATTCACAAATCCCAACCCCCTTAGCTTGTTTACGAAGCTTATCTAATGCACGATATAATATTGATTTTGACGTCCCTAATGGAATATTTAACATCTCGGCTATTTCTTTAAATGAATAGTCTTCGTAAAATTTTAAAATGACAATACTCTTTTCATCTTCATTTAACTCATCCAATAATTGATCAAGTGTTAATGATAGAGGGATAATTTCAACATAAGGATCAATTAACTCCTCATGCTCTGGTCTTAGTTGAACCACCTTATTGTTTTTTCTTAAACAATCAATAGCACAACTAATGGAAATTTTAATTAACCATGTTTTAAAATACTCTGGTTTTTTTAATGTATCTATCTTTTTAAATGAACGATATGCCACTTCTTGAACGATATCCAAAGCATCATCTTTATTTTTGACATAAACATAAGCCATGCGATATATATCTTGTTCATATTTTTGGAATAGCTTTAAAAAGGCTTTATCGTCACCCTTTTGAGCTTTTTCTACTAATCTAATAATTGATACCCACCCTCTTTATTTTTCTTCTTATACCTATTAGACAAAGTAATTCAGCATTTGGCTTAAATTTTATAAAAAATATCCCTATTCTAGTAAGCAAGGGTAGGAATGTAAACGGCGAATTTCCTGTTTTATGGTTAGTTGGGATTTTAATCGTGTGGGTATTCGTGAATTTGAGGAATGGAGTTGACCTCCTCACTTCCCTTAATAATCCTGTTGCCGCAATAAATATGTATCTATATGGGAAACGAGGATATCCTAACTAAACGATACCATATTAACCATCAGATCAGAGGTACTCAGATGATTAATTCAACAGACAATATTGATGACCAGCTGTTGCAAAAGGATTTAAAAACTAATTTAAAAAAGCTGCAGGATAATCTTGGCCATAGTCCCGACCTGATTTTGCGTCAATTCCAAGTGGATTTAGCAAAGAATGTGTCCATCCAAGGAGCCATTGTATATATTGCTGGGCTATCGAGCTCAAATGCTATGCTTCAATCCGTCTACTCGGGAAACAATGAGAGCAATCAATATTCTGATTCGACAGAATTGATGGATTACTACAAAGATCGTGTCATTCCTGAAGGAGCCATATTTGATCTCAAATCATTTAATGAAATGTTTGATATGCTGCTTGCTGGAAACAGCATCTTGCTTCTTGATGATTGTGCTGAAGCTCTTGCTGTTGACACAAAAGATATTAGAGCTCGCTCGGTTGAAGAACCTAACGTTCAATCCGTGGTGCGCGGTCCCCGTGAAGGTTTTACTGAAGTGTTAAGTTGGAACACCGCTATGATTCGCAGAAAAATCAACAGTCGGCACCTTTGGTTTGAGACCTATAAAATTGGAAGTGTCACTCAGACAGAAGTTTCGGTCATTTATATCGAAAATCTTGTTTCAGATAGTGTGCTTGAAATGGTTAGAGAACGATTGCAGAAAATCGATATCGACGGAATTCTTGAAAGCAACTATATAGAAGAGCATATTCAAGATAAGAAATATTCACCTTTTCCAACCATATTTAATTCGGAGAGACCTGATGTGGTTGCTGCTGGTTTGCTGGAGGGAAGAGTCGCGATTATGGTGGATGGAACTCCATTTGCACTGCTCGTTCCTGCACTGTTTACGCAGTTTTTTCAATCAAGCGAGGATTATTACGAACGAACGGATTTCAGCACACTGATTCGTTTGCTCCGCTTTTTGTGTTTTCTTATAGCTACCATTACACCCTCTTTCTATATTGCGATTACAACATTTCACCAGGAGCTGCTTCCAACGACATTGCTCTATAATCTAGCCAGCCAGCGAGAAGGCGTTCCTTTCCCAGCCTTTATAGAAGCGCTGGTCATGGAGATTACCTTTGAGATTCTCCGTGAGGCCAGTGTACGAATGCCAAAAACGATTGGACAATCGATCTCTATCGTAGGAACACTGGTTGTCGGACAAGCCGCTGTAGAAGCTGGCCTCGTCAGCGCTGCCATGGTAATTGTGGTTTCCATAACGGCCATTTCGAATTTCGTACTCCCTGCTTTTAATCTAGGCATTGCGGCTCGAATTATCCGTTTTTTACTGATGATCATGGCAGCATCCTTTGGATTGTACGGCGTATTTATCTGTATCATTGGGATCATTTTTCATCTATGCAGCCTCACGTCATTTGGCGTTCCTTATATGGCGCCACTGGCTCCCTTCAACAGTACAGATCAGAAAGATACTCTTTTTCGTATGCCATTGCGCTCCATGATTACACGCCCCAAAAGCCTTAAACCAAAAAATCTAGTGAGGCAGAAAAAATCATGATACGTTCTACATCATCTGTCAGGCTCCCTCTTGTCGTCGTCGTTCTTCTAATCTCCGCCGTTCTCATGACTGCTTGCTGGAGCAGACATGAGTTAAATGAGCTTAGTATCGTGGTAGGGCTTGCCATCGATAAGAAAGGCGATAAATACAATGTAACTGCTCAAATTGTTAATCCAGGTCAGGTAAGCAATAAACACGCAGGATCAAACAACTTCAGTCCAGTAGTCTCTTATGAAGCAACAGGTGTTTCTGTACCGGATGCCCTCAGCAGAATGACGGTTAAGGCGGCACGACAACTATATTACTCACACCTGCGGATATTAATTATAGGCGAGGATGTAGCTCGCAGCGGAATCAGCAAGCCGCTCGATTTTATCGCAAGAAACCGTGAGATGAGAACAGACTTTTATCTCATCGTAGCTAAAAAAACAACAGCAAGTGAAATTTTAAACATGTACAGCCCTATAGATCCGATTCCTGCGAATAACTTGTACACCAAGCTGGAGACCTCTGACCGAGTATGGGCTGCAACCGGAAAAATCACATTGGACAGGCTTATTCAAGATTTATCCCAGCAAGGAAAAGGAGCGACTTTAACCGCTATAGAAATCGAAGGCAGTCCTTCAAAAGGCGATAAAATAACTGATGCTGTAAATGTTGAACCAAAGGTCATCCTCAAATACACCGGTATGGCCGCTTTTAAACGGGATCGTATGGTAGGCTGGCTGAATGAAAACGACACAAAGGTGCTCAATTATATTCAAAATAATATCGTCAAAACAACTGGCACAATCGCTTGTCCAGAGAGCAAAGGGAACATAAGTCTTCAAGTCGTCCATTCTCATACGGATATACGCGTAAATACGAAAAATAAAACTCCTGCATTCGAAGTCATTTTAAAAACGGAGCAGGATATAACAGACATTAGCTGTGAGCTTGATATCACTCAGCCGGAAACGTTAGCCAAACTAAACAAGCTGGCCGATAAGACACTGGAAGATATACTGAGCCGCACGCTTCACAAATTTCAAAAGCAAGTTAAAACAGATATATTTGGATTTGGTTCAGCACTTCATCGTTCCAACCCGAAAATGTGGCATGGCATTAACGATTGGGATAAAATATTCGAAAATGTGAATATCACCGTTCAATCCCAGTGCACTATTCGGCGAATTGGTACTACGGTACAGTCTGTTAGAAGCACAATTAAAAAATAGGTGGCGGCAGCTATGTGGTTATGGATAGGTATAATCGGTGCATGGACATGGGTTTCCATTGTAGAAATCCCACCCCTATTCGGCAAGCGCAGGATGAAAGAGCTTCTACTGGTTGTATTCATTATGATAACAGCAACCTCTGGCAGTCTGGCTTTCATGTATATGAACATACCGCCTAACCCTTTGGAATGGATAGAAAAAATAATATCTCCTTACGCTCGTGCAATCTACTCCTTGATGTCTTGAAAGGAAAAGACCGATGATGAAGCCAGATACTTTAAGTGTTCGCACTTTCACGATATTAGTCATTTTTTTCATGATTGGCACCTCCATCCTCATTACGCCTGCAGGACTTACTTTGGTAGCGAAACAGGATGCTTGGCTCGCAGCCATAGTAGGAATCGGACTCAACATTCTAAGCGTCCTTATTTATGTCAGTCTCGGTAACCGATATGGGGACAAAACACTCATTGAGATGTGCCATCTTGCTTTTGGAAAGTGGATCGGCAATGTATTCGGTCTCTGTTTTATCGCTTTTTTCTACTTGCTCACCTCTCTGATGATTGGGGATCTCGGTTTTTTCCTAACCACACAAACCTTGCCGGAAACGCCGATTGAAATATTACTCATTATCTTTGTCATTATTGTTATATTTGCCGTACGAGCAGGCATGGTCGTTTATTCCCGTGCGGTGCAAATATTTTTTCCGATCTTATTTTTTATGCTCAGCTTACTTATCATACCTATCTTCCCTCAAATAGACTTTATAGACTTTGAACCCATACTGGAATACGGTTTTAAGCCCATTATAAAAGCTGGCTTCTCCTTTTCCGGCTTTCAGGAAATGATTGTGCTGCTCATGATTTATCCTTATGTAGCAAAATCAGCAAAAAGAGGACGAGGCTTTGTATGGGGGACCGTCATCGGTGGAATTGTGCTAATCATCATTACTGTGGGATGTATAGGCGTAATGGGAGCTTCCGTCACCGCTAATCAATTATTTCCGGCCTACGTGCTGGCGAAAAATATTAACATCGGCCATTTTCTTGAACGTATTGAAGGGATTATGATGTTCATTTGGATTTTATCCATCGTGATGAAGATTGTGCTGACGTTTGATGCATCGTTGATTGGGCTCTGCCAGCTATTCAAATTGAAGGATCCGAAACCATATGTCATTCCCATGGGATTTGGATTGATCGCTCTAGCGTTGTTATGTTACACAAACACGATTTCCATCAATGACTTCCTCACCAAAAACTGGACACCCTTTGCTACGATTTTCACGATTTTTGTACCCTTGTTCATTCTAGGTATATTACTGTTTCGAGGACCGGGCGAGAGTAGAAATAAGCAGGAGAATACAACTGAGAATGAGCAAGCATAGCTGTGATGGGAAGAAGACAAATCGGAGGTTTGTTTAATAAAACGGAGCCGCCTCAAAAGGCGGCTCCGTTGCAAAGTATAAATGACGGTAAAGCTCAGATATTATTTCCCCATAACTTCTTTCAATTTCAGCAGCACAGTAACCGCTTCAGCACGGGTAGCAACGCCAGCTGGCTCAAATTTATTACCGCTGCGTCCTTGTACAATTCCTTGCTTCTTCGCCGTTTCCGCAGCCTTCTTAGCCCATGCAGGTATAGCACTGTCATCAGCAAAGCCTGTTTTACCGGTTGCCTCTGCATCAAGGCCAGTAACTTTTGCGATCATAGCAACCATCTCGGCTCTTGATATGCTTGCATTTGGACGGAAGCTGCCATCCTCATAACCTGTAAGAATACCCGCCTCAACAGCCTGAGCTACTGCCTTAACCGCCCACGCGCCAATAGCAGACTTATCTTTAAATTGCAGTTCGCTTCCGCTTGTTTGCGGCTTCAGCATTTGCATCATCATCACTGCAAACTCCGCACGTGTTACCGAAATATTCGGCTTAAATGTGCCGTCTGAATAACCATTTACAAAGCCTTCTGCCACTGCCTTTTGGATATTCAGCTGTGCCCAGTGACCATCAATATCCTTGAAGCTCAGTTGATTTTTATTTATTGCCAAAACAGCAAATTTCGTAAAGTGATCCACTTCAACTTCAATTTTATTACCGTTTATCTTGCCTCCGATAGATACCCATTTCTTGCTTGTCTCATCGAAGTAGAATACAGCTGCCGTTTGATTCTCTTTAAGCAACGATGAATTAAATTCAAAGACGAGTGTAACCTTTTTGCTGAATTTACCCGAACTATTTTTCAACACTTCAAAAACTGAGCTGAGAGGAATATCGTCTTTTGTGAAAAGCTTAGCCATATCCAGCAGCTCTTCAATGGTCAACATCATTTCCTGAGCTGTTGCTCCAGTTGGGATCGTGACTTTAATTTTCTCACCTAAACTCACCTTTGCTGAGTAACCAGCCGGTATTGTTGCTTTTCCATTCGTAGATACAATCTCTGTTATACCAGTACCGCCGCCTGAATTACCGCCAGTTGGCGCTTTAGGTGTCGTAATATTTCTTGCATTGCTTGCCTTGGAGAAATTATTCGCATGATCGAATGCGATGACATAATACTGGTATGCTGTTTCCGAGCTTAACCCTGTATCACTATAAGATGTACTTGTTGTTGTTGCCAGCTCAATACCATTGCGGAAAACCTTGTAGCCTGCTACTCCCAAATTGTCAGTAGAAGCAGACCATGTCAAATTAATTTGAGTGCTGGAAACCGCTTCTGCTTTTAAATTCGATGGATCAGTAGGCGCATCCGTATCAACGATAGTTGGTGTCCACCAGTTGCCGGATACGACAATCATGCTGAGCAAACGGAGATTATTTCCAAAATATAAATCATCTTCCGTTTTAACAGCCGTATTATGATCCCATAGCTTATTTAGCCATTCTTGATTGGATGAATCGATCATTGCACTAACCATTAGCGGAGCTGAGAAGGTGATATCTTGATAATCAGCTATCGCTTCCGAGCCATCCAATTTATAGCCTGCTAAAATATTTTGTGGATCGTTATCCGTCTTTTTACGAATCCACTCATTTAATGTACTTAACTGATCTTTTGCACGTTTTTCCCCTGTAATGAGATAGTCTGTGCCTATGCGCCATGGGGTGCGGGATGAGTTGTAGCTATAATCGCCGTCCGTATCTGATTCTAGGAAGAAAGGCGGTGCAGGTATAAAGCTTCCGCTGTCAGTATCCTTCACGACAAAGTCTGGGAGCAGACCAGCGTTCGGACTGAAATTTTTATAAAGGCTTTCCATCACGTTATAGGTTTTGTCGACTACCTGATTCCAACGGCCATCGCCGGAAACAACAGCAAAATCCTTCATATGCTGCAGCATGAAATCCGAAGGACGGGTAGCATTCTCATACTCGCCGCTAGTTGCCCAATCGGCAATTCTTAATACCCAATCCTTTTGGTTGACTTCACTATCCATAATGGCTTTTATTACTTTACGAGCCTGAGCCAAATAATCAATTTCCCCATCATTTCCCCATTGCTCACTCGCAAGAAGAAGTGCATAAGCAATATCCATATCTCCATCTGTAGCTGAATCTACACCGTTAATGTCAATAATTGCTTTACCATTATCAGCTTGCTGCCAAGCCATGAGGTCTGGATTAATTTCGCTTGGATGTGCTCTGAAATAACGATACATGCCGTCAAAATACTTCTTCGCATCTTTATCATGGCCTGCCATTAAAGCGGTGATCAGCATTCCGTAGCCATGAGCTTCAGAAACTGTAATCTCATTCTCTTCAAACCAGTCTCCATCCGCATACCACACATAATATTGGCCTGACGTATATGGATTCTCTTTCAAATATTTCGTTTTCCACTCGTCATATAATCTCGACACGGTATTATCCATATCAGCTTGCGTGATATGATTTGGCTTAATCGTGCCGTCCGCATAAGCGGTATGCTGAGGGAATGCTTTAAGCGGGCCTTCACCCGCAGCAGCTGGCTTCGTCTTCACGCTTATCGAATTACTTGCAAGCGATTCGAGTCCCTCTCGATTAACTGCTTTCACTTCATACGTATAAGTGCTGTTTGCAGCTAAACCAGTATCGGAATAGGTTAGCTTCGAGCTTGATGTTGCGCCAACTTTCACACCATCACGGTACACATTATAGCCTGCCACGATGATGTTCCCAGAGGATGCCGCCCAAGTCAATTCGTTCTGATACGGAGATACGGCTTTACCCGTTAAGCTTGTTGGTGCTGAAGGCGGCTCGTTCTCGGCACCATTTTCAATCGTTGTAACTTCCACCGGAGCGGAGTTGTCTCTCGTTCCAACAGCCTTAACGATAAAATCATATTTCTTATTAGGATTGATGTCTTTAATTTCTAAGCTGTATTCCGTTTGATTGCCAGTTGCTGAAATATATTCGCTCCAGTGTGCTGCTACTTTGTCGTTCTTCTCGTAGATTCTAAATCCTCTAACCGGCTCTGTTCCTGTAGAAGGCTTCTTCCAAGACAAAATCGCTTTATCTCCTTCCACCTTCACCTTGACGTTCTCTACCTTCTCCGGCTTCGTGTCCGTTCTTCTGATTCCGTAATCATCATAAGCTTTCAATCCCTTGCCAACTGTATTTTCAGCTTTTTCATCTGCAACAGCTGCTGTGAATGCGGTAAAAGCAAGTACTTTATCCGAAATAGACACATCCGTAAACATTTTCTTGAATGGTTGAGTGTCAATCTCAGCAAAGTAATCATCATAAGGAATGGGATTGCCATTCTCATCCTTTACTTCTTGCGCATCTCCATTTTCATCAATATAATGCTGATTATTTTTTTCGTAAAATTTATTTCCGAACGCATTAGACATCAGGTAGACTGTCCCTTTAGGATCGATGGCATTGCCTTCCTCGTCGATTTTAAAATCTTTAATGATCTCATCATTTAACATTTGGAATGATCTCATATACATATGATCATGGGCTTCGAACACCATATCGATTCCCATTTCGTCAAATTCAGGAATGAGATACTTTTTGTAAAATTGAACCCGCTCATCTTCCCATTGCGCTGAATTGTCGCCAGCTCCGTAAGGTCCTTTATGGAAAGTGACGAACTTCCATTTCTTATCGCTTTTTGCTACTGTGTTTTGCATCCATTTCACTTGATCCCAGAACTCTTTATCCGCCCATTCTACATCTTTCCCATTCGCTGCAAGTCCGCCTTCATATTGGGAATTGAATACCATGAAGAGCGCGTCGCCATACTCGAAGGAATAGACAGAACCTTCATCCGTACCCGCTACCGTTTGCTTAGGCAAGTTGAAGTGATTATAGAAATTATTATTAGGCGTCGTTACATCACCGTCATAATCATTCACTTCATGACCGCCAAGTACAGGTACATATGGAACATTTGTGAGAGAATCCTGTGCTAAGCCCAGCATCCACTGCCATTGCTCCTCCAAATCTCCATTGTCGACCAAATCGCCCGCACTGATCAGAAATTTAGGATCGAGAGTATAATCGACTGCTTTCCTAAACGTATCTGCCCACGGTTCAAAATCAGACTTATTAGAAGCCTGCGAATCCGATCCTGCAATAAAGCGGAAAGGTTGGTTAGCTGCTGTATCCGTTGTAAATGAACCAATCGAGCTCCAGCTGCCTTCTTCTCCATTGCCAACTCGGAATTTATACGCTGTACCTGGTTTCAGCTCTCTTGCGATTGCTTTATGACTAATGAATTTCGTGAATGTTTTGGAATCACGATCAGCTTCTGTCATAAAGGTTTCAATTTCCTCCGCCGTTCCTTTATAGCTGACCGCTCCATCTGCCGGGAAGACATCCCCTGACATTTTCGAAGCCTCAACAACTTGAACGACAGAGTCTGTCATCGTATCGGTATACCATGCTAGAGCGATACTCGTCTTTGGATCACCGTTAAATGTCATATTGATCATTTTCGGCAAGAAAGGCGATTGTTGTATGCTAAAGCTCCATGCCAAATCACGAATCTGAGTCACTTCGTCTGTACCTTTGATTAATGATTTCGGAACAGAGATCGTATACGTTTTGCCATAACTAAACTCAGGATGATTAATCTTAAGCGTGTTTCCACCTACAACTTCCAGTGAAACACCGGCTAATGGTTTATTCTCATTGTCGACAATGCTTACAGCAGATGCGGTGTCTAAAGAAATAGCCTTATTAAACTTCACGGTCAACGGCGCATCCACCGATACATTTTCAGCCTTGTCCTTTGGAAGCTTAACCAGATCAATAGTGGGTACACGAATGGCCGAGTTATCTATACGCTCCCCTTGAACCAGAATGTTTCTGATTTTGCTGGAGCCTCCGCCTCCAATTCCATCACTATTGCCATTTGTATTCTGTCCCGAGCTGACGACCCAGCGAAGATACAGAAGCTCCTGATCATTCGCTTCACTTGGAATCGCAACGTTTTTCAGTTTGCATTCATCGTTAGGCGGACAACTGTATACTCCTTTAGTCATTTTAACCGCACCGCTTGGCACATCCGTCCATGTTGTCCTGTCCGTACTCATCTGCAGTTTAAAATCACGCGGTCCGGAGCCGGAAGAGGTTTGCTCCGATGACAAGGTTAAATTTTTATAGCCTTTAGTTGAGATCGTAGCAAGCCAATATTTTTGGCTAAAATCACCGCTCCAGCCTTGATAGCTAAGATCCTTGTTGCTCCCGCTATAGTATTCAAACGTTCCACCGACATTTTGGAACAAGGAAGCCGCTCCGTAAGCACCGCATGTTGCTATGGAGATGCCATTATCCCCTTCATTCGGAAATATCCATTCCGCAACCTTCTCTGCTCCGTTACTCACAGCAGCTGGTTCATCCGCGGCAGCAACAAAGTTAGAGAAAGTGGTGGTCAACATGATGAACGTTAATAATATACAAGTCATTACATGAAATGATTTTTTCCGTTTGTTTCTGCTATGCATATACTTAACCTCTTTTCTTTTCCATAATGAAAACGAATGATCAAAAAGTCCAATTCTTTGAATGCGCTGTCATAAATATTTAGTTTTCACAATCACTCTTGGCTCCACCCCCTCTTCCAGCTCGAATTTACGCTCTATAAAAGTTTAAACGCTTTAATCTTCAAAAAAGAGTTTATCCTGTAAGGAAAGCCCTGTCAATCACTTCCAAGGATTTTTCTACGAATTTCAGAGCTATTTACCTGTCCAATTCAAATTTTTCTCCTTATTTCACACTTTTCCTCCCCGTTTCTATAAGAAAAACGAATTCATTAATTATTTTAAGTATAAGCGCTTAAATTATTTGTAAATTTGAATAGTGATGACTTTTCAGATGTGCAGACTTCCTAAAATGATTAAAATACATATTAATTAGTCTTTGCATTTCCGGGAAAAAGTCAAAAAACCCGATCTCATTGAATCGGGTTTTCCATTTTCCAGACAGCAGGCTCGAAGGCGGGCGCCTCCATCTAGTTAAGCTGCTTCCATTTTTGTTCTAGCGTTTGAGGAATATAGCTTTCCAATTGATATAAAAGTTCTAATGGTTCACTGGAAACATTGATTAGACTCAGATGTGAATCATTGGAGAACCCTTCTTTAATGCTATGATTAATCAATTGAACAAAAGGATCAAAATAATTCCTAATGTTTAGAATACCTACAGGCTTTTTATGTATGCCAATCTGTGACCAGCACAAAACCTCGAAAAGCTCCTCATATGTCCCAAAACCGCCAGGCAAAGCAATGAAGCCATCAGCTAGTTCACTCATTTTAGCCTTGCGTTCATGCATATTTTCTACTTCTATTAACTGAGTTAATTCTCTATGCACCACTTCTCCTCTAAACAATCCTTTAGGCATAACTCCGATCACTTCACCGCCACCAGTCATGACAGCATTAGCGATTTCACCCATTAAACCTATTTTAGATCCGCCATAGATTAATCGATAATTTTTTTTAGCCATGTAATGACCAAGCTCAGCAGCTTTCGCTTTATAATCGTGATGTTCCCCTAAATTTGATCCAGCAAAAATACAAATTGATTTCATAAACCCATCTCCAAACTATATGTTGATAATTTCCATAGTCTAATATACTATATATTGACGATTAATCAAATTAGTAATCCTGAATTTCACAAACCGCCTCTCAAATTAAAAAAAAGGACAGCTGCTCTCAGCTGCCCTTCAATGAACTCATCCATTACGCGCTTTGTCGTTCCCTGTTCCAAAATCGGTTTGCCAATACAGCAGCTTGGAACCTATCCAAACCATCCCCATATCGGTTAGCTTGCCGAATATGGCAAACAAAATTAAGCTTGTCATTATAATTGCCGGACGTCCCGTCGTTTGACCGTCGGTCATAAGAAACCCGAGCCCTTTGCTGGCACCCATAATTTCCGCTGCTACGACGAACATCCAGCCCATGCTGAGCCCACTTCTCATGCCAACGACCAAGGAAGGCAGCGTAGCCGGCAGAAAAAAATGCCAGATTAATCGGAAGCCTTTGTACCCATGTACCCATCCTACCTCGATCAGCTTGCGATCTACATTTATAATGCCTGTCAGCAAATTCAAATAGACAGGGAAAAATACACCAATGGCAATAAGAGTGATCTTCGACGTCTCGTAAATACCGAGCCACAAAATAAATAGCGGAACCCATGCCATAGAGGGAATATTTCTGAGTGCTTGAAGCATCGGATCAAACAAATAACGGAAAAACCGAAAGTATCCGTTTAGAATGCCTAGTACCAACGCGACTGCCAAACCTGCAACAAAACCAGCGAATACCCGGTACAATGTAATAAATAAATGATCACCCAGCTCGCCCGATGTGAGCAGGTCTGTGAAGGTACCGTAAATCCGGGTAAGCGGCGGCAGTAAATTGGGAGCTGCATATCCTGTAACGGAAGCATATTGCCATGCACCGAGTAGGAGTATAGGAACTAGGAATCCCAAAGCGATTTGAAAAATGCGACTGTCCGTGAATTTCAAATCGATGACCTCCGTTTATTGTGCGATCTTTGTGAAGTATTCCGAATCGATCAGTTCATCTACAACTTTGGCAACATCCGTATTATCAGGAATAATTCCACTCTTCAATAAGACGCTACCCGCTGCATTAAGGGCTTTCTTCTGTGTATCGCCGATAATAGGATTAGAAAGATCGGTTCTTTCGATCACCTTTTCTACGACTGGCAGCGTCTGCTTGGATTGCTCGCTTACGATTTTTTTGAATTCCTCTACATTGCCGCTGGCCCATTTCCGTGCCTGTTCATAAGCTTCAATCACTTTTTCCGTCAACTCCGGGTTATCGCTCGCGAACGACTCTCTTACGTTAAGCACCCCATAAGTATTCAAGGAAGCGTCGCGGATAACGAGCTTGGAGCCCTGCTCAACTTCGGTCTGCGCCATAAACGGATCTAATCCCGCCCACGCATCGACTTCACCTTTTTCCAAAGCTGCTTTTCCATCCGCGTGCTGCAGTTGAACGAGCTCTACATCTTTTTCACTCAACCCCGCTTGATCCAGAATGCGCAGCAGGAAAATATACGGGTCCGTCCCCTTGGTAACCGCGATTTTCTTGCCTTTCAAGTCCTGAGCCTTGGTAATCGTAGAATCAGCTTTTGTGACAAGAGCTGTCCACTCCGGCGTAGAATAAACGTAAATCGACTTAATGGGATTTCCGTTTGCTTTGCCTAATAATGCCGCGGCGCCTGCCGTAGAGCCGAAATCTATGCTTTTGCTATTCAAATACTCCAATGCCTTATTGCTTCCCGCGCTAAGTACCCATTCCACCTGAATGCCATCTGCTTTAAGCGCCTCCTCCAAAAAACCTTTCTCCTTCAGCACAAGGCTAACCGGATTATAATAAGCATAATCCAGCTTAAGCTTCGTAACGCTTGATGATGCTTCCTTCGACGTGCCGTTGCCGCAGCCCGCCAACTGTAATATGACCAAAACCATAACAATCGCGAAGGCGATTTGCTTGCCTTTTCCTATTCTCATGCTCATATCCCCTTAAATGGTATAGTTATCGTTTTTACCGGTATTTCCGTTTGGCGATTCGGGTTTCTCTTTAGTCAGAATACGATCAAGAATTAATTTCTCGTAATAGGCGAATCCGCTGTCATGCTCTCTCGGTCGCGACAACGTAATCCTAACGTCGAATGCGATCTTCCCGTGCTCAATGAGAATAACCCTATCCGCCAATTGCACCGCTTCCGCAACGTCATGAGTGACCAGCAGTGCCGTAAATTTCTGCTCCGTCCATAATCGCTCTATTAATTGCTGCATTTCGATTCTAGTTAAGGCATCCAGCGCGCCAAGCGGCTCGTCAAGCAGCAGCAGCTTGGGATTCCCTGCTAAGGCGCGGGCCAGCGCCACCCTTTGGCGCTGCCCACCGGACAACACGCCGGGCCACTCGGATGCGCGACTGCTTAGCCCCACTTGTTCGAGCGCTTTCTCCGCTTTCTGAATGACTCCGTCCTTAACGCCGACTCTGACGTTTTCCAGTACACTTTTCCATGGGAGCAGTCTAGCATCCTGGAACAGAACCCGAGTATCCGGGTGAATAAACCCAATTTCCTCGCTGTCGATATATACGCCGCCTTCTGATGCCTTCTCAAGACCCGCCACCAATCGAAGCAAAGTGCTTTTCCCGCAGCCGCTCCTTCCTACGATGGCAATGAATTCCCCCGGTTTTCCTTCAAGCTCCACCTCTTGTAGAACCTGCTTATTTCCGTACCGCTTAGCCGTTTTCTTGATTTGCAGATGGCTGCCTAAAGTAGTTTGTTCCACGCTCTACCCTCCTTGATATTCTCTTTTCTCCAGATTCGAAAGAGCGGTCATGCTTAGCGCGAGGAGGTCGTTGTACTCTTCGGAATAATCTGATTGGCAATCATTTCGCCGAATGGACTTATGAAGAGCGGTTGATCCACCTGCTCCTTCTTTTGCAAAGGAAGCTTCGGAAACAACAATTCCGCGACCCGGTATGCCTCCTCCAAGTGAGGGTATCCAGATAGAATGAAGGTTTCAATGCCGAGCTCTTGATACTCCAGCATGCGAGCGGCTACCTGATCGGGATCTCCTACAAGCGCAGTGCCTGCTCCACCGCGAACCAATCCGACCCCAGCCCATAGGTTAGGACTTACCACAAGCTTGCTTCGATCCCCTCCATGCAGCTCAGCCATCCGGCGTTGTCCCTCCGAATCCATCTTGGCAAAAGAGGACTGAGCCCTCGCAATGGTTTCATCATCGACATGTGAAATAAGCTCATCAGCCGCTTGCCATGCTTCTGCTTCTGTTCTGCGTACGATAACATGCAGCCTTATTCCGAACTTGATCGTTCTTCCGGCAGCCTCCGCTAGTCGCTTCATTTTGGTCATTTTCTCAGCAACCTGCTCCAGAGGCTCGCCCCATGTCAGATAAACATCGATGTGGTCAGCTGCTATCTCCATTGCGGCATCCGAAGATCCCCCAAAATAAAGTGGCGGATAAGGAGCTTGAAGAGGAGGATAAAGCACTCTCCCGCCCTTTACGCTAAGATGGTCTCCCTCTAAATCCACTTCTTCTCCTTGCAGCACTCGTTTCCATACTTCGAGAAACTCACCAGTTAAACCGTAGCGGTCGGAGTGATCTAGGAAAACACCGTCTCCTTCAAGCTCGGCCTTATCGCCGCCGGTCACAACGTTGATAAGCAGCCGCCCATTGGAGAAGCGATCCAACGTTGCCGCCATTCTTGCCGCCAAAGTAGGAGACATCAAGCCCGGTCTTACAGCAACTAAAAACTTCAGCTTCTCCGTAGCAGGAACTAACGTTGAAGCGACAACCCATGCATCCTCGCATGAGCGGCCCGTCGGAAGAAGTACGCCGCCAAAACCCAGCTCATCAGCTGCTTGAGCGATTTGTTTGGTGTATGCGTAGTTAACCGCTCTAGCACCTTCGCTAGTGCCTAGAAAATGTCCGTCGCCGTGTGTGGGAATAAACCAGAAAACTTCCAAAATATTCAATCTCCTCTCAAATAGAAAAGACACCTGTCCCATGTAGCTGGAGAAAGGTGCCTTTAGTGGTCTAATCGGCTTGTATTTTGATATAGGTTGATCATCTTGATCATCTATCCCTTGCTCGTTTCCTGTAATAGCTTCCAAATCGGATCGATATAACTGCTTTTATTTGTGTTCAAATACTGATTCGCGTACGAGCGAACGGGATCGCCTGCGTAGAAACGTTCATACAATTCATGGCGCGAGCCGAGCGGACTGCCGATTAAATCCCATGCCAGCTTGAACAGCTTTACCTTTTTCTCCGAGCTGACAGAGGCGCCTTCGAAATACAGATGCATGAATTTGGAGATCGGACCATAGAAGTCTTCCATACTGGACGGGGTTTGAACGAACCCTCCTCCTCCGACTTGCTGCAGAATCTCAATCGCTCTCGGATAAATCTTCGTTCCAATATTCCTTGCCGTATCGATGAAGGAAATCTCAGGCAACCAAACTCCCGAAGCATTTTGCGCAGACTTTGTCTCAGAAGCGATCACCAGCGCGCGCATCGTATCGACTTGCGTTAGCAGCTCGCCAAGCTTCTCCTGAATGTGTAGAAAGCCAGTTACCCCAATGGATTCCGATATTGCGAAAGCAAGTCCTGTTACGAATTCAAGCTTTGCGACGGACCTCACAACCGTTTGATGGAAAGCGAGCGAATTCGCCGTTTTGTTGTTCCGCAGACTCAATACAGATTCTGAGTCGCCATAAAGCAATACGCGTTCCCACGGAATCAGAACATCGTCGAAAAACAGCACGGCGTCCATTTCCTCATATCGGGAGCTCAAAATATGTTCCTTTTCTCTCGAATCTGCGAACGATTCCCGGCAAACAATATGCAGCCCTTTCGAATTTGCCGGAACAATGAGTACATGCGAATGCTCCTTGTTCTCCTTCTTCAGCTGCAAAAAGGAGAAAATAATGAAATCGTGAGTATACGGCGCTCCTGTCGCAATCATTTTCGCTCCGCGCACAATAATGCCTTCGCTCGTTTCCTTCACAACATGAAGGAATCTTTCTGAAATACGCTCATCGCTCAGTTCACGGGAACGATCGATCTGCGGGTCCAGTATAGCCGTCGTAAGGAACAAGTCGTTATCTCTGGCCGATTCGTAATACTTCTCGATCTTCGCTTGGAATCCCGAATCCCTCTTGCTGATTTCCGCTCTATCCGCGTACCATCCCGTAATCATGGACCTTCCGTAATCGGATAAACGGCTCATAATGCCATTTGTTTCTTTCGCCCAACAGGTAAAAGCTTTGCTTCTTGTTAAAATATCTTCCTTCGAATAAGGGACTAGAAACGAACTGTGAACATATCGGCCTAATGATGGCTGCAAGTATCCAACTTCATCTCTGCGATGCGGATCATCCAGCAAATCAAATAGTCCTGTGATGGTTTTGAGCGTGCCTTGAAATGCGGGGTGTGTGGGCAAATCATCCACCGCTTGGCCTTCAAGCCAAATCTTCCGACCATCCTTAAGGCTTTTTAGAAACTTTTCACCTCTCGTTGTCATTGAACGGATTCTCCTTGACTTCTTTTTCCGATAAGAATACTATGTTTTTATTCATGTTGTGATATTATCCAATTTCTTCAATGTTTTCAACCATCAATTTTAGTTCTTATGTCCTTTAAACAACAAAACAACGATCTATGTTTGATTACTCAAAAACAAACAACAATAGAATATATCTATTCCACCTTTTTATTACTGGTATGAATTAAATTCATGGAAATTGCTCGCTTAAACATGGACTTCTATTTGTTGGTTAAACAACATATATGACCATTTTGTTTGTTATCTGAAGGAGGTTAAAAACATGCTGCAGCCATCGAAAGAAGACCGTAGAATTATCCGCTCACGGAAGGTCATAACGGAAGCTTTCGTTTCCCTTCTAAGAGTAAAAGGATTTCCTGATATTTCTGTAGCCGATTTAACGGAACATGCCGAAATTAATCGATCAACCTTTTATGCCCATTACAAAGATAAATTCGATCTCCTTCATGCCGTTATTGAAGAGAAGCTAACCTTGCTATCCGAAGAGCTTGAAGCCTCTAGAGTAAGCCATTCCGTACTTTCTAATACGATAGACAGTCCTCATCCTTATTTCGTCACGTTGTTCGATCATCTTCAAACTCATGCAGGATTTTACACGATTATGTTCAAGCGAATTGAGGATAATGCAGTTCGAAGCCGTATGCTGGAGGTTATTAGAGAAAGCCAGTTCATTATCATCTCCCATTTCAAGCTCGAACAAAAGATGCTTATTCCCATGGACGTTCTTTTGGATTATCTCTGCTCTTCTATTATTGGGGTAGTAGAGAAGTGGTATGACAACGGAGTGAAATACAGCGCTAATTACATGGCTCTTCAGCTGACAAGAATTAGCATGCTCGGCACGGATAAAGCTATGGGGTTGTAGAACCAGGGGTCAAACTGGAAACTAGAATAGCAGGAAGCTCCAGACAAGGAATAAGATTCATGGATATGAGGAAAAGCGTAGAGTAACTCTAATACATGATGGTTCAGCGGATAATAACGTCATGTAATTGAACAAAATCAAAGGCCGCTTCAGTTAAGCGACCTTTGATTCGAGGAACTCATTTTATTATTTATTCGTAACCGCAGCCACTACATCGTCAATGGCTCTGCCCTCAGCAATTGGTCCCGAAGACATCCAATGTCTAGCCGATACTTTGAACACATGATTTTCCTTGACAGCAGGCATCGACTTCCAAACACTAAGCTTCTCAACTTCCGCTGAAGCAGCTTCCTCTTTCGCGAAATCCTCCGCTGTGTCGATCGATCCACCATAAATGGCAAATATGTAATCTGCCGTAATCGTAGGCAGCTTCTCCAGCGACGTATTCATTCCCCAATTATCGGATGATTCCTTCTGAAACGCTGCAATACTCGTGTCAGGAACTAAACCCAATTGCTCATAGATCAGTTTGTTAAAGCTAGGGAAAAACACCTGCAGATCCTTGACTGATGGACGAATAAAGACTACCTTGTTGTCCGCTCCAACAGCAGAAGATATCGTTGCTTTAGCTTCATTTATTTTATCCTCATACGCCTGAATTACCGCCTCTGATTTTTCCTCCAGCCCCAATATTTTTCCGATTTCAGTTATATTGGTTTTCCAATCATCCGGAGTAAAAGGAAGCGTTGGAGCAATTTTACTAAGTTCATCGTATCCCGCCTGATCGGTAAAATACTGTTGAAGCAGGATTAGATCCGGCTTTGATTCCAGAATCTGCTCCAGATTCTGATTCGTATCTGAGCTGCCAGACTAAAACTGATTCAAAAATTAATTCATCTTGAAAAACAATTTTTTATAACCTTACATTGTTCTCCTTAACCTGTAATAATAGACTCATTGATAGACTTAACATTTACGGCAGATTAATGATTCGTGCCGTGAAAATGCTAACAGAAAAGGCAAAGTAACAGTTAAAAGAAATGAAAACAAGCTGACCCCGGTGAAGCGGTGTCAGCTTGTTTGTAATTTTAGGCTGAGATACTTAGGACATTCGAAATTATGTTTCTAAAAAACTTCAAATTCAAATGATTTACAATAAAACGTAAAAGTTTCTTCCTCTTCTTCTTTAACCTTATATTTCATACCTTCCCATTGGTAATTTGATATATCTGCAATGTCAATAAATAATCCAACAATGCCTCCGGTATTCCCTATTTTCAAATCGATTACGTTAGAAAAAGTTATAGCTAACTTTTTATCATCCTCGTAATAAGGATAGTCACATAAAATAATCTTGAAGCTTTGCTCTATACTGCCGTTTTCATTAAAGTTGCGAGAATAATGATACGAATGTAAATATGGAAACTTATTATGCAGCTGATAAAAAACAGAGATTAATTCAACAGATTTTTTCATCGTTTATCCAATCAGCCCCTCGCTTATCTTACTGTTACCGATCGATCACCCATTCTCAACCGAGATTTCTATCGGAATTTCGCTTTATCCAGTAGTTTAGCTCTCTCGCAATGATTTTACTTCTGATGATGAAAAATAGCCAGAAACAGCCATAAAACACCATCACACGCTGAGTTAAGAAATATACTCCAAATGGCTCCCMCATAAAATGACTATCGTCATATCAAGAAAATTACCTTTATCACTAAATAAGGCATGCCAAAACACTTAAGATAAAAGTATCAAATCGATGAGGTGAGCGAGAAAATGAACGGAAACACTTTTTATATGATGATCGCTTTTATAGCCGTTTTAGTTTTGTGGAGAAGGACGAGAAGCATGTACCGTCCAATACGGGGGAACGGGATTCGATTGCTGATTCCTCTGTTATTCATAATCCCTGGCCTTTCTTTAATTTTCAACCCGAACGTGAATGAGCCGGCTTGGGCATTTGGAATAGCCTTCGGGCTTGGCGTTATCTTTTCCATCCCATTGATTTGGACGACTAATTATGAAGTGAGAGAAGACAATTTGATTTATTCCAAAAAAAACTGGGGATTTATCGCAGCTTTCATAGGTATTGTGTTCATACGGTTTGCTCTGCGTCAAGAATTGTCCGACTTGGATCCTCAAGGCAAAACAGCTTTATTCATGCTAGTAGCTTTCGGTTATATCATTCCGTGGAGAGTTTTTTCGTTTATCAAATTTCGGCGTGTGGCCAACCAATTGCATTTGTCTAAAATTAACTAAAGTTCGGCTGCCTATTCTTACACCTAAACTCTCAATCGCAGAATATCACCTGAATACTAAGATGATATCTCTTAATACAATAGCTGATTGAAAGCATGCTCTCTAAATGAGCACATCTGTCAGCAGCGGCTTCATATAAGCGCATAAATGCACTTATTTAACCAACTCCTTCTCAAATCTGCTCAACTAGATGCATTTGTACTCCTATTTTCATCATTTCCATCTCATTCGTTAAAAACAAGTGCACTTCTGCGCTTATTTACACCATACTATCGGTTCACGCCCAAACCAATCACACAACATGCTACAACATGCACACTGCATACGAGAACAAACCCTTAGTGAATAACCAGTCCAATGAAATGGGAATCTTATACAGGATCAGACTGATAAGAACTGGGAGTGAGCGGAAAATGAAAACGATGACAGCGGCGGGCAGCGCTAACCTGCAAACTGGCACGACTCAAAAAACAGTAGGCCAGTACTTGTTCGATTGTCTACAGCTGGAGGGCATTACCGAAATTTTTGGCGTTGCTGGAGACTATAACTTTACACTATTGGATACGCTGGAGCGCTATAAAGGCATCCGGTTTATGAGTGGACGGAACGAATTAAACTCAGGTTATGCGGCGGATGGTTATGCAAGAGTTAAAGGCATATCCGCTCTTATTACGACTTTCGGAGTCGGAGAGCTTAGTGCTTGCAATGCGATAGCGGGAGCTAACAGCGAGCATGTGCCGCTAATTCATATCGTAGGTGCGCCTCCCGATAAGGATCAAAAGGAGCATAAGCTGATGCATCACACTCTAATGGATGGGAATTTTGACGTCTTCCACAAAGTGTACAAGCAGATTACGGCTTATACTGCAGTACTGACACCGGAAAACGCTGAGATTGAAATTCCTGCCGCCATTCGTATTGCGAAGGAAAAGAAAAAGCCAGTGTACCTCGTTGTGGCTGATGATTTAGTGACCATGCCGATCATGACACGAAGTGAGCCGGTACCCCAGCGTCCAATGTCCAATTTGAAAACTCTTCAGACAGCAACGGAATATGCCCGCCAACTGCTGGGGCGTGCCCATCGGCCGGTCATTTTGGTTGATGTCAAAACCATGCGTTTCGACCTCGTAACAGCAGTTCGGCAGCTAGCCGACGCGATGAACGTACCTGTTGCAACAATGATGTTCGGCAAAGGGGCATTTGACGAAACCCATCCGAATTATATTGGGATGTTCGAAGGTTCATTTGGAAGTTCTGAAGTCCAAACCGCAGTCGAAAATGCAGACTGTGTCATTGCGGTAGGCATGGTATGGGCGGACAATAATACCGCAAACTTCACTGCGAAGCTAAACCCGCTCGTGACAATCAATATTCAACCGGACATGGTCAAGGTCGCAGAAGCGGAATATCCGAATGTGTTCGCAGCCGACATGCTGCTTGCGGTGCAGAATATTGGATACATAGGCCAAGGTTTAACGGAAAAAACGACATTCCCATACGACCAAATAACTGGCAGTGCCGGAGACCCACTAACTGCGGCCAATTATTACCCGCGTTTTCAGAAGTTGCTGAAGGAAGGGGATATTGTGGTCGCCGAGACCGGCACGTTTTACAACGGGATGGCGCAGGTGAGACTGCCGCACAATGCAACATACATTGCGCAAGGTGGCTGGGAGGCGATCGGTTATGCCACACCTTCCGCATACGGTGCCAATATCGCTGCACCTGATCGGCGGGTCTTGTTATTTACAGGTGACGGCTCCTTGCAGTTGACAGCCCAAGAGATCAGCACCATGCTCTATTATGAATGCAAGCCTATTATCTTCATCTTGAACAACGATGGTTACACCATCGAGAAATATTTAAATGTCAAAACAGAGAATCAACAATATAACGAAATTCCGCGCTGGTCATACACTAAGCTTGCCGAAGTGTTTGGAGGCGATGCGTTTGCCGTGACAGTACGTACCTATGGAGAGCTTGATCAGGCTATAATCCAAGCGGAGAGGGAATGTGCAGAAAGACTCTGTATCATTGAAATGATAGCCGCTGACCCTATGGACGCACCAGAAAATATGCGCCGGATGCGCAATTACTTGGAAAAGCAGGAGAAACAACGCAGCCAAAACTAGAATAAGCAGCATCTAGTTTGCTTCGTCTTCCTTCATAAACACTGTAAATAATCTCATTATGAGGCCCGATAGACTCTAGAACCAAGCTATCGGGCTTCAACTTTATTTATGGAATGATCACAGTTAAGCAATACGCAGTTACCCATTAATTGAACGTTGTAGGTCACGAATGTCCTTCCACGAAATGAGCTTGATGTTTTCCTTTAGGAAGAGCTGCTTTATATCCAAATCACAGAGTAAGCGGAATTCAATTTCCCTTTCCATACAACAGTTTGTTAATTGCTTCAGTTCATCTAATCCCTTGAGAAATCGCATAAGTAATTTGAGCTCGCATTTCAAGCCTAACCTCATCCAGATCAGCATTGGACTCTAAAAATGCGATATCTGTAAAAAATTCATTAGCTGAATTAACAAGGCTGTGGAGCGGATTCTCATGATACACAACCTTATATCCTTGATGCTCTGAACTTGATAATGTCAAATGAATTCCGGCGTGCTCGATAGTCTGAATATCCCCCCTGCTTAAAGCTTCTTTGGCTGCTCGGCAGGGAGTCATTATTGAAGTTGAGGTAATGGCAGCCTGTTGAAATTATGAATAAGGGCGCAAGCACATTTGTGCCTACGCTCTTGCCCAAGTCATTTATTTCCGTTCAATATATACTGGTTATCCAATTCAAGTTATAGTTGTCTTATTTTAAGAGCCTAAATCAGGTTGATCCAAGAAGCTAACGGTACTATCCGTCGTTTCATGCAATTCAAAGATAATAATCTCATTATCGCCTTGCTTCAATAATGGACCTGGCACATACAATCTCTTCTGCGGTCCAATATCCCAATAACGACCCAGATTGAAACCATTGATGAACACGACACCTTTGGTCCAACCTTCCAGACTGAGGAAAGTATCACATGGCTCATCCACAATTAACGTTCCTCGGAAGAAGCTCGGACCTGTTTGTTCCGTGATGCTCCCGAATTGCAGACCCGATAAGTCCGTTAGCGGTAACGTGTACGTCGTCCAATCCGATAAGAACTGGCGCCCAAAACGTACCCCTTCGGTAATCCCTTTCCGGTCTTTCATATAAGGCCCATAATTAACTCGGCCTAAATTCTCAACAAGGATAGAGACCTCTACTCCTTCAGCAGGCACTTCAAATTCTATCTTCACATCGGTATGAACGCGGTCCAGAACACCAGCCGGCTGTCCGTTAAGGAAAATTTGTGCGCGGTCATGCACGTCTTGCAAGAAAAACTGATCTTTAGGACGGGGTCCGCTAATAAACGTACGATAATGAATAAATCCGTAATCCTGCCCCATCTTTTCCATTGTCTCAGGGTATGCCGTATAAATAGGTGCAGAGATGTTGTCCAAATTAGCCGCTAATGAAGCTTGCTCGGTCATTTTCACTTGTCCATACGCTTTCTTAGCGATCGGAGCTGGCAATTCACATGCAGGTACATCCACATATTTGGAGATAATATCGCGCACCGCATAATATTTAGCGGTCGGTTCACCGGATTCATTTAGCAAGGCGTCATAATCATAGCTAGTCACCGTAGGTTCATAGCTTTCCGCCGTATGGCCGTTCGCTCCGTTGTAGAAACCAAAGTTTGTTCCGCCATGGAACATATAGAAATTAACGGACCCGTTCAGACTAAGCATTTCATCAAGCACACTTGCGACATCCTCAGCGGGACGGGTATGATGCTCCTCCCCCCAATGATCAAACCAACCGTTCCAATATTCCATACACATAGATGGCGCATCCGGTTGATATTGCTTAAGCTTCTCGAATGCTTCTGCTGGCCGAGAACCAAAATTCACCGTTGCCAGAACACCATCGATCATACCGCCTTGCAGCATCGCATCTTCAGGTCCATCGGAAGTAAATAGCAGAACGTCTATTCCACGAGCAATCATGCTTTCTTTTTGATGAATTAAGTAGCGTTTGTCATTGCTGTAGCTTCCATATTCATTCTCGACCTGCATCGCGATAATCGGCCCGCCACTCGTGCATAGGAGCGGTTTTAATTTCGGAAGCAGCACATCATAATAAGCATCTACATGATCTAGAAACGGCTTATGATAGCAGCGCAGACGCATATCAGGGTCCGCCAGCAGCCAAGCTGGCAATCCGCCAAATTCCCATTCCGCACAAATATAAGGCGCCGGGCGAACAATAACATGCAGCCCGATTTCTCCAGCCAGCTCAATAAAACGAACGATATCCGCCATGCCTTCAAAATAAAATTGGCCTTTCTTCGGCTCGTGAAGATTCCATGGGACATACGTTTCCACGGTATTGAGCCCGCATGCTTTTAATTTTGCAAGTCGATCTTGCCAATGCTCAGGTACAGTTCGAAAATAATGAAAAGCTCCTGAGAGAAGACGTATCGGCTGATCATTATAATAAAATGAAGATCCTGAATAATTAAATGTAGTCATCTATTTCCCGCCTTATAAAATAGTTAAATCATTAAGCATAATGACTCGCTATAGCCTGATTGATTCTCTCTCTTGCCGCTAACAGCCATTCCCCACTGCCTTTTGGATAAACAGAGAACGTCAATGGTTCTTGCAAACCCTCTTCCAACAGCTTTATCGTCTGTTCTTTGCCAATCTTCTGCTCTAGCAGCTCGAGTGCGCGCAAGTCTTGCATCGCCTCATAGAGAACTTCCAAGCGAATTGACTCGATTGGACCCTCTTCGCCAGGATAAACCAAGAAGGAATCTCCCGAAGGAAACGCAAGCTTTGCATCCGTTGACCGATAGGGATCCAGCTTCTGATCGATGGAGTACTGCGAATACCAGAAATTAAAGCCCCAATGCAGGAAGCCCTTCAATCCAAACTTATACAACTGAAGCCCAATAATCCGGTTTCTAGAGGAAGGCATGTTAAAAAAACGATTGGATACTTCTTGATGCTGCGCACAGCAATAATAAGTCCATAAATCCGGAACGCCATACTCCAGAAACGGTTCGATATGATTGTTTCCCGGAATCGGTCTTTGCACTAGGCCCCGCTCATACATATCCAAATCAGACAGCGCGTCCATAATAGGATAATCAGACAAATGCTTACGCACGATTTGGCTGGCAGCCTGATAGGATTCCAATTGACTGAGGTCCGGCTCATCCGAAATATGGAACCAGCTTTGCTGAGCTAGTCCATTTTCTTTCAAGTAACGATCAAGGCTCGGCAGGAATTGATCCAAGAAGCTGCGATAAGCTTCAGAGGATGCATCCGTCTCCCAGCCGAATAGCTTTTTCTCTTCTCCATGTACCGTTCCCATAATCTTTGGAGCGCACTTTGCTCCCCATTGCGTAAACAAGTGTGAAAACTCAAAGTACTTCACGTCCAGCTTCTTGCACATCGTTACCCACCGCGTAAGCTGATCAAAGCCAAATGTATAAGTATCTCCCTCCACGTCAACTTTCACCAATTGGACAGTTGGACGTTCTCCTCCAACAAAGGTATCGAGCGGCGGTGTAAAAAGTGGTGTCAATACCATGTTCATGCCATGCTTGACCATTGCGTCCACATAACGTTCCAGAAGCTTCCAATGCGCTTCACTAAAAACTTCGACACCATACTGCGTTGCAATACAATCCACATGAAACCATTCCGTGTGAATTAACTGCTGCGTGGGCAATGCCGCAGGGATGACTGTCAATTGAAATGTATCGGATACCGCTAAGGACTCCCCTTCCTCTGATTGGAAGGAGAATTGAATGGAATGAACACCCGCAGCGACAGATTCATCAAGCTCCACGCTCACCCAAATGGAACGCCACTGCTCAGGTACTGCATTAATGGATTGTTGATTCAGCTCATATAATGGATCTGGATATAGTCCCGGTGTCGTGCGCAGGACGTTATCATCTGGATTTTGAAAACATGGCATCTCCGAAGGAGCCAGACCAACAGATCTAATCAAAATACGGTCTGCAAGGTCGGAGTCGATGTTTACATTTATATTTTTTAAGAGCGTATCTGAGGTGTATGCGACTTGGAAGGAATAGGTCTCGCCGAAAAGCGCAGAAGCGCTTTGAAAGGCTTGTTCGGTTGGCGTCTCATCTGCGAATACTTTTGTCAACGAGCTTAGTAGTTTCGTCTCAAATTGAACTGGATTATTCATACATCTTGCACCTCTTTAAATTAGAATGCTTTCTGCAAAATCTTTGAGATTGATGCTGTTTCCATCCACTCTTGATTGCTCCGCCGCGAAGGCCATTAAATGGCTTTGAACGGATTGACTTGCCGAGGTAAGCCCCTCACTCTTGCCATCTTCTCTTACCAGCTTTAAGAAATCCTTGAGTAAACCCATATCACCGCCGCCGTGGCCAACATGACCTCCCATGTCTTCAAATGAGATTCTCTCAATCTTGCCGCTGCCAAAATGGATCACTTCAATTTCATTTTTCTCCATGGCGCCGCGGATTTCACCTTTGGTTCCCATAAGCTTGATTGTGCGGCTGACATCTCTAGTAAATGCGCTCATCGTAAATGCTGCAGTGACGGAATTCGCAAACTCCAAATTCACAACCTGGTGGTCAACAACATCGTTGTCACAATGATAGACGCATCTGCCGTAAGGTCCTTCCTCAAGCGCCTTATAACGCGCACTATAGCTCAGATCATTACTAATTGCCGAAGTTGGCCAATTGGTATCCTCTGTTAAATAGTAATTAGGCGCGTAGTAGAGACATTCGTCTGCCACTGGACACCCGTCCAAGCAGCGTAACGGTGCTCCTGCCGGCGCTTGATCAGATGTAAAGTGTGAAAGTGAGCCAAAGGAGGATACACGAACACATTCCGAACCAGCCAACCAGAGCAAGATGTCCAGATCATGACAGGACTTCGCTAGAATCATTGGACTGGAATCCTCTTTCCGGCTCCAATTTCCTCTTACGAAGCTATGCGCTTGATGCCAGAACCCTACATTTTCATTATGCGTGATAGACATTAATTTACCAATTGTTTCTTTTTCTAATAATTCTTTAATGGTAGAGAAGAAATTCGTATAACGAAGCACATGACATATCGAAAACACTCGATTTAACTGAGACGCCTTTTCTCCCATAAGCAAACATTCTTTGGCATCGGGAGACATCGGCTTCTCAAGCAGCACATGATAACCTGCCTCAAGTGCTTTCATTGTCGGATCGAAATGCTGTTTATCTTGCGTGCAGATGAGTACGGCATCGGCTAGTTTTGGCATAGCGAAAAAATCATCCCAGTTCTCAAAACACATATTATCTGCAATGTTATGTCTAGCTTGGAAGCTCTCCCTGCGCTCTGCAACCGGCTCTGCAACAGCTACAACTTGCAGCTCATTGGGATGAGCAAGAGCATATTCCAAATAGTTGACACCCCGCAAGCCCGCTCCAATTATGGCAACCGTTACTTTTTTCATAATTAATCTCTCCTCGATGTTGTAAGTCTATCTATTCCTTGACGCTTCCTACGGTCATGCCTTTAACAAAATACTTTTGCAGAAACGGATATACGAGCATAATGGGCAAAGCACCCATAAAGATTTGCGCATTTCGAAGTGTCTTCTCGCTTAAGTTGTCCATCACTTTAAGCTGCTCAATAGACATGGAAGACATTTGGGCATTAATCGACATAATTAATGTAGACAGATACGTTTGCAATGGGTACTTTTCTGGTGAATTCAAGTAAAGAATGCCATCAAACCAAGAGTTCCAATGCCCAACAATCGTGAACAAGCCAATCGTTGCAATCGAAGGAAGCGATACAGGCAAATAAATTTGCCAAAGCACACGCCAGTGTCCCGCACCGTCAATTGTCGCTGCCTCATCCAGTTCTCTAGGAATGGATCTGAAGAAATTCAACATGAGCACCATATTCCATACATTCAAAGCACCCGGCAAAACGAGCGCCCAAATCGAATCAATGATGCCTGTATCTTTGACAATGATATACGTAGGAATCAACCCGCCGCCGAAAAACATCGTTATCGCAAAGAACCATACATAAGGAGTTCTAAATTTAAACTGATGATTAGATTTCGCAAGCGGAAAAGCGGTAATAAATACAAGCAGCATATTAACAGCCGTCCCAAGCACGACCCGCTGTACGGATACCCATAATGATCGGAAGAACTCAACCTTCTCCCCCAAGTATTGATAGGCATCCAAAGAGAAGCCGACAGGCCAAAGCTTAACTTCTCCTGCCATCGCAGCCGTATTCGAGCTAAGTGAGATGGAGAGTAAATGAATAAACGGGATAATGCCAAGCAGCGTGATCGCTGTTAACAACAACGTATTGAACACGACAAAAAGCTTTCTACTGATTGATGGTTTGTGTATCACTGTATTACCTCCGTTCTAGAATATTCTGTAGTTGTTAAGTTTATAAGCCGCATAGTAGGTAATGGATACTAACCCTAATGAAATGACCGATTTAAAAAGGCCGATTGCCGCTGCCGGTCCGAATTGCTGGCTGAACATCCCTAGTCGATAAACGAATGTATCAATGATATCTGCGCCTTCATAAACGGTCGGGTTATACATAATTAGAATTTGTTCGAAGCCAGCATTTAGAATTCCGCCTAAGCTTAATACGCCTAGCAAAATGAGTATGGGGGAAATGCCTGGAAGCGTAATGTGCATCACTTGCTTCCACTTGCCTGCTCCATCAACCTCTGCTGCTTCATATAGCGTTGCATTGATGCCCACAATGGCAGCGAGCATAACAATCATATTGTAGCCCATGCCTTTCCACACATCTGATCCAATGACAATGCCTCGGAACCAGTCATTGTCGAGCATAAACATAATCGGCTGAAATCCCATTTCGGTTAACAAGCCATTAACAGGTCCGCTCAGCGAGAACAATTCAATGACGACTCCGCCAAGCACGGTCCATGACAGAAAGAACGGAAGGAAGATGGCAGATTGAATGAAACGTGAGAACCATTTTCTTGTCACTTCATTTAGCAATAACGCAAGAATAAGAGGAACAAGCAAAAACAGGATCATTTTGAAAATCGCAATAATGATCGTATTCCAAAGCACTTGACCAAAATCCGGCAACGCAAATACGTAACGGAAATTGTCAAAGCCTACGAATTCAGATTTAAAAAAACCGGATAATGGTTCAAATTGTTGAAAAGCCATCACTAGGCCAGCCATAGGACCGTATGCATAGATCAAAGTAGCGATAACACCGGGCAGTAACATCAAATGTAGTACATATTCTTTTTTCAGCGTTCTCATAGATGACCCTCCTAACCAGCTGCTAATTTTAAAGCGGGAGGAGTTGTCGACTCCTCGACTCGTCTCTCCCGCTTTTGATTGATTTAAGATTTAATTTTTCGCTTGCTCGCCGTACCATGCATTAACTTCTGCTGTAATATCATCGCCGCCTAGCGATTTCCAGCTTGCAACGAACTTATCAAATTCATCAATGGAAGCGCCCATAATGATTTTTGTAAAGGATTCCTGCATGAGCTTATCCAGCTGAGCGCCCTTCTCTACTTGTGTTTTTGTAGGAAGGCCGTAGAATTCATTGTTTACAAACGCTCCGCTTTCTTTAATTTTACGCGTCGTTCCCCAGCCGCCATCTTTTGCTGCACGGCTGTAATATTGGCCCCAGTTGACGCCTTTGGAAGCATCCTTTGTATTGCCTGCGAGGAAATCAGTTCCTGCTTTGAATACATCCGCTACATTCTTGTAGTTCTCGTCATCCAGCGTAATTTCAGTTTGTTTAGCGTCGAGCGCTTTGTTCACTTCTGTATAGATGGTTTCAATTTGAGCCGGGTTGTAGATACGTGGATTAAACCAGTTGTATACATAACCATTCTCGGCTTTGTTTTTCTCTAAATATTGCTTGTTGCCCATTTCGATATAAAAGTTGATCATTTTAATTGCAGCTTCTGGATTTTTCGCTTTTTTGTTTACAGCGAAAACCTTGCCAGCGCGAATTTTCGGAACGAGTGATTTTGCTGGACCGTCCAGCCCTGGAATTTGAACAGCAATCCATTCAGCCTTCGGATCTTTGTCAATATTTAAATTAAGCGGCCAGTTCGGGTACCACCATTCTCCGTAGGAAATACCTACCTTGCCCGAAGTAAGATCTTCTACTGCTTTGTTCTCATCCTTCAGCGCAAACTCTTTATTGAGAATGCCATTTTGGTACCAAGACTGCAGCTTGCTAAGCGCCGTCTTCACCTCAGGTTGAATAAGACCCGGTATTAGTTTATCTTCACCATTTTTGATCCAAGCCGTCTGAGCATCACCAATGGATGGGTAAGCTCCGAATCCGTTAAATAATCCTCTTACATCAAAGCCCCAGAAAAACAACGTTTTCTGCAATGAAATACCATAAGTATCATTTTGCTTGTTTTGATCCGGATCGTTTTTCACAAATGCTTCTGCAACCTTCTCCAGCTCATCGATTGTCGTAGGCGCTTGCAAGTTCAAATTATCCAGCCAATCCTTCCGAATCCAAAGCAATTGCGTGGATAGGAATGGATCTTCAAAAGCTGGAATGGCCAGCTGTTTGCCGTCTGCGTTATAAGTCTTCATTGCAAAGCCGCCATCCGATTCCATATATTTCTTAAGTGTTGGCGATGCATATTGCTCATATGCTTCTGTCAGATCAGCGAGCATATCTTGCTTTTTCAGCTTCTCGAAGTTTTTCGGGTCCAGCTCCAAAATATCAGGCAGGTCGCCCGATGCCATCGCAAGTGAGAACTTTTGTTCAAATTGGCTGGAAGGCACGGTCCATTTATATTTCACTTCAATGTTCATCATCTCTTTTAAATCTTTAAAGTAAGCATTCTGATCTGGTGTAATTCCTTTTGGCGTTCTTGAATCCTCAGGCGGATTAAATCCAAGCACTTCTGTAACCGTAACCGGTTCAGCGTATTTACCGAATGGATCTGGCGGAGTGGCTTCAGTCTGGTTGTTCTCTGTTGACGGTTTAGATGTGGATGTGTTTCCTTTGTCATTTCCTTGGCTGGAGCATGCTGTAATGGCTGAAGCAGACAGCGATAACAACAAAATCATCTTCATTGTTTTATAATTTTTCATATGGAACACTTCCCCCTTTTGATAATGTTAGTAGCCCTGATCCCTGTGTTTATTATATTTCGAGAGGGAAAGCGGTTTCAATTTCACTTTTTTTACATCGCTTTTGAATTTTTTACTTATTGCGAATTTCGATACTCTTGAGGTGAAAGACCCGTCATTTTTTTGAAAAAAGTCGTAAAATACGAAGCCGAGTCAAAACCCGCCTTACTCGCAATTTCATTTAATTTCAAGGAAGTATTCATCATCAGATCGATGGCAACGGTCATTTTTGTAGATTGAATGTACTCTAATAGATTATGTCCTGTGATCTGCTTATAATAGCGAGACAAATAGGATGGATTAAAATGCACCTCGTCCGCAATAGCCGTTAGAGACACATCCTTGGACAGATTGTTATGAACATATTGATGAATTTGTTCGATAAGCAATTGTTTAAATTCTTCTTGCTTCATCTCTCCGCTCATATCGGTTTCACAAGCATTCGATTTTTCGTAATCAACAATAACCATTTTTTGGCCAAATGCCGCTCTTTTCTGAATCATTGCACGAACAGCTTCCACCTGATGATGGAGCGTATTCCACTTTCCTAACAAATTTCCAGAAATGCCGAATGAAACCGAAGCCGAGAGAACCTCAACGCATTCATTCTGTACAAGCTCAAGAATGCCTTTCATATAGGATGCGATGCCTTGCTCCTTCGTATTCTCATCTGGCTGATTCCCTAGAAAACGTCCCAATAATTCCTCATCCGCTTGAAGAATCCATAGAAGTGAGCTGCCATTGTAGATAGCTTTCTCTCTCGCTATGGAAGCCGGCAAATGATTGTCAAAAATCCTCTGCACCGATTCCAGCACCTTTAAATTTTGAACCTCAAGCCGATCCACTTGTCCTACCAGGAAGAATGCGGGGCGCTCAGCAGCAATGCCAAATTCCACTTCTGCATAAATGGACTCCGTCAATAGAGAAGGAAGCGGCTCTCCGCCAAGCATAGCTTCCATCATTTCTTTTTTGAGATAAGGTTCGGCGATTTGAATATGCCTTTGCGCCTTCTCCTGCTGCAGCTTAACGCTTTTCTCTTCTTCCAGCTTGCCTATTACCTCTTTTACCGCTTGGAAAATAGGCTCAATGCCTTCTGTTTTCAAAATATAGTTTTCTACGTTTTTCTTTAACGCTTCGTATACGTAATCAAATTCGCTATACCCTGTAAGAAAAATGACTCGGCATGCGGGCCAATAATATACCATCTCATCGACCAATTGCAGGCCATTCTTCTGAGGCATACGAATATCGCTGATCAAAATATCCAGTTTCGTTTTTTTTGCTATTTCAAGCGCCTCACCAGAGGAATAGGCTTTGCATATATCCAGCTCAAAGTCTTTGTTTCCCTGAAAAAGCTGCACTAGGCCATTCACAATGACAGGCTCGTCATCTACTATTAACAATCGGTACATTATTGTGCCCCCTTATTCTCAAGATGTATGATAAGCTCCACTTTTAATCCGCCGTATTGGCTTCGGGAGACAAATAAGCCGCTGTCCGTTCCATAAATTAATTTTAGCCGATTGCTGACGTTAATTAATCCCGTTTTCTCAATCTGCTTCGTTTTGACTGCAAGCTGCTCCTGCAACTGCTCCATTTTATCATCTGTTAATAAACTGCCGTTGTCCTCTACGGTGATGCGTACGATATCATCTTGATAACTGGCTCCAATATAGACAACTCCGTTCATCGTACCATCTTCAAAGGCATGATCAAATACATTCTCTACGATCGGCTGAATGATAAGTCTTGGAACGTAAACGGTATGCAATTGATCTGAAATCTCCGTGTATTCATACGAAATACGGTTGGAAAAGCGAATACATTGAATCTCGCAATAATCGAGCGCATGCTGAAATTCCTTATTAAGCAGCACTTCATCAGAACCGCTTCTTGTAATGTATTGATAATAGCTTCCCAGCTTTTGGGAGAGCTCTGCCGCACTATCCGAATCGCCTACTTTACACATCATATAAATGTTAAAAAAGCTGTTGTATAAAAAATGAGGGTTAATTTGAGATTGCAGCTGCTTTAATTCCGAGTGCTGCAGCGCTATCTTTTGTTCATAGTTTTCCTTTATGGAAACCTTCAAGCGATGTGCCATCCGATTAAAGCTTTGAAATAAATAATGAAATTCATCCTTTGTCTTAGATTCGATAACTAAGTTCAGATTATCTGTTTCTATCATACGAAACGCCTTGCCTAGATTGGACAATGGGCGATGGATCATGACGTTAACGGAGAATGAATAAAGCAAAAGAATGATAATGGTAATGCTGAACAGCAGATAATACAGCGTATAAAACTGGCTTAATGATCTAGTGATCTCGTTCTGATTCACATACATAATTAATGACAGATTTAAAGAGCTTACAAAATTATGGATAACAAAATAACGGATGCCGTTTACCTTCTCCATTTTGGACATATTGTCATCTTGCTCATTAGGTAATTTAACCAGCTGCTGCTGTACAGAAATAGCTTGCTCATCTTGCGTCGTCGCAAACACACTCCCCAAACCCTCACTCCCAAGCAAAACCTCTGACTCCTGATAAAGGGTAGTAATGGTATGCAGCTCTTCGAGCAGCTTCACTTTAGAGATTTCGATATACGACCAAATGCCATCATTATTTGCCGTCTCAATAAAGAAGATCCGATCACCATCTAGGTAAAAAGAGGGCTTGATTGCAACGCCTATAAGCTTAGAAATAAGCTCGTATTCATCATTTGGCGTGTTGGTAACGCCATTCGAAATCGAGATGGTTTTACCCTCTGAAGCAATATAAACGCCTGCATTAAGTACGTACTCGCTCGAATTCATAAGAAAGCTCAATCGATCCTTCACTTGCTCAATGAGTCTAACCTCATCATATTTCCCAAGGCTTCCTCCCCTGAAGCTAAGCTTTTGCAAATCTTCACCGTTAATAAAGCCTAATTGCTGATTGCGAATAAAATACATTTCCTTGTCCAGCTGCTTCGCATAAAAGGATGCTCCCGCTTCGGCGGAATCCAGCATTGTATTTTTCGAAAACGACATGCCCTTGTAATTGACCCAAATATTCATCGAAATGAGGGGAACAAGAAACACGATAAATACGATGACAATTTTCTGATAGACGAACCACTTCGCTTTGCCGGCAGCCTGCAATTTCATAGGATATCCCCTTCTTCACCATCTAGGAAAACTTCTCGATGCTAATTAATATAACCAAAATAACAGAGACTCGGATCAGATTGTTCAACTTCTTAACGGAGGGCTTTTGCCGTTAACATTCATAAAGGAATCATACCAAGATTTTATTTAGACGCAATAGATAGTTCAACCATGCGAGCCATCTTTTGAATTTAAATGCTATAGTTCACGCCAATTTTTGGCGTACAACAAATAAAAACCCGAGCTTTTATGGTCGGGTTTTTCCATGGTAGAGGCGCGGGCTTCTGGTTCCTCTTATTCTAAGGTAACACTGTAATTAACAAAAAAAGGTTAGCACATCAATTGATATGCTAACCTTTCTCTATAGCGCTTCAAGAGCACACGACTCAGTAACTTTTCCATAATTTACATTTAATAAGCCCAATTCCCTTGACGAAAGACAGGCTCGATTGTGCCGTCAGGCAGTTCTCCATCAATATCGAGATCGGCGCAACCAATCATGAAGTCAACATGTGTAAGGCTTACGTTAGCGCCTCGCTCCAGTAGTTCCTCTTTGGAGAGCTTCGTTCCACCTTCCAGGTTGACAGGATAAGCACTTCCCAGTGCAAAATGACAGGAAGCATTCTCGTCAATGCCTGTATTATAAAATACTCTATTCAAGTTCGATATTGGCGAATCATGTTGCACTAATGCCATCTCTCCGAGATAGGATGCACCTTCATCCGTTTCGAGCAATGAAGTTAAATGTTCAAGTCCCGATTCGGCATCATAAGCCACCACTTTGCCGTCTTTGAACGTAAACGTGATTCCTTCAACTAACCTGCCGTTCAAATTGAGAGGCAATGTGCTTTTTACCGTGCCGTTCACACCGGTACGATGAGGCATGGTGTACACTTCTTCAGTTGGCATATTCGCAACAAAATAAACACCTTTCTCATTTTCCCCGCCGCCGCCACGCCAAATATGTCCTTCAGGCAGTTGTACTCGCAGATCCGTTCCCGGCGCGCGATAATGCAGACTCTTATAGCGTTTCGCATTAAGAAGGTCCTGGCTTGTTTTCAAATGATTAATGTGCTCACGCCAAGCGGCAATAGGATCATCTGTATTTACTCGCACCATGTGGAAAATAGCTTCCCACATCGCATCCGCACGCTGCTCCTCCGGAAGATCGGCATACACTTTATCCGCCCATGCGCGAGTTGGCGCCTTGATCAGCGACCAGCTAATTTTGCTGTTCCGCGTATACTTTGAATATTCTTCTCGCGCGACAGCCGCGGACTTGACCGCAGCCGATACTTTTGCAGAATCGATGCCGCGAAACAGCTCTGGATTAGGCACTTTAATATGCAGTATAGCTCCGCCTTCTTCAGCAAAATGCACCATACTGTCGGCAAGCCACTGTGGATAATAGTCGAAGGAATCATCTGATGCCTTCTCATACCGAACGCGAGTAATCGCATCGTCATCCCACTCTACAATGACATATTTGGCTCCTGCCTCATAAGCTTTTGCTACAATTAATCGGGTTAGTTCAGCCGTTTCAATCGGAGCATGTACGATAAGCACTTGCCCCACTTGAACGTTCACACCAACCTTAATGACTAATTCAGCATATTTGTTCAACATGAACTCAAACTTCTCCATTCACCAAACCCCCCTTGTTACTCGACTTCTTCCAATCCAATTTCTTTTTCCATTATAAAATCATCCATCACAAAACCATTACCTATATCAGCCACCTGAGTACGAACTGATTTAAACCCTTTTTTCTCATACACAGCAATCGTTGTATCATTATAACGATTTACCGTGAGCCATATCATACCTAACCCTCGATCTTTGCATATCGCTTCCAAGAACGCCATAGCCTGACTTGCATAACCTTTTCCGCGATGCTCTTTGCGTATATAAAACTTGCTTAAAAACAACTTGTCTTCTTCTTGTTTTATCCCCAAGTAGCCGATATTATGGCCATGTATATTCATGAAAAAATATTCATAACCTTGATTTTCAATTTGATTCGTAATCGCATGATCCGATTGGAATTTATCCACCATATAATCAATTTGTTCTTTTGTTATAATGCTTACAAAATATTCATTCCAAATTTCCGATGCCAATTGCGCTAAAGCCGAGACTTCTTCCACAGTCTCTACCTTTGGAAAAACGAGCTCCATAACGTTTACAAACCACCTTTTCAAATGCAAGTCATAATTAATAAATTATCACATTCATCTGAATTTTTCTATTAACCGAATATTTATGTGAAGCCCTACATGAATCAATGTCAATAAAACGAGGGGGGATGGACTATTGTGTCTTAGATCTACTTAACATTTTTTCTTTTTTTAATATTGTCTGTTCATATCTTGCAATTTTATCATCCATACGTTCCAATCCTTTTTTCATCTCTTCCATTTTTTTGGCTAGCAGTTTATGCTGCTCGATTAAAAGCTCTTTCCTAGCTCCGATGGTTTCATCACCCTGTTGATACAACGCAACATATTCAATCAAAATCTCAATAGGAAGACCTACACCACGCATGCATTTGATATATTCAACCCATCTGCAGTCTTCCTCCGTATAATCCCTGATTCCGCTTTTATTCCGGTTCACCCGTGGAATAAGCCCGACCCGTTCATAATAGCGGAGAGTGTCCGGTGATAAATCAAATTTCGCGCTTGCTTCGGCTATCAACATGCAGATTTCACTCCCTAATTTAAGATCAAGAACGCCCGAAAAAATCGATCGGGCGTTCTTGTTGTTCCTTATATTAAACACTCATTACATCGTAATAGGCCCAACGACTGGATGTGGAACATACGGCTCTTCCAGCGATGCAATTTCTTCTGGCGTTAGCTTAATGGAAATTGCAGCTGCTGCATCTTCGAGATGCGACATTTTTGTAGCGCCAATAATTGGTGCGGTTACTGGTTCTTTATGTAGTACCCAGGCTAACGCGATCTGAGCACGGGGAACACCATGTCTTTCGGCAATGGCTGCAACCCGCTCTACAATTAATCGGTCAGTATTTGCAGTCGCATCGTATTTAGATTTTTGAACTTGATCGGTTTCGAAACGATGCGTTGTTTCTGACCAATCACGTGTCAATCTACCTGAGGCGAGCGGGCTATAAGGAATGACGCCAATTTTTTCTTCCTTACAAAGCGGAAGCATTTCTCTCTCTTCTTCACGGTAGATGAGATTTAAATGATTTTGCATCGATACGAACCGAGTCCATCCATTTTTTTCAGCTACATGCAATGCCTTTAGGAACTGCCATGCGTACATGGCTGAAGCGCCAATGTATCTTGCCTTTCCAGCCTTCACAACATCATGTAATGCTTCCATCGTTTCTTCTATGGGTGTATTGTAATCCCAGCGATGAATTTGATAAAGGTCTACATAATCCGTTCCGAGTCGCTTAAGGCTCTTATCTATTTCACTCATGATTGCCTTTCGAGAAAGACCAGCACCGTTTGGGCCTTGCTGCATCCGAAAATGAACCTTTGTCGCCAGGACGATTTCATCTCGATTGGCATAATCCTTTAAAGCTTGACCCACAATTTCTTCGCTTGTTCCGTCTGAATATACGTTCGCAGTATCAAAAAAGTTGATGCCTAAATCCAATGCTTTTTTTATGATTGGACGGCTGCTCGCTTCATCAAGTACCCAAGGATGCACCCACCGCTCCGCTACACCAAAGCTCATACAGCCAAGACATAGCCGAGATACATCCAAGCCTGTATTACCGAGTTTCACATATTCCATTTAATCGTTCCTCACTTTCAAATAGATATTGTTTCCTTCAGCTGTAGTGTACTCCTTGGAGTTAACTCCAAGTCAAGCGATTGTGCACGATAGTAAGTGTTTAGAGCATTTCCTGCATCAGCTTAGACGATAATGGCTTCTTCCAATAGCATAATTGCTTGATCAATATCATTCTTATTCGTATACTTTCCTAGACTAAATCTAATAGCGCCTCGGGCCACAGTTTCATCGATCTGCATTGCTTTTAATACTGGGGAGATTGTTGTCATACCGGCATGACAGGCTGATCCAGTGGACGCTGCGATTTTGGGAATCTTGTTCAGAATTTCATTAGCATCTAAGCCTATAAAGCTTATATTCAAGGTGTTAGGCAATCGGTTAGTCGGATGACCATTCAGCTTGATAAGATGACCAAATTTCGCAACCAATCGCTCTAAGAAGTACTCGCTTAATCTACTCATTTCATTGTTATCTTGCATGAGCATTGCCATTTCTGCGGCTTTTCCCAATGCAACGATGTAAGGAACATTTTCTGTTCCTGCGCGCATGCCATGTTCATGACCGGCTCCATGACTATAGGGTTCTATCTTGGTTCCCCTTCGCACATACAATGCCCCAATTCCTTTCGGAGCATATAGTTTATGTCCCGCTATCGTTGCCAAGTCGACACCTAATTGATCAACATGAACCGGGATTTTGCCAACGGATTGTGCAGCATCCGTATGGAACAATATGCCATGTTTTTTTGCTATTTCGGCTATTTCACCGAGGGGCTGAATCGTCCCAACTTCATTATTCGCATGCATAACCGAGATTAGAATCGTTCGCTCGTTAATGGCTGATTCAATAGCTTCCGGCAATATGCGGCCAGCTTCATCTACGTTTATATAGGTAACTTCTGCTCCCAAGCGCTCTAGAAATGAACAAGGATTCAAAATGGCTGGATGCTCAACTGTTGTCGTAATGATATGATTACCCTTTTCTTTATGAGCAAAGAATACGCCCTTTAAGGCATGATTATTGGATTCGCTTCCCCCGCTAGTAAAGATCACCTCGTCTGGAAAACAACGGAGTAAAGCAGCAACTTTTATGCGCGCCTCCAAAATAGCTTCCTTTGTCGAAACGGACGCCCAATGACTAGATGAAGGATTGCCGTAGTTTCCTTGCAGATATGGATACATTTCTGCAAGAACTTCTGGAGCGATTGGCGTACTTGCGTTGTAGTCCAAATAAATCTGGTTCATAGCTTTCTCCTTTGCACCCTCGCCTGCAATCATTTGCGGCAGCCTTTCATTTGCTATTGCTCCATCGATTTTCGTTCCATTAACGAATTTACTATCTGTTCAATCTTGATCGTTGCCTCAGCCGTATTTGCTGCCCTCACAATAGAAGAGATTTGTTCATCATGTTCGCTCGTCGAATGCGAATACCTTGGATCATAATAATAAGTGAGCAGCAGCTCGACAGCAGCATGATACTTTTCACTTATCAAGCATGCTTCTATTTCCGCTGCAACAGGGGTATGAATACGGGATTTAATCTTTCGGAATGACCTCATACACTCATCTATATTTTCCCAAGGCTTGTAGTCTTCGATGATTTGATTAACACGGGCTTCAAGAGTCATCTCCAAGCTAATGTGATGCCCTTTTGCTCTCAACTCCATCATGAGGTCCGGAACCGTAATATTGCCAATTCGGCGGCTTTCCGCTTCAAACAATACATAGGAAAATTTCTCATTCTCATGTATATTATCAAGCAGTAACGAATCAAACGTTTTTTGATTATGCGCTTTTAAACCTATTCCACCAAAAATCGACCCTCTATGACCAGCCAGCCCTTCTAAATCCAAAACAGGATGGCCATTTTGTTTCATTTTATGCAGGATAGCGGTTTTTCCACTGCCTGTATTTCCGTGTATGATGAATGACTGAGGCTCGTAGCAGATATCATTCAATCGTTCAACAACATATTGACGATATGCGCGATATCCTCCAGTTATTCGATAGACCCTAATTCCCATAAGAGATAGTACAGTCGCCGTTGTTTTACTTCTCATGCCACCGCGCCAACAAAAGACAGCCTTATTTTCGGATATGCCAGCAAACGTTTTGATGAACGTTGGAAGCTTTGCTGATACGATTTCCAAGCCTCTTTCTTTAGCAGCTTGTACACTTACTTGCTTGTAGAGTGTTCCAATTTCAGCCCGTTCTTGATCGTTAAATATGGGAATGTTAAGACTGCCAGGAATTGATGCTTCATTGTATTCGGATGGGGATCTTACATCTATAAGAACAAGTTCTCCCTGTTTCCGAAGCTTTGAACATTCCTCGATTGTGATGTCTTGAAACATAATTTAATGACTCCTTAATGGTTTATCTTATATAACAACAATTTGGCCAGCATTACTTTCTGTTGCTTCTCCAACAATACTAGCTTCCACACCTGCTTGCTTAAGCTCATTCAGCATTTGCTCAGACTGGTCTGCCGCAACTGCAATGAATAAACCGCCTGAGGTCACCGCATCACATAGAATCCATCGATCAACTTGATCCATCGCTTGCGGGAAAATAACATCATTTTCAACATGCTTAAAATTGTTCTTCGTGCCGCCAGGAACAAATCCATTTTCTGCAAGCTCCCTGACACGAGGCAATTTGGGTACCGCTTCGTTTACAATCGTTATTCCTACATCACTGCCTTTAGCCATTTCCAGTGCATGTCCGATTAAGCCAAAACCCGTTACATCAGTACAAGCATGTATTTCATATTTATTCATAATTTCTGCCGCCGTCTTATTCAATGTAGCCATGACTCGAGTAACACGCTCGATTTCCTCCACACTTAATTGTTCCTTCTTAATCGAGGTTGTCATAATGCCTACACCAATTGGCTTTGTCAAAATCAGCTTGTCACCAGGCTTAGCGCCTGCATTGGTTTTAATTTGATCGGGATGAATCAAACCCGTTACTGCAAGTCCAAACTTAGGCTCCTTATCGTCAATGGAATGTCCGCCTACAAGGGTAGCTCCCGCTTCTTTCACCTTATCTGCTGCTCCACGTAAAATATCTGTTAAAATGTGCTTGTCTAGCGTTGCAATGGGAAAAGCAACAATGTTTAATACCGTTAATGGCTTCCCGCCCATTGCATAAATATCGCTTATTGCGTTAGCCGCTGCAATCTGTCCGAAAGAATAAGGGTCATCTACGATTGGAGTAAAAAAATCTACGGTTTGAACCAATGCCAAATCGTCGCTTATTCGAAATACACCTGCATCATCGCTTGTTTCGATGCCCACAAGCAAATTTGGATTACGTTCCGCTAGCGGGAGGTTTCCTATGACTTCTTTTAAATCAGCCGGACCGATTTTGCAACCGCATCCTCCCTTGCTAGATAAAGATGTCAGCTTTATGGTTTCGTTTGAATGCATTAGACTCGTCCCTCTCTTACTCGTCATTAATAATTAATAATAAAATCGTACCTGATGTTTAGTGGGAACGCAAATTTATAAGGCCTTGCTAAAGCTAGTGTCAGGACCTGTATTAAAAAAACGAATATATGGGTTTCTATCTATTTATCCTGAATATTAGGAACGACCTTACTATGCTCAATAGGTGAGGAGAGGACGATTAAAGTTGTCGAGTCTCCAAACTTCCCCATTTCATTAATCACATTTTCCATGGAATGCAATGATTCGCTATTCACCTTAACCAAAAAATTGTACTGGCCACTTATACGATGCATTTCAAGCACATCAAGCGAATTTTTGCAATGATCAACAAAACTTTCGCAGTTCTTTGTATGAAATAATAAGTAGGCAACAATCGATTTGTTCAATTTTTCAAGAGAAACAACAGCACGGTAATGATCAATAATGCCTTTTTCCTCCAACCTCCGCACTCGTTCTGTTACTGCTGGCTGCGACAATGCAACGGCTTTTCCTAACTCCGTCATTGAAATTCTTGCCTGATCTTGAAGAATCATAATAATGTTTTTATCCAGTTCATCGACCAAACTAGTCACTCCTTTAATTTAAATGTAAAATAAAATTAATAAAACAATTTTAAAGGTTTTCATGTTACAATGCCTTTAATTTATTATGTAAAATAGAATGATTCCATTATATCATTGAATCCTAATCAACTGTTAATCACTGAGGAGGCAAAAAGATGGAATCTAATAAATTGCTTGAACAAGTTACGATTGAAAATTGGGCGCTTCAATCACGTGTAGTCATGGCGCCTATGACTCGTTCCTTTGCCGACAATAAGTCAGGTGTGGTTGGTCCAGATGTCGTAGAATATTACCGTAAACGGGCTGCTGATGGTATTGGTCTGATCATTACGGAGGGGATAAATCCAAGCCCAAGAGCCAAAGGAACCTATGGTATATCAGGGCTATACACCAAAGAGCAGATCCAAGCATGGAAAAAGGTGACTGATGCTGTTCATTTGGAAGGTGGAACGATCGTGGCGCAGCTTTGGCATGTTGGCAGGCTGACCCATCATGAATTAACGGGAGGGCTTCCTCCTCAAGCGCCATCTAGCATTGCAGCAACTGGACTCGTACATCGGTTACGCAAACCTTATGAGATGCCCGAGGCGATGTCTCAGGACGAAATTTCCGAAGTGATTGAACAACATGCTGCTGCTGCGAGAAATGCGATAATTGCCGGTTTTGACGGAGTTGAAATCCATGCAGCCCATGGGTATTTAATCGATCAGTTTAATTCAGAGGTTACAAATGCTCGGACGGACAACTATGGCGGGGACTTATCACAGCGTTTAACATTCATGAAAGAGCTGCTAACTGCCATCGTGACAGAGATAGGAGCACCAAGGACTATCGTTCGTTTTTCAGAAATAAAAGATGATATTCCGAATTATAGATGGGATAATCCCGAACAAACAATAGCTGCTTATATACAAATTTTCAAGGCATTAGGCCTTAAGATTCTTCACCCCTCAACCAACCAGTTTACTAAGATATTCACCAAAGGAATGACATTTCATCAAGCTGTGCGTGAACATTGGAATGGTACAATAATTGGAGTAGGAAATTTAGATTATGAATCTGCTGCATCTGCTATAAAAGCCGGAACCATTGATCTAGCGGCTTTCGGGCGCCCGCTCCTTGCCAATCCTGATTTTGTTCAACGTCTGAAGGCCGGAACCAGCTTAACACCGTATGATGCTGCACTTCATCTAAAATATCTTGTCTAATACGTTACTAATAAATCACTATAGATTAAAAAATGCAGACTAGAATAAGCGTTTGCGATAAACAGTAATCCCCCCATCCTTAATCACCATAAAAAAAACAGAAGCCGCCAGCTCATGTCTGACGGCTTTCTTCTCTGAAGCTAGTACAAATTAAACTCGCATAAATCATTCAGCTGATTAAATTCATAATAAGCACCTAATGCCTCTTTGAAGGGAACCCGTATTCTTTAGCACGCCACGCGACTAGTAGTGCAAGAACGATAAGAATAAGCAAGGACAGCGGGAAAGACCCGACACCTACAGTTTCTATAAGAATAGCGCCCAACACGCCACCAACGCCGATGGCTAGGTTCCATGCCGTCACCAGCATAGACTGGGCAACATCCGCGCTCTCGCCAGCAGCCTCAGCCATGGCTGTCTGCAGCAAAGTCGCCGCGCCCCCGAACGTCAGCCCCCATACAGCAACCACTAGGTAGATCACGATCGGTTGGTTATTGCTAAAGGTTAATGCGATGGATGCGATGGCGAAAGCAAGCAGACTAATCAAAACGAGTGGCCGCAGTTTCCGGTCGATCAAGACACCGATGATCCAAATGCCAACAAGCGCTGTTATGCCGAAAATAAGCAGTACCAAGTCTACACGCTGAGAGAGTCCAGCATGAGCAAGATACGGTGCAATATAGGTATACAAGATGTTATGTGCCAGCACCCAAGCAAGAACAACAAACAGCACCGGACGTACTCCTGACTTACCAAATACCTTATATAACGAGAGTCTTTTACCTGGCAATTCTCCTGGATAGTCCGGTAATTTCCAAACCACCCAGACGACTAATACCAGAGCCATAAGTGACATAATCCCGAAGACTAAGCGCCAGCCAACGAGCGAACCAAGCCAAGTTCCTGCGGGGACACCCAGCGCCAGCGCTAGAGGTGTACCCACCATGGCCACTGCCATAGCTCTTCCCTTGAGTGATGCCGGCACCATGCGACGGGCATAACCTGCTAACATGCCCCATAAGACACCCGCAGAAACGCCCGCGAAGAACCGAGCGATCAGCGTCAGTGTATAGTTGGAAGAAAAAGTGGTAACGGTATTGAAGACGAGAAAACCAAGAATGCACATGAGCAGTAACGGTCTTCTCCGCCAGCCGCGCGTCAAGGTCGTTAGGGGAATCGCAGCCAGCAGTGAACCAAGGGCGTACAAGGTGACAAGTTGACCAGCAAAAGCTTCAGATACTCCAAGTCCATGACTTATTTGCAGCAGTAAGCCAGCTGGAATCGTTTCAGTTAGGATACAAATAAACCCCGTCATTGCAAGGGCGAGTAATCCAGCCCACGGGAGACGTTCTGAAGGAACTGCGCTGGAAGCACTCTGTGTAACAGAAGCTGGGTTTGAATTCATTATAAAAGTACCTCTCTTTTATTTAGGTTCAATCTCTATTTTATAAGCCCGTCATAAACAGCATCGCAAAGGTCAACGGTAAACTGACCTGACATGCCTTCGAGTGCAGTATTGGTGAACGCCACCACACTTAGACGCTGATTAGGATCAACGAACCACGAATGACCATAGGTGCCACCCATGCGCCATGTACCAGTTGATTCAGAAGTGTTTGCTAACACTGGATCCTTAAGCACCGTAATGCCTAGGCCAAAGCCCCTCCCCGGCCAAAAAGCCATTGGCAGATCACCAATCTGGTTTGTAGACATCTCATGAACAAGAGACTGTGGCAGCAGAGGAGCTCCGCCATTCCGTAATGTTTCCAGCAGCAGCAAAAAATCGTCTGCGCTTCCTATCATGCCAGCACCCCCAGAAGGATAAGCCGTATCATCAAGTGCCCGGCGCGGGGAAAGACGGAAGCCCGCAGTTCCTTCTAAGAAGGGAATGCTATCGTGCTCAAGCAAAGGCCGTGGTTCTGGAACTTCATTAGTATAAGCAGTAGTAAGACGATCTGGGTCGATTGCAATAAAGCTAGTATCGCTCATGCCAATTGGCTTTGTCACAAGTGAATGCACTGCTTCGCTTAACGGTGTTCCTGTAACCTTCTCAATTACTGCGCCCAGCACATCTGTCGCGATCGAATATTTCCACTCGGTGCCTGGCGGATAAAGGAGCGGTACAGAAGCCAAACGAATCAGGTTCTCTTCCAAACTGATGCCAGGCTGATCCATACCATCCGATACGCCTGCTTGATGATATGAACCATTTTCTTCTTGAAAGAACCGATAGGTCAGCCCAGCAGTGTGCGTCATCAAATGTCGAACCGTTAATAGGGCAAGCTCACCATTTTGGAGACGAGGCTGAAAGTTTGGCAGCCAGTGATCAACACGGTCATCCAGCTTTAGTAGGCCTTGCCCAACTAATGCTAAGGCAGCCGTTGTAACGATAGGTTTGGTAACAGAGGCTAGCCGGAATAAGGCATCTTCACGCATGAGCCGGTTCATTTCACGATCGGCATAACCCGCAGCGCGGCTATAAACCACTTCCCCGTCTAACGCCACTTTAATGACAGCACCGACCAAACGCTTATCAGCAAGCGTTCGATCGATGACCTCATCGATCCGACCTGCTAATCGTTCTGTACTAAACTTGTTTGTATGCAACATACTTAGATGTTCATCCTTTCGAAATAGTTAAAGCCTTAAACACTTTACTATTGTAAGTATATTATATAAAATAAGTTATCGAGCTTACATAAGGGAACGAAGTTAGATTCGCCTTTTTACGGTTAAAGCCAAGCTAGTTTATAACGGATACCTTAAATTTAAAGGAGTAGATTTGTATGGACCATGTAGATAAGGAAATACTTTATCATCTCCAAAGCCAAGCGAGAATTTCTATGACTGAACTTGGAAAAAGCGTCGGTTTATCGCAGCCCGCAGTAACAGAAAGAGTAAAGCGCATGGAGGAAAAAGGGATTATTAGTGAGTATCGCACCGTTATTTCTCCTGATAAAATAGGTAAACATGCATCAGCCTACATGTTGTTTCATTCAAGAGATTGTCATGCATTCCTTGCGTTCTGCCGCTCTGCTCCTGAGGTCGTGGAATGTTACCGCATCAGCGGAGAACACAATTACTTGTTGAAAGTAATAACCGACTCCACACAAGCTCTTGAAGAGTTCGGAAATCAATGTGACAAATACGGAACCTATACAATTCTAATTGTCATGTCATCGCCTATCGATCATAAATTTCTTATCCCCGCGCTTATAGATGCCAACTCCAATATGCTGAGTTAATCCGTCCCTTTCGAAATAGAAGATATGTTCTTAGCTTTTGCCCCTTTGATAGCAGCACAAAAAAATGCATTCCTAAAATGCCATCGAATAAACCTGAGGTTTATTTCAATGTCCATTTTTAGGGATGCACTTTAAATTAGATTCAATATCCTCTCGTTTTTATAATCGAGTTGAGAGGCTCTCCTCCTAGAGAATAGCTTTCTAGCTGTTTTCATTTACAAAGTATTTCCGTATAAAATAAGTCGGAGTACAGCTCCATGCATGACAATAGCTGTTGATTAAATTGCTGCCGTACGGCGACAGCTTCTTATCGCTAGGATTATACAGCTCCCAGAAGGTATCCGCTCCATCCTTGATCATCTCGCCCCAATAGGCGCGCATTTCGGACAATGCCTTCTCTTTTCTTCCACTCAACAGAAGTGCCTCAATCAGATGATGATATAGATATGGCGTCGACATCGCAATTGCCGGAGGCCGATCGAATAAACGATCAAGCAGCATGCCATTTTGTTCTGCATCCATCACCTCGGCCAGCACCATCCAAATTTGTGAGGCCCAAGATATCTGACTAGAGGGCCCGCTTGTGAAATACCCTTGATCCTGATCCCAAAGAAACGTCATAGCCGCGTCCGTCGCTTGCTGGATTGCCGACGAAATAAATGCATGCGCTTCACCTTCACCCAGCTTCTCAGCTAGAGCAAGTCCTCTTTTAAGGCAATAGATTAGAACGGCCTGCGCGCCTGCTTGCTTGTTCAGCTCATCATGCCAATCAAGAAAGCAGTACCATGTATCGTCATCCGTTACGATTCCCCGTTCATCCAGTCGCTTCAACCCAATTCGAAGCTGCTCCACTGCAATCGGCCACAGCTCATTTAGCGTAATACGATCCTTGGTTGCTTCATAATAATCATATAAAGTGGCGACGAAAAAGAGCGAGTAATCATATAAATAGATGTCATCTACAAAGGGTGCAGGCTTCTCATATAAACAAGCACCTACCTGTCCGTCCTCAAGCAGCATTCCGCCAAAGAGATACAAACATCTTTTGACAAGGTCATTGCTGTTAAACGTTTCATAGTTTACTAGCGCTTGAAGTCGCAGATCGCCGATCCAAAGCCTTCGATCCCGCTTCGGACCGTCCTCAAAGACAGTATGCATACAGTCCTGAAGTGTCTTTATACCGATGCGATCCATCACCTTTAGCTCATTGGATATGCCGTCCGGAAGCGGCTTGACCTGCGAGACATCACCTGAGGTTACGGTCTTGCAATAAATCTCAGGGAATGAAACGCTGTACCGCTGTGATGTGGCCAGTACGATTATTTTCAAATACCGGAAAGTATAACGCCTTGGCAGCGTTACCGTCCCTGGCAGCACGTCGATATTGATCGTCTCATCCTGCAGCCAAGACCGGCTGAGCCAGCCTTCATAATCGTCGAAGTCCTCTCCGATCTCACAAGGCATCTCACCGAATATGAGCTTTAACCGAAGCGGCGCATCCGCATTACTGTGTACATTGTTAATTGAGAGCGTAAGGTACCCAACCTGATGAACCCCAAAATCGAGCGTTACGCTGTCTCCTTTGGATAATACACGATTGGCTAGCTCATCAATCGAATCGGTACGCACTGTCCGCCAGCCCTGAAAGGCGTCTGTGTCTTTCACAATGTCAATCAGACTTGTAGGAAAAACCTTTTCTTCATATAAATGTGGAATCAGCGTCTCCGCCAAGTCCACAAATGGTTGGTTCGTTTGTTTCGTTTTCATTGCCTTATCTCCATTTCTGCCTGAAGGCTAATAATCGTAAGGCCTTAACTCAGCCTTTGACTGCTCCAACCGTCATCCCGCCCACAAAGTATTTTTGCAAAAACAGAAAAGCAACTAGGAGCGGCAGCGCGCACAGGAAACAGGCAGCAAACAGCACATTCCACTGCGTAGGGTTTTGCTGATCACCGAGAAAGCCCAGCATAGCTAGGGGCAATGGGGATTCAGCCGCTCGGGAGATGAAAATCATATTAAAGAAGTAGTCATTCCATATCCATACGCCCTGTGTAATAATGACCGACACCGTAACCGGGATAAGCAGAGGGAATACCACCAGCCAAAACCTGCGGAACAACCCCGCTCCATCGATATGAGCCGCTTCCTCTACCTCTTCCGGTACGCCGCTTCTAATGAAGCCCGTATACAAAAATGTGGAAAAAGGAAGACTGCATGTAATAAACATTAGTATCGGTGTATACTGTGAAGTCGGTATATGAAGCGAATTGATCATCTGCACGATCGGGATGAGCACCATCTGGGAGGGCACAACCAGTCCTGAGAGAAAAAACAAATATAAAAATTTGCTCCATTTGGTTTTAAGCCTCGCCATTGGGTAAGCCGCCATCGCTGCCAGCAGTACGACGAAGATAACAGAAATTCCTGTAAGTATAATGCTGTTCATAAGCGCTTGCGGAAAATGCATCCGTTCAAAGGCAGTCCGATAGCTTGCAAAAGAAATTTCACTAAACAAGTTTAGCGGATTGGCATTATTTTTTGGATCACGAAGCGAAGTCGACAATGCAATAATGAGTGGGATCAAATTAACAGCCATCACAACGATGACGCCCAGTTGAACCAGTGTCTTTTTCGTCAAAGAACCGATAGTCATGCCGACACCTCCCGTTTGTTCATGCGGATAACAAATGCTGCAGTAAGCACAATAATCAGGGCAAAGGAAATAACGCCAAGCGCTGATGCCTTACCGAACAGCTGCTCCGTAAAAGCCATCTTGTAGATGGAATAAATCAACGTATTGGTAGAAGTGCCCGGACCGCCGTTTGTCATAATGAACGGGAAGTCGAAGGCCTTCAAGCCATTGATTAGACTAAGCGTTACGTTAATCGTTATCGCAGTCGCAAGCAGCGGCAGCTTCACATGCTGCAACAGCCGCCAAGGGCCACAACCGTCCATTTTCCCTGCTTCGAGCAAATCATTAGGGACGGTTTGCAAGCCAGCAAGGAAAATAATCATTGTCGTTCCAATATTTTTCCATATCTCAACAAAAATGATGGCATATAGTGCTGAGGAGTAGCTGCCTAGGAAATTTAGATTGTCGTCATTTATGCCGAATTTATCCAGGAAGGTTGAGATCATACCGTAATCTGGCATGTATACATAGCTCCAAATGAATCCGACAACGATTGCGCTGAATAACGTCGGAATGTAAGACAAGGAGCGATAAATCCCTTTCCCTCTAATTTTCATGTTTAATAGAAGTGCAAGTGCAAGACCAATGATATTGCCGAGCACCACTGTAACTATCGTATAAATCAACGTATTCTTGACGGAAATACCTAGTGTATCTCCTTTAAATAGTGCTTTGTAGTTATCTAGCCCGATGTAATTGTACGCTTGAGCGAAACCGTTGTAATCAGTGATACTGTATTGAAACAATCTCAATATCGGAAATATCCAAAAAATTAAATAAAAAATGAGGGCCGGTACTGCAAAAAAGTACATTGTTTTTTTCATTACGGTCGAATTCATGTTGCTCCATCCTCTCCAGCTAACCTCATAACGGCAGGGAAGACGGTTGTCTTCCCTCCGCTACTACTTGCCCATTCACTCCAAAGATTATTTATTTTTCCATAGCTCCTGGAACTTCTCATCCATCGCCTTCGCAACATCCTCCGGCGTCGTTTTTTGTCCGCCAATGATTTCTGCGAATTTGGCTTGCATCACATCAGAAACACCTGCAGGCCACATTTGGTTGCTAAAGTATACCGAATTGCCATTTGTTTGATAGTTATCGTTGACTTCCTTGAACAACTCGTTAGTCAAAGGAACATCCTTGTATACACTGATGGAGCTGTTGGAAGCGACATATGCTTTAAACAATTCCGATTCACCGTCGAACAGATAATTAAGAATTTCTTTAGCTGCATCAAGATTTTTGGACTTTGCATTTAACCCATAGCCAGCAGCGGTTGCCGCTGATACAAACGTTGGTTTGCCAGCGTCATTGCCTGGAAGAGAAGCAAATCCGCGGGTAAATTCCGCCGCACCCTTCGACGTCATAGAAGCGTAGTCCCATGTGCCTGTAAACGTCATAGCCGCTTTGCCATCGATGAACAACTGGGAAGCCTGCGCGCTGCCTACTCCAAGTGAATTTTTCACGACATAACCTTTGTCATACAGCTCTTTGTACATCGAAATCGTTTTCACCCATTTAGGGTCGTTCAGCGATTTTTCACCATTTTGCACTTTAACATCAAAATCCATTTCATCCGGGTAAACCACGTTTGCTGCAATCGGGTACATACCGAACTGAATGACCCAAGGGTCTTTATCGCCAAGCACGATTGGCGTAATGCCTGCATCCTTCAGCTTTTGGCAAGCTTCAAGAAAGGATGTCCAGTCTTTCGGGAATTCGGTCACACCCACTTGCTCCAGCATTTCCTTGTTGTAGTAAACGCCTAAGTAATCAAGACCTTCAGCGACGCCGTAAGGCTTGCCGTCATAGGACATATCCTCCTTAGCGCCAGCACCGATATTGTCCCAGAATTTCAACTCGGACAGATCAGCAGCAAAACCCGCTTTAGCGAAATCAATGACTCCGCCTGCTGCATTTTTAGGGAATATCCAGAAAATATCCGGCCCTTGTCCCGCTGCAAGCTTTGTACGCACCGAAGTATTGTATTGATCATCGGGAAGCTTCTGTACTTCAAGCGTGATGTTCGGGAATTTCTCCTTCACGAGACGCGGCAGCGTCTCGAGCTCAAAATCTTCCCCTTCCGACGCTTTGTTGCCAGACATCATCATCGTTAACGTAATCGGCTCTGAAGAATCAGTTCCTGCATTTTTACCACCTGCGTCGTTGGTGCCTGCATTAGTTGCCGGCGTATTCGTCGCGTTCGGAGTACCATTGCTAGAGCTGCAAGCACTGAGCAGAACGAAGCAAAATACTAAAATAGCGAGCCCCATTGTTTTTACTGATTTCATTTTGCATTTCCCCCTGTTTCTATTGTTTTTGGTAATGTCTCACTCTCTCCTGCCATTTCATGAGACGCTATTGCCTTAAGCACACTTTTATAATAATGTGAGAAACAGTATAAATGCTTTAGCTCATTTGGTGCACTATTTTTAGATTAGACAAACAAGGAGGATACGTGTATGCTCTTTTTTAATATTAAAACTAAGCTGTTTCTTGTTCTTGTTCTCGTATCCATCGTGCCTATTATTGTCGTTACTATCAGTTCTTATCGCAGCTATACACGGCTTGTCAATGAACAGACCTCCCTTGTTGCATCCACAACGATCAACAACTCGGTAAAAAGCATTGAGGAAATCTTGAAAAATATTGACCGGATCTCAATTACTGTGCAGCAGCAGTCATCCACTGCAACCGCTTACAGTACAGTCAGCGATGAGCTGAGAAAGCTGCAAAATACGAACAACCAATACGAGATTTTCATTACGAGAGCCAAGCTTAAGCTGATTTTCGAAAATATTTTACTGGGTTATAATTACATTAATGGAATTTACCTATTCATGCCCGACGGAAAATTCATTAGCTACGGAAATGGAACAGACTTAATGGTCGATTACATTCCCTTCAACGACGAATGGTACAAGCAGACCGTTGCAAGCAAAGGAGAGCTTTACATCGGCGATGTTGGTGTAAAGCCCTATATCATTAATGCCAAATCTTCAATCGGTTTTTCAAGATCGCTTTTTGATCCCAATTCCAATGAATTTTTAGGCGTTTTTATGCTGGATTGCAGCATGGACATTTTTGCAGGCTTAAACAGGAATCCAGCCCCAAGCATATCAAATATTTATTTAGCAAATGAGCAGGGAAAAATTTTATTTGACGGCACTAATCGTGACATTGGTCAATATTTGCCGGACGGACTGCTTCGCAAATCTATGGCGATGACGGGCTCAAAGCAGCAATTCACAGATTCCAAAAACTTAACAGTCATTCAAGCTGTACCGAGCAATAATTGGAAGGTCATTGCCAATATTTCGGTCGCCAAAGTGTATGAACAATATGGCATATCGCAAAAGCTGATCATTTATGTATCGGCCTCCTGCGCCATTATCTTTCTACTACTTTCCTTCTTCCTCTCTAATTTAATTACAAAGCCGATCATTCAATTAACAAAGATGATGCGCAAAAACAAATCGCAGCGCTTCGTCATGATTGAAGCCGACAAAAAAAGAGTCGATGAAATTGGGATTCTGTATCATGAGTACGGCAAGATGATGAAGGATATTGATACCCATATCCGCGAGAGCTACCAAAATCGCATTTTGACCATGGATTCGCAAATGAAGGCGCTGGAAGCTCAAATCAACTCGCATTTCTTGTACAACACGCTTGAATCAATCAATAGCATTGCAGAAATCGAAGAAGTCGAAAGCATCGTTGTTATGACCAAAGCTTTAGGCGATATGTTCAGGTACAGCATTAAAACTGATAGCGAGCTGGTTGCCTCTGCCGAGGAGATCCAGCATGTGGACAATTATATGGCAATTCAGCAAATCCGCTATAGCGAAAAAATTGTATTTACAAAAGAAATTGAAGAACAAGTACTGCAAACCAAAATGTTGAAGCTGATTCTGCAGCCACTCGTGGAAAACGCGATTTATCACGGCCTTGAGAACAAGCGTGGCAAAGGTCGAATCACGATCAAGGGTTATCAGCATAATGAACTCATAATCTTCGAAATTTGCGATGACGGTGCAGGCATGTCGCAAGAGCAAGTCGCGGAGCTACGCAAACTGCTCGCTCAGCCGCCTGAGTTTTCGTCTATTGGGCAGCGTACCAAGCAAAGTATTGGTATAAAGAACGTCCATTCTCGGCTCACACTTTATTACGGAATCGAAGATGGCGTTACCATTGAAAGCGAAAAAAACATAGGCACAACCATTCAAATCAAAATTCCTTCGAATTGGGAGAAGAGGTGAACGCCAGATGTATTCATTCATTATCGTAGATGATGAGCCCTTGATACGAAAGGGGCTACTCAAAAAAATTCAATCCTTCGAACATAAGCTCACATTCGCCGGAGAGGCTGACAATGGTGCCGATGGGCTGGAATTAATTCAGCACCTAGACCCGGATATTATTTTTACGGATATGCGCATGCCTGAAATGGACGGAAAATCATTAATGAAAATCGTGCATCAGCAATATCCCGACAAAAAAATGATTGTTATTAGCGGGCATTCGGACTTTGAATATATGAAAGAAGCGATATCCGCTAAAGTTGTTAGTTATTTGCTGAAACCATTTAGCAGGGAAGAGATTCATCGCACGCTGGAGCAAGCGATCGATGCTATAGAGAAGGAGCGGAACGTCAAGCAGGAGGTAGTACTAAAAGCAGCTGAAAAGGAGCAAATCAGTTATCATTCCGATATCCAATCGCTGCTGCATCTCCTAATTGGGATCCAGCAGAAAGATAAGCTGCCTATCTTCCAATCGGCGCGGCTAAAGGAAGTGTCTGCTGCTTCGGCACATATTTTACTGACGCTCTATGCGCCAGCTTCGATTCAGCAGCCTATGATCGGGCCTCAGCAGGATTATATTTATATCCCGCATTCCCAAAGCGATAAGATCGCATTCATCATTCTATCGTTTATGGAGGAACAATCAGTCACGAAGATGCTTGAGCATGCCAAAAGAACCGCAGAGGAGCTTATCCACACCGTTAGTGTAAGGAAGGGCAGCGAAGGCTGCGTAGGCATAAGTACTGTTGTCCACCATTTAAGCATGCTGCGCCAAGCACACCATGAAACGATTGCTGCATTGGATCAGCGGTCGATTACCGATTTTGGGCGCTGCTATCTTTACAACAAACAAAGACTTTTACCGGATGTTATGCTGTGGGAACGGACTCATGAACTGCTGTTCCTGATTGAATCAGGCCAAACCGCGAAGGTGAAAGAGCTCGTACTTGATTTTTTCGCCTTTTATATACGACAGCCTGCCGTCTCCCTTGCTCAGCTAAAGGAACAAAGCAGAGATATGATTCAAGAGGTCAAAAAAATACTTTCGGCTTACCTCCATACGCATGAAGACGGCTCGCCGTCCTCAAGCCTGGAGTCCGTGCTTAATATTTCTTTTGATCTGATTTCCATTCAGGAGTACCTGCTCACTGTCTTAATGAGTACCGCCGATTTATTGAAGGAAAACTCAGCTTACTCCTCCGAAAACATGATCGATAATATTAAAACGTATATACACAAAAATTACACCAAGGATTTAACACTGGAAAAAATATCATCTCTTTTTTATCTTAATCCAAGCTATTTAAGCTTCCTGTTCAAAGAAAAAACTGCGCAAAATTTTACCGACTATATTAACCAGCTACGCATTGAGCAAGCAAAAACACTATTAAAAAGCACCGATGACAAAATATACAAGGTTGCGAAGCAGCTAGGTTATGATAATCCCAAATACTTTTTTCGGGTATTTAAAAAAATGACAGGCCAAACGCCAGAAGAATTTCGCAAAAGCTAATGCAAAGTAAGAATAGCCTGCCCTCTCACGAGGTGCAGGCTATTCTCCTATCTCTTAATATTAGGAAATGAGATCGATAATTACGCTGTAGGTACGGATCGCGACAGCGGCCAACTCTGCACGCGTAATCGTGCTTGAAGGCAACAGCTGCTGCGCCGAATTTCCTTTGAAAATACCGTATTTAACAGCGACCGCCATTGCTGTTCGGTTTTCCTTGGAAATGCCCGCAGTATCCGAGAACCCTTGCAGCAGCTTGTTCACTTCCCCTTCGCTCAGCGTGATGTCGAGACCAGCATACCTAAGGGCATTGACGAGTACGTCAGCCATGCCTTCACGAGACATTGGCGTATCTATCGCTAGTTTTGTGTAGTTAACTAATCTATGCTGACTTGCAGTTCTGACTACTTCATCATACCATTTCACATCTGCTTCGTTTTTTACCGGCGTTATGCCAAGCACGTTAAGTGCTGCCATCAGTGTCTGTGCCTTGGTTGTTGAAGCTCCCGGTTGCATCGTAGATGATGTCAAACCATTGATTAAAAGGAGACTGCTTGCTTTGGCAATCTCATCTGCATACCACGCTTTAACTGGAACGTCAGTAAACATACGCTCCGATGATACAGTCACATAAGTGCCGCTTAAGGATACAAGCGCAGTGATGATCGACTTACCGCTCGTATCTGTTGTCATTCGGCTCGGCACTGGCGTTAACGTGCCGTCAGCGGCAACCATCGCCAGAGCGGTCACCTTTTTGCCTGCTTCAGACTGAATCGTAATCGTTGCTGTTGCATAAGAGCCTTTCAAATCCTTAACTTTAATGCCAACTGGCTCCCCAATTACAGTAACGCCCTCAGCCTTGATATTTTTCACCTTAGCAGTATCGGACGCGCTTGCTGCTGTAATTATAACCGTTTGCTCTATGCTAGGCGTACCAGTGCCAGATGTGTTCCCGCCTCCAGATGAAGAATTTGCTATCGTTAGTGTCAACGTATTGCTGTTTGTCAAATTGCCATCGAAGGAAGCTGCCTTCGCTTGGATGGCGATTGTTGCAGCTTTCGCAGTTCCTCTGAACTGCAGCATGGCTTCTAAGCCAGATACCGCTGGAGTGACCGAAGCTAACGTTAAGCCGCTGGCAGCAGAATCAATATTCCAACTATCCAAATTGGAAGCATCTGCACCAAAAGGAGCACCGTCGCTCTTCACAACAACCGCAGGATTCGTTTGAGCAGCAGCAATCTGACTTGAGCTGCTGATAAAGGGTTCACTCTCAAACGCCAAGCTGTCAATACGAAGATCGGCTGCTTTGAACACAACGTAGAGATTGTGCTTGCCCTTCAAGCTCGTGTTGCTCAATTCTGCTTCTACGTCGACATAGGCCAGCTCCGTTACCGGAACAGATGCATTCGCAATCGTGTAGAATCTAGGCTTTGTTGCCGGAACCTCAATCATCGCGAGCGGGGCGCTGCTTGGGGAATCCGCGTGTAATGTAATTATTCCTCCCGCTGCGTCTGAAGCTACCGAGGCTTTAACGCTTTTTGTATTTGTGAGATCCACATTCGGCAGCGCTACGTAGGAACCGTTTTGTTTTGAGCGGACGGCATAATAACCTCCGACTACCTTTTTCGCTTTCAGATTTTGTGCAGTGCGTTCTTTAGAAACCTCATGATAGATGACTTCATGGGAGGCATAAGCATGGTCGAACACATTAAACGGTTTATAGACCTGCAGTGGTGCAATCGCATCTCCATTAATTGCAAGGACCTTCTCACCGCGAATGTCCTTGGAGGATGCGCCAACCATTAACGTGTATGCACCATTTTCTACAATGAAGCTATTTTTGTTCACGTCCCAGATGCCGAAGTCACCAGGGTCAACAGACAGAGCAACCACTTTACTCTCGCCTGCTGCCAAAGCGATTTTCTCAAACGCGACGAGCTGCTTCTTCGGAGCAGAACCACCATAGCCTGATTGATTGTTTTTAATATAGAGCTGAACGACTTCTGAAGTATCGACAGCGCCAGCATTTTTAACTTTTACAGAAACAGTAAACGGCTCATTCCCGCTAGCACTCATTGGAGCTGCCAAATCGCTGTATATAAAGCTGCTGTATGAGAGGCCGTATCCGAACGGATACGTAATTGGTGCATCCGTGTACATATAAGTAAGCTTTGACTCCATAGGATCGGCATTCGTCATGTCCAATGTAAAACGCGGATCAATGCTAGCCATTGATGCAGTCTTATTGCCCTCTGGAATAACATATTTATTTATTGCCGGGAAAGCGGACATATCTGAATACCAAGTGGACGTCAGGCGGCCTGTTGGCGCATAATCGCCATAAAGCACCTGAGCCAGTGCCCGTGAATCATATTGCCCCCCATATGGCTGATACACGATAGCAGAGACATTCGGATTGTTCTGAATTTCCTCAAGCCCAACTGGAAAGCTGCTTTTGACAACAACGATCGTCTTCTTGCCTTTCGCCGCGAAAGCAGCAGACACCTTGTCTACAAGCTCGTAATCGGAATCGCCCATGTACAGGCTGGAGCGGTCATTGCCTTCCCCTGCGCTATGGCGCGGGACTGCTCCCACGAATACTACGGCATAATCAGCAGTCGCCGCCCTTGCAACAGCATCCTGTCCAACTTCCTTCACAACCGTTTCTTTAAATTTCACATCTGCACTGCGAATAGCTGCATTCGATTCATTTCCGAGTACCGCAGCTGCTGTTTTCAGCTTGGCATCTGCACCTGCTGTAATAAAACGTCCATTTGAGTAATACCAATTTGTAAAATCACCGGAGAAGCCGCTTCTATAGCCATTCGCTACAAGCGATATGGTTTGGTCAGCGTTTTGCTCGATGCGAATTCTTGGCGGGATCGCACTCGTATTCCCAAGCATCGCTGCAAGATCCCAATCATTGTTGGTTAAATTGAGCGTTGTTCCATCCGTATTGCCTACCGCTGCATTATTACCGGCCGGAGATGCCATCCAGCGGTTGTTTTTGAGCGATAGCAAGCTGTACCCTTCTTGTCCCCAATCGAAGACCCGGAATAGCTGGGCAGGATCGGACACATTAAGCTGGTCCGCTGTCGTTACCAGCTGAGCTCCTCCTGTATTAGCTGCAGGATCATACACATTAGCGGTAACGGTCTGATTATTATTCATTGCAGTAAGTGCGATAACCTTACTCGCTGAATCATAAGTAACATGGTTAGATCCATTCGCATTAATAATCACGAGCAGCGGAGATACGCCTGATTCAGGAAGCGCAGGAGTCGTTCCTACTGAATAAGTCGTTTTAAATCTCGCATCTGCGTAGATACCGGATACCGCTGCATTTTTATTTTTGGCGAGCGGCAGAATACCGTCATTTTTCAATAAAACAATGCTCTCTTGCGCTGCTTGAAGTGCAATTAGCTGATGCTCCGGCAAGCTGTAAGTTGCTGCCGCTGCCGTACGCACATCCTTAGCATCCTGTGCAAACGGATAAAATTTCGGTATTCCGTTTTCATTAACTTCATTAAAAATGCCAACGCGTACCATTTGATTAACATGAGGTCTTGCTGCCTTAATTAAATCCTCTGCGGTAATGCCATACTCCCCTTTGTTTACCAGAGCAACCAAATCCGGCACATCGGCAGGCGTCGTACCTGACGGCCTTCCGGCATTCGCTTCAGCCAGCGCCATCAGTACCGTTGCATGCGTACGGTCGACAGCATAATTAGTATCATAGCCGTTGCTTAAATTGCCTGAACTCGATACATGGGCATCCGCGTTAAAGTCAGGCGAGCTGTAAACGCCGTACTTTGAGAAATCATTCGCATGCAGCTGCAGCGGAGATAAAATATTCGGTATCCCATTCGTACGGCCATATGAAGTCATAACACCTGCAATTGAGCCCGATTCCAGACCCTTAAGCGGGCTGCGTGTCTGGTACTCGAACATAGCTCTTGCCCCGGCGCTATTGTTTGAAGTCTCACGGAACCATTGCGCGTTATAAACAGAATAATGCTTGGTACCGACAGCTGCACGCATCCAGAATCCGTCATCGCTTGCCGCTTGGTCTATGCCGCTAAGTCCCGAAGCCATCTTATCTATTAATGTCCCTGCCATGTATGGATCTTCAGAATAGCCCTCGTCGAATCTTCCGCTTAAAGGGTTGATACGCATATCGCTGACTACTGTAAAAGCAACAGTAGCCGAAGCATTCGAACCGCCATGAATATTGGACTCTCCTTGTTTTACTTTAAGTAAACTGATTTTTTCACTGCCCATTACCTTCCCTATATTGGAGAGCAGCTCCTTGTTCCAGGATTGTCCCATGCCTACCAGCGCTGGGAAATCCGTTGACACCCCTTGCACATTATCCGCGGCTGCAAGTGCGCCAGGAATGATTTTCCCGGCATTTCGCCCTTGTGTCAGCGTATAATGATTGCGTGAGCCTGTTACATAAACAGCGGGTCCCTCAAGCCCCGTATAATCAAAATACGTATCCACATACGCATCCAAATGCTCCGGATTGCCATCAAATAACGGCATCCCGTCAAAGACTCCTCCGTTCTGCGTTTTAAATACAACATTTGCTGCTGCTTGAACTGGCTGGACGGCGTTTGCAGTTATGCTTGTGGCAAGAACCCCTGCAAGCACCAAAGACAGCATTTTCTTACCCCTTCTAAGCTGGGTTTTGTAGTTCATTTTTTCGCTCCCTCTCTTCTCTCATTTTTTTGCAATCGCTTTCAATAGTGACCCAAGCTCATTATACAATTGCCAAGAGTACACTTTGTTTCTACCTTTTGGTGCAGTAATTTTAGATTTTCTGTTCAGTAGAACCACCAACCCCCGAGGCACTCCCCACCTCTTCCATCCGGGTTTCATAACCATATTTTTCTACAACATGCTGAAAAAGTTGCTTTTTCATTCGAATACTCGAAAACAAGATTTGAAATTTGATGATAATACGACTATGCAAAAAGCTCATTATCAGTGTTCAATAATTAACATAATGTCTCGTGGAAAAGTTAGTCCTAGGCATGTTCTGCAATTTTCGTTGTGTATTGTGTTGTTCTGTGTGCAGGCACATCGCTTACGAACCTAGCAGCTCCTATTTAGCCGATTTATTATGTATTAGAAGTTTAACGAACTCCAGAATCGTTATTTGTTGAAAAACAACTCAAAACACCCTAAACAGCATGCAATAACTTTAATACGGTTCGTTAAAACGTAAGAACATTAGTTTTCTTCATAATAAGCGTCATACTGTTCGTTAGAATCGCAAGCAGACAGTCATCACTTAAATGCCAATTCGACAGCAAATCAGCATATTTACGATCCTAAGCGTCCCATATTTCCTATATTTATTGATGCGATAAACTATGAGAACATATTCTACTAATTAGCTTAATGAACATAACTAGAAGCACCTTTGCCGCTGTTTTTTTGATATTTTTCCAAGTTGCCAATCGTATACATTATTCGCTTCAATCATAACGATTACGAATAAATGTTAAAGGAAAAACGCGTATTATGTCGAATTTCAATGTATGATGATACAGCAGAAAAATAAAATCACCTTCAAATATGTAGCTATTATTCTATTGTTTCTTAGCGTTCTTCTTGCCCTCCGATGGACATGGTCTGAACTATTTTCTACAGCGGAGCACCCTCGTGCTGTAAATGGCGTACTCGACATGCGCGGCTGGGACTTTAACAACTCAGCTACCATTCCCTTGGATGGCCAATGGGAGTTTTACCCTGCAAAACTAATCCATCAACAGGATGTTCAGCTGCTGCAAAACCAGTTCCGCTATATTCAGGTTCCAGGTGACTGGGGCAGTGTGCTGACCAAAGAGGCAGACACCTCTATCGGGTACGGAACGTATCGATTGCGTATTCTGATCGATCCGCTAGAGCAGCCTGTTGCATTTTGGCTGCAAAAAATACAAGCCTCATCAGGCGTAGAATTAAATGGACTTGTTGAGAACGACTTCGGAAAACCTGCCGACAACGCTAATGATTACAAGCCCAAGAAAATCTCCTACACCGCTTCTTACTCTGTAAAAGGCACCAAAGAGCTTGAACTGCTCATTCGTGTTGCTAACTATGACGATGCTTACAACGGGGGAATTTTACACTCCATTCAATTTGGCTCTCAAGCAGCGATTGACTTTGTGCGTTGGTATTCAATTGGCTTTCAGCTCGTCATATTTGTTGTTTTGCTGCTTCATGGCTTGTATGCTACTATCCTTTTCTTATTCAATCCTCAAGAAAAGACTTTGCTTATCGTTGGTTTATTAACGCTCGCTACCGGTATTACGATTGTCATCGGCCATGATAACCTGCTTTTGCTATGGCTGCCAATCAACTATACATGGGCGCTGAAGCTCAGGCTGCTCTCTCTGATTTGGCATTCCTTTTTTATTTTTCTACTATTTAGAAGACTTTCTTCGGCTCCTCTGAAGAATCGCTGGCTGCGAGTATTTACTATAGCGCTCATTTTTTATTCTGTGTTTCTTATTGTCGCAAGCGCACAGCTTGTAAATGGATCGGTAGCATTAAAAATATTTTCTTTTTTTTATCTATTGCCCTTTGCCTGGTTTGTTTATATAACAGGAACGATGGTCTTAAGGAAGCAAACAGACAACCACGACGTTGTATTCCTGTTGTTATCCGCGGCAGGCGTTATGTCCAGCTTTCTGTGGAGCTTAATCAACTCAAATAGCCAGGTTTCGGTTGTATATTATCCAATAGATATCATAGCAGCTATCATTGGTTTTTCTACGTACTGGTTAAAGCAATTTTTCCGTAACTCGAAGGAAAACAAAGAGCTGAACGAACAGTTAAAAAAGGCTGACAAGCTCAAAGACCAATTTCTTGCCAATACTTCACATGAACTGCGAACGCCGCTGCACGGTATTATGAATATTGCTCAAACCGTTGTAACGAAAGAGAGAGGGCAAATGAATACCAAAAGCGTTAACGATATGGAGATGCTTATAAGAATAAGCCGCCGTATGTCGCATATGCTCGGTGATCTTCTAGATGTAGCAAGGCTGAAGGAGCACGGAATTGTGCTCCAGCAGGAGCCTTTACAAATTCAGTCCATCGTACCTGGCATCGTTAGCATGCTGAAATTTATGATCGAAGGCAAACCTATTCAACTGCATGTGAATATCGCTGAATCGATGCCTTGGGTCATGGCAGACGAGAAAAGGCTTGTACAAATTTTGTACAACTTATTGCACAACGCTCTAAAATACACGGAAGAAGGATCAATCACCATTTCTGCGGAGATTCAAAATGGAAATGCCGTCATTCATGTCTCCGATACCGGAGTCGGCATGAATAAAGAAACGCAGGCGCGCGTCTTTCTTCCTTATGAACAAGGGATTTATGGAATTAATGATGGAAGAGGAATTGGGCTTGGTTTAAGCATTTGCAAGCAGTTGGTCGAATTGCATGGCGGAGTACTAAGTGTTCGCTCTGCGCTTGGCAAAGGTTCTGTTTTCAGCTTTCAATTACCGCTTGCCAATATGTCCAGCCTACCTTCAGCACAGCCCTTGCTTCCTATACGCCATATAGCGGAAGGAACAGAAGAAAGCCATAGTGGATTGATTTTTCCAGACATCGCAATCGACGAAATAGCAATCTCTTCAATTAACCCGCCATTTCTGAATGATGGGAAAATGAATATTCTTGCAGTGGATGACGACCCGGTTAATCTGAATGTGCTTGTTGGCATTTTATCTTCCGAGCCATATCAAATTACAACAGCCAATTCAGCACGTGAAGCGTTAGTGTTGCTAGGCAGTGGGCAGTGGGATCTGTTAGTTGCAGATGTTATGATGCCACAGATGTCCGGCTACGAGTTAACGAAGAAGGTACGGGAGCAATACTCTGTATCGGAGCTCCCCATTTTGCTGTTGACTGCCCGTAGTCAGCCTGCTGACATCTATACCGGATTCGCATCTGGAGCAAATGATTATGTTACCAAGCCTGTAGATGCTCTGGAACTCAAATACCGAATCAGGGCGTTGACTATGCTGAAGCAGTCTATTAATGAACGTTTGCGTTTAGAAGCCGCCTATCTTCAGGCACAAATCCATCCGCATTTTCTGTTTAATACCCTTAACTCCTTAATGGCGCTAAGCGATATTGATACAGACAAGATGCGTAATCTAGGCGATTCTTTTGTATCCTTTTTACGGATTAGCTTTGACTTCTTAAATACTGGGGAGCTTGTTGAGCTTTCTCACGAGCTGGAGCTTGTCGAAGCCTATTTGTATATTGAAAAAGAACGTTTCGAGGACAGGTTGACTATCGTATGGGAAGTGGATGCCAACATCAGCTTGCTTATCCCGCCTCTTTCTATACAGCCGCTGGTTGAAAATGCGATCAAACATGGGCTTCTTAGTCAGAACAACGGCGGCACGCTGCATATTCGAATCAATTGCCAGGACAGCTTCATACGAGTTGAAGTCATTGATAATGGCATAGGCATGAATGAAGAACAGGTCATTCAACTGCTCAGTCCAACGATGAAAGGAAAAGGCGGAATAGGGATTGCCAATACGAATCGACGATTGACTCAAATGTATGGTCAAGGCTTATCTATAATCAGTAAGCCCAAGGAAGGAACCGCCGTGTCGTTTGTCATTCCAAACCACCGCATTCAGCAGGCTATGGATAATGATTGATTTTAGCAGCTGCTAAATAACTTCATCAATACAAAAAAGACGGACAAATGGTTTCTCATTTGTCCGTCTTTTTGTTATTCGAAAAAAAATTCGAAATAATAGTGATCCAAAATTTCATTAGCTCCGTTAGGCCTATTAGGAACGGAAAACAACCCATATGAGGAGAGTGAATGATTCATGAAACTTAAAAGATTGATTGCCCCTGTACTTAGCTTATCCTTATTAATCCCTGCGTTTTCTGGTGCGGCTAGCGTAAGTGCCGCGGAGCCGCTGACGCCATCATCTGAAACGCCTGCTGTAGAGCTTCGGGCGACATTGGACTACTCGCTTTCGGAGCATTTCACACTCGCGGTGGATGCGATGATCAAGAAATACGACAACTCGTTTGACGCCGCTGCGGCGCAAGCCGCTTTAGAGAAAAATGCAAAAGATATGATTCCAGCTATCACTTCCGTATATGGAGATGCCGGGGCGAAAGAGTTTGACCGTATTTTCAGCGGACATCTAAACTATACCAAGGATTATGTTACAGCTGTTAAAACGGGCAATGCCGCTGATAAAGCGATGGTCGCGCAAGAAATTGAAGAGTTCGCAGTAGAACTCGGTAACTTCCTAGGAACTGCAACCGCAGGCAAGCTGCCTGCAACGGCAGCGCAAAAGGTGCTTCGTACGCATGAGAAGCAGGTCCAGCAGGTGTTCGACGATTATATCGCCGGCAACTACAAGAGCTCGCTTGCCAAATATCGTGAAGGTTTAAGCTATATGTTCACGATAAGTGATGCATTGTCAGGTGCAATCGTCACTCAAATGCCTGAAAAGTTTAACGGCACAAAATCCGATACACCAGCCGGCGATCTAAGATCAGCTCTAAACTATCTTGCAGCAGAACATTATGCCCTTGCTGTATTCAGCATGCAAAAAGGTTCCGATAAATCTCCAGCCTACAGCGCGATTGTTGAAGCTGAAAACGCCAATACAGCAGGCTTGACAGCTGCTATCGCATCCGTTTATGGTGCAGCAGGAGGAGATGCCTTCAAGGCAATCTGGCTTGGTGACCATATTAACGCACAAGACGAAATCGTGAAGGCAGCTCTTGCCGGAGATACCGATGCAAGCACCAAAGCTAGAGCTAAGCTAAGCAAATTTTCTGTAGACTTCGGTAATTTCCTTGGCGCTGCCACAGAAGGCAAGCTTCCCGCTTCGGCCGCAACGGCTGCTGTAGCAGAGCATGAAAGACTTGTACTTGAAGCATTTGATCTCTATAGAGCCAAAGATGCAAATGGCCTGTATGCCAGCTATGACAAAGGATATAGTCTCATGTTTGGAGTAGGCAAAGCATTGGGCGGTGCGATCGTAGCTCAGAAGCCGGAACTATTCAAAGTACAGCCTCCTGTAACAAAACCGGAAAACCCGAACAATGTTCAAACCATTTGGCTTCAAATCAATGGTTACACTGCTAAAGTAAACGGCAATCATGTGAAAATGGACGTTCCGCCAACCCTTAAGAACGGAACGACATTCGTATCGCTAAGAACATTGACTACGGCACTTGGCGCCGATTTGAAATGGAATCCAACCACAAGCACGGTTGAAGTAAAAGTAGGTGACGACAAGGTTGTCTTCTGGCTGGGCAAAGATATGGCTAGTGTTAATGGAAAAAACGTCAAGCTTGACGCTTCCGTATTCGTTCACAAAGGCCGTACACAAGTTCCTCTTCGTTTCATCGCGGAATTGCTTGGTTGGGACCTGAATTGGAACAAGGCTGACTGGTCAATCACATTGACTAAAGCAATGTAGATGTAACCCCATCCCGAAACTCGCAGCAAACTTGTCCTGTTCTGGTAAATCTATACCGGAACAGGACTTTTATATTATAATGAGGGGGTGTGTAAAGGGGGAACAGCTCTAGTATGTCGGATGAACTGACGGATTTACAATTAATGAAGCGTATTGCCCGCAAAGATTCTATTGCTTTGCAGCTTATATACGAAAGATATGAACGTCCCATGTACACATTCGCCTACCGAATCGTTAAAGATTCCATGCTGGCAGAAGAAATATTGCAGGAGCTATTCTTGCGAATATGGAACGCAGCAGAGAAGTATGACGAGGATCAAGGTAAGCTATCCAGCTGGATGTTTACGTTAACTAGAAATATAGCGATAGATGGATTAAGGCGAAAGCAAACTCGAACTGCGCAGCAGGTTGTTGAGACGGAGCAATTAAACCGAACGCCGGACGACTCGGCGGACACAGAGACTGCCGTGGAAACCAAGGTCATTGGCGAACAGGTCCGTGAGGCAATGCGGAATTTAAGCCAAGATCAGCATCAAGTCGTCGAACTTATTTATTTTGGCGGATATACGCAGCAGGAAGTGTCCGTGAACTGCGACATTCCGCTCGGAACGGTTAAAAGTAGAGTTAGGCTAGCCATGAAAGCACTGAAGTTGCAGCTTGAAGGTATCGGAGAGGAGGGGCAAAGTTATGAAACAAGAAACAAATCTATGCGATGATGTGGAAATGTATGCGCTTGGCGGTCTTGATGAAGAGGAAACTAAAGCTTTCGAACAGCATCTTAAATCTTGTGCGGCATGCACCGAGCAAGTCGCGGAGCTTAAAGAAATCGTCGATATGCTGCCGCTATCGTCCGAGCCAGTCGCCGTTCCTACAGGAATGAAGGATCGGATTCTCGGTTCTATTTTACAGTCACAAGAGACGGGTGCACAGCCATTCGAACAACCTAAGTCTGCTATTCCAACTCAAGAACCCGAAAACGCAGAGCGCCCCCTCTCCGTAACTCAAGACGAGGCAAAGCGTCGAAACTACAATAGCTGGTTAAATATCGGGCTTGCGGCAGCGGTGCTTCTATTATGCGTGTATATTTTCACATTAAGAGATCAGGTGTCAGACCTCAGTAATGAGCTCACGCTCGCCCAGATGAATGAGCCTCCACAGGGCTTGCAGACGAATCAGGCTGTCAGCTTAAGCTCTGCGGCACAAAATATTATTGCCCAAGGCCTCGCTACCATCGTCATTGACAGCAAGGGAACACATCTGCTCGTGCAGGCCGAGAAGCTTCCGCAAATCAAGGAAAACGAAGCATTCCAGGTATGGCTGATGAAGAAAGGTCAGGACGTCGTAAACGCAGGAACCTTCTACCCGGTGGATGGAAAAGGCGGCTTGTATTTCACACTCGACCAGAATTTGAAGGGTTATGATCAAATCGCGATTACTCAAGAACCAGATGCTTTCGGTAAAATGCCGCGAGGGACTGCCGTCTTGACTGCCGAGCTTCATCTATAAGACGAATAATTGAAAATAAGCCAGCTTATTGGACTCATGCGAAGTCCTTAAGCTGGCTTATTTTTTGTTTAAACACCGTTTTTTTGTACTTTTTATAATCGTTTCAGCCTCCTTCACACTCTTCCATATCTAGCCAAGCGCCCGCAGGACATCATCGATTTTCAGGCTATGGGCGAGGACGCCGTAATTCATCCAGCTCAGAAAATCAACCTCGAATACACGGTTATGACGTACTGCGGGAAGCGATTTCCAATGGGGCGTCGCGTAAAGCTTCCTTTTCTCTTGTTCTGAAATTTCAAAAGTGACGAACACATTATCGGCATCAATCTGCGCGAGCAATTCTGGTGTTAGCACGGCTGTCCTTGTGCTCTTTGTCAATTGCTTTACAAGCGGATGAGGCGTCATTCCAAGGTCACTATAGAGAACGGGCCCCGTGTATCCCTTATCCGGACCGCCGTACAGCAATATTCCATTGGCTTGAATTCGCAGAAAAACGGTCGTTTGATGATGAATCGGGCGAAGCTTTTTCCGAGCAGCTTCTGCTTTTTTTTCATACTTCGCTATAATATCAACGACCTTTACGTTTTTTCCTCTCCCAATTAGATCTGCCATGATTCGCAAAGTCTCCTGCCAATCTTCCCCCTCATTGGACATTTTGTAGAGCGGAGCCTGTTCCTCCAAGAGATGATGGTCCCATTTATCTGGAAAGCCGTTGTCTACCAAAATAAAGTCCGGCTTTACCGGCAGCTGAGCAGCATATTTATCGGAAATCTCAATTGCGGGAATATGCTCAAGCCCCAAATATGACTGTTTTCCCCAATTCGTTATGGAGCACTGCAGGATAGGCGTAACGCCAAGCGCTACCAGAAAATCTTCAAGAAACGGTGCGAATACACGAATCTCCTCTCGGTAATGCCTTCGGTATTGCCCTGGCGATATGCCGACCGTCTTCTTGAAGCGGCGGTTAAAATAAAACTCATCGCCAAATCCGGCGTTCTGTGCAATATCGGACAAACGATCATCGGTTGCTTGCAGCAGGTGCTTCGCTTGATTCATTCGAATGCCGGATAAGTACTGCAGCGGCAACTGACCCGTTATCTCTTTGAACAAACGCGAATAGTGTGTACGGCCAACATCGGTCAAATTAGCCAGCTGGCCCACCGACCATTCGTTGCGATAGTCATGGTATAGCCGATCAATTGTAGCTTCAACCGCTTTCCGACTGCTCTGGGCATGAGAACTGGTCAGATTGTGCTTGAGAATATGCCGGAGCAATTGTTGAAAACATATTTGTTGATCCAAATCGTCCAGCTCATCACTAGTGTCTGATAAGCTAAAGCTATATAGCCTCTCAACCCACTCCAAGCACTGGGAAAATGGATGGCACACCACTTCTCCTGTACATGGAAATGAAGTACTCCATTCGCTATTCGAAGCGTCCCGACCATCTTTTTCAATGTAAACAATCTCAAAGCTCAGTTCATAATGAATGAGTCCGCTGCTGCCGACTTCATTTGTAATGGTTGCCCCTGGCTCGGAAATAAAACATTTGCCGCGCTCGAGCTGATAACCGCATCCATCTAGAACGAGGCGCCCTCTCCCGTCCATAATAACAAACAATCGATAGCAATCATTTTTTCTCGCTTTTTGTTGTTCATGAGGTTCAGATTCCTTATATTTCACTCTGATTAAGCGATAGATTTTGCTTGGAGATGTATTCGTATTGGCGTTTATCTCTTGCATAAATTCATAAGCCCTCCTTTCCGTGAGAATGATTATCAATAAAATTACTATAAACGATAAAGAAGAGCACTTCAACTGTTCGTTGAAATGCTCTTCCAATAAAATTGTAATCGCAGCGCGAATGTTACTTCAGCAACACTTTTTCCAAATCTTTAATTTTGAGTTGGTTAGCCGTGAAAGCCCCCGTCTGCCAATAGGTCCGATCCACTTGATAAACATTTCCTTTCTTTATGGCAGGGACGCTTTGCCAAATTGGACTATCGAATAGATTTTTAATGGATTCTTGATTTTCGGCCGATGACCAAGATCCATTTGAAGTTAAAATAATGATATGGTCCGCATTAAGATCAGGAAGCTTCTCCATGGAGATCGTTTCAATAAAGGCTTCCATATCCGCAACCATCTTTGGCGGAGTTAAGCCTAATTCTTTGTAAAGGATAGAACCAACAAATTTGTTCTTAATTCCAAGAAGATTGAGATCAGTCTCGCCGATATTAAGTCGCAACACAGCAACTGATTCTTCTCCAATTGCTGCTTTCAGCTTGCTTTTTGTATCCGCGATTTGCTGCTCGTAGTCCTTCACCAGCTTCTCGGCTTTCTCTTGTTCACCAATTAGATCAGCAATCTTAAGAAGAACATCGGAAGAGCTGCTCATCAAAATGTCGTCAGGCATGCGAAAGGTTGGTGCTACCTTAGAGTATTTTTCATAGATAGCTTCATCTACAAAACCATCTGTAATAATAAGATCCGGTTCTGCATCCAGCAGTGCTTCAATGCTTCCTGTTATATCAAATGGAGGAACGTCTAAATTCAAATATTCCTGTTTGCCCCACATCGGATGGTACCACTGTACAACAGGCTCCACGCCAAGCGTGACTAAATAATCTTCCAAATAGATAGCAGCTATTCGCTTTGGTTTAACCGGAATTTCAACCTCGCCAAAAAAATCCTTCACTACGCGTGTTTCGTTCTCACTCGTTTTCACTTCTTTATCATTCTCTGCGGCTTTGTCTGTTTGCGTATTCACAGCATTTCCTTTGTTCGCTGCGTCTTTCTTCTCTTCTTGCGGTGTGCTGCATGCCGTGAGTGCGATGAAAACAATCAGTAGAGAAATGAGACCCCTTACGATAATGCTGCGTGAACCTGTATGCCGAAACATATTTTACCCACTCCTGTATATGTATTGTCGTAACGAAATGTTTTCATTGATTATCATTCTCACTTCGTTCATGTGCAATTATATCATTATGAATTTGGGATACAATGTCCATTCTCATGCGAGTTTTTTATCCAAACATGAGATAACGAACACGATTCAATCCTAAAAAACATGTCATCTTTATATAAAAAACAACCGCCTCTAGGCAAAATGTTTCGCCCAAAGCCGATTGTTTGTCGCACGTAATCATTATTTTACCGCACCAGCAGTTATCCCAGCTACAATATATCTTTGAAAAAAAGCATAGATGAGTACAACAGGCACCATTGAAATTAACAGTCCAGCGAACAATGGCCCCCATTCGGTTCGGTACTGCATCTCCCCCTGCATGATCGTAATTCCAACAGGCAGTGTGTACTTGGAAGGCTCATTCACGAAGATCGTCCCCATAATGTACTCATTCCAATTGTTCAAAGCATTCATAATCAAAATGGGAATCATACCGGATCGAGCCATCGGCAGCATAATTTGAAAAAAGGTTCTAAAATACCCCGCCCCGTCAATATAGGAGGCTTCCTCCAATTCCTTCGGCAGCGATTTAAAAAAACTGACCAGCACAAAAACGCCAAACGGCAATGACCACGCTGTATATACAAGCACTAATCCGTTTAGTTTATTAATTAAGTACAAATCGTTTAGTAGAAAGAACAACGGTACCAGTCCCAAAATAAGAGGGATCATCATTGAGGACAAATAGACCATATACATCAACTGGCTGCCGCTGAACTTGAAACGTGCTATAACATAGGCAGTTGTAGCCGATAACAAAATGGATAAGCATGAGCTCATTAAAGTAATGTATACGGAATTCAAAAAATAGTCGCCAAAATGATAGGTTTTCCACACATAAGAAAAGTTGCTCCAGTAAAGCGGAAATTCAGGCAGTGACCAAGGTTTGTTCGTTAAAAATTGCGGATTATTTTTTAAAGCGCTTAGTAATGTCCAAAGCAGCGGATAAAGCACAGCCGAGGTCCACGAAGAAGAACGAGGATGGCTGCTGTCCTAAATATTCGTGAAGGCTGACTGAAGCTCATACAAGCATCTCCTCTATGAAAATTCAATGCTATCGCGTCGAAGCACTCGCTGCAAGACTAGCGTTGTTGCTAGAGATAAGATCAAGATCAATACACCAAGTGCTGCAGCGTAACCCATATGAAATTGACGGAATCCCATTTGGTACAAATAGGAACCAAGCACTTGCGTTGAATTATCTGGTCCCCCTTCCGTCATCAATAAAACCATTACGAAGGAGCCGTTTAAAGTCGTCATCACAATATGAAGAATGCTGACCTTAACCTGCTCCCAGATCAAGGGAAGCGTAATTCTCCAAAACTGTCGATTAGGCGAGACTCCATCCATTTCAGCCGCCTCGTACAAAGAAGCAGGTATGCAAACAATGCTGGCAACGAGCAGCAGAAAATAAAATCCTATCCCAGCCCAAATCGAGGGCCATAAGATCGACCACAACGCCGTTCCTTCTTCCCCTAGCCAAGGCCTATTGTTATGTGCATTCGTGAATATCCCAAGAAACGAATTCAGAAAGCCGATGCTCGGATTATAAACAAATCGCCATAACACACCTATAACCACAACTGAGATCAAATTCGGAAGAAAAAAGACTAATCTAAAAAACTGCTGCCCCCGTACTCTGAGTCTAGTAACTGCAACAGCGAAGAAAGTAGCTAACAGAATGATTCCAATTACTTTCCCAATGACTAGAAAATAATCGTTGCCAATCGCTCTCCATACGATGGGATCCTGGATCAGAGCCTTAAAGTTGTCCAAACCAATATAGGTCATATGCTCAGAACTGCCAGACCAGTCAAACAAAGAGATGTATATGCCTTTGGAAATGGGAAAGAGTGCAAAAAGGCAGAAGAAGAGGAACGTTGGAATAAGGAATGTAATAATGAATAGCTTTCTTTGTGCTTGACGCGACATTGACGCTCATCCTTTACCTGAAATAACTAGATTGCTAATGGCTTACTTTCTAGCCTTGGCTGCTGCTGCCTCAACCCGCTCCGTCCACTCTTCCGGTGTGATTTTGTTGATCGTTAAAGCTATCGTTGCATCACTCATCACCTTGAATACATCAGCATTAAACACAACTACAGGTGCGACAATCGTATTGTCGCTATTGTAATATTTCATAGCATTTTTGGCCGTATCTCCAGCATTGGAAGATTCCAAATCTACTTTCACGTTCATGAGAGCACCGGTTTTCTCCGCCCAGTTCAACGACGCTTTTTTGGTAAAAATAAATTCGATGAACGCTTTGGCAGCTTCAGGATTTTTCGCTTTTTTGGCAATCGCCATCGTACTTGTGTACGGCAACGCTATGAATTTCCCGCCCTTCGCTTGGGTTATTGAAGGAACGAACCCATACTTAAAATCAGATGGCGCATCATTTTTCATTTCGCTTTCAAGCCATAGCCCATTCGGAATCATAGCAGCCTTGTGCTGTAGAAATTGCATCTGAGAATCTGTATGGTTAAGCGCAGGAGCACCTTTATCAATTAAACCCTTAGCGGAAATCTCGCTTAATTGACGAAGCGCTTTAAGAACGGGCTCGCTTTTGAAAATGCCTTCTTTCATGTCACCCATGTCTTTCAGAATTTGCCCATTATCACCGTTCGCCGATATAATCGCTGGATATACGAATCCGCCAAGAATGTAATCCGGATATACGCCTGTATGAATATAGGGACTAATACCAGCAGCTTTTATTTTCTCGCTTACCTCCAAGAAACGATCAAAGTCCGTCGGAACAGCCCATCCATTTTTCTCAAACAACGCTGCATCGTAGAATGTGCCATATGAGCCGAATACAAGCGGAATATTGTAGGTTTTGCCGCCGTATTGCTCAGGACTTGCGATCATAACATTAGTAATTTTCTCTCCGTCTACGTTGCTCGCTTCATGAATCCAATCCGATAGATCCAGAAGCTGGTCGTCTTCTACCATCTGCCGCGGATTTGATCCAGCTCCATCTATGTAAATAAGATCTGGGGGATTGCCTTGAATCCATCTTGGTTTCATTTGATCGTTAATTTTGGGGCCAGCCGATTGCTTGATTTTCAGATCAGGGTTTAGCTTCTGGAATTGATCAATAACATCAATCCACCAAGCATCCCCATAACCCCCGACAAAATATTGGATTTCAAACTCTCCCTTAAGTCCATTAGCCACAGCGGATGGCGTGTCAGAAGTTGCTGGCTTTTCCGCCTCAGCACTCCCATTATTTGAACCGCAAGCAGCAACGATAAATAATATCATGATGAGCAGTGTTGCAAATACCGGCCTTTTCATGTTCATAATAAATCTCTCCTTTAATCATTGCTTCCTTTTGAAAATGATCCTCCGCAACAGATTTCGTCACGGAGGATCATACTGCCATTAATTCGAATACAATCTATTTTGCGGGATGATTTGTTTCGCTTGAAGCGGACTCGACCAAGACAACTTAGCGATGGCGTCTTCCGTATTGTCGTAATATTCAAGCTTAATATCATACTTCTGCCCCGCTGTTAATTGAATCGTTCCAGACCATTCGGTCGTTGCTTGATCCACCCACTTATTAATGATGAGCTGATTGTTCACCCATAGCCGAACCCCATCATCGCTACTCGTATAAAAAGTATAGGTTCCTGTATATTGAGGCTTCACTTTGCCCGTCCATCTTACAGAGAAGGTATCTGCATCCATACTAGTCATAGGAGCCCCTAAACCCCAATCGAAGTTCACCGTTGCATCGGTTCTAGTCGCTTTTAACGAGGTGAAATCCATGTTGTTGAAGTAATTGGCAGTAAGTCCCGTTCCTTCAGCCTCTCCCGGAGGAAGCTCGCTTGCTGGCGTAAATTTAATCCAATCGTAATACGCCCGAATTGGCGTGCCTGGATAGACGAACGGTCCAGTCCAGACTTCAGCAGGTCCTGCGCCTGACCATAAATTGGCCATAATATGACCTGGACTTGTAGGAAGCGCGCCTCGCGAGCCGTTCTCCGTATGCACCAAATTACCATCAACGTACCACTTAATATACGTAGGAGACCATTCGAAGGCATAGTTATGGAAGGCCAAGGAAGAGTCGAATCCAAGATCGATAATCGTGCTATGCTGTCCTACACCGTTTGTGAAGTAGTTCGCTTCCAGCTTGGTCGTATCCTTGCCTAATATTTCAATGTCAATTTCATCGTTTGACGTGTTTGTCGCTTGACCCGAATAGGTAAAGAGTGCTGTCACTAGCCCTGTACCCTTAGCCGCTTTAATGCGCGCTTCAACACGACCGTATCCATACTTCACATTCGTTGCATATTCGCCGGAAGCATAATTTTTGCCTGCGCAATTGGCAGGGCAACCCGTATTGTCCAAACGAAGCGCCATAATTCCATTACTAAACTCTTGATTCGCTGCCCGCCAGCCAACGCCAAAGTCCACTCCGTTGCCCCAGCCATCCGACGTATAGAACAAATTATTGTTAATCCCATTCAACGGTTCATCAAACGCAACATCAGCAGCAGAAGTAACAGTCGGCATCATTAAAGAGAGAAGAAGCATACAGGATAAGAGCCATACCATCATTCTTTTTTTGCTATTGCTTGCCTTGTTCATCATTACACACCTCTTTCTTAGATTGGTATTGCGAAAAAAAGTGGTAAACAGGCTTTCCATTTACTCGTTTCCTCTGCTAATGCTTACTTTTCCATCCTTCCGAATGACGTCAGCACCGATCGCATCCGTTAAAACAAGCAGCGGTACGTAAGCATGGCCATTATTCAGGATGACTGGATTTTTCATCATCGTTTTTGTTCCATTAATAAAAGCAACGTTCGAATTCATCTTAAAGATCATTTCGGATTTGGACAATTTGTCATTGACGATGATTTCTTGTTTAGCTGTATTCCATTTCACCGTTGCATGTAAGCTTTCCATAACAAAACGAAGCGGTGCCATTTCTGTTTGTCCGATTTTGAATACTTTTAGTTCTCGTGCATCTTCAACTAGCAGATCTACTGATTTCCCTTGTTTTACAGGTGTTGAAGGATCTACATTAGTTTCAGGCTGCTGCTTTGGCAGCGTATAAGCGATTCGATCCACCTCAGCGATCTGGGTTTTACCTGGATACACATACTCGTTCGCCCAGCCATTGGTTTTGGTAGCCGGCCACATGTTCGCAATGATATAGCCAGGTGCTGAAGGGAGCTCTCCTCGCGAGCCGGTTTCCGTATGAACGAGCTTGCCGTCTACATACCACTTGATGGAATCCGGAGCCCATTCAAAGGCGTAATCATGGAAATCATCCGCTGCATCAAACCCTAGAGGAATGATCGTCGAATGCATGCCAACACCTTTTGTAAAATAATTCGTTTCGAACTGCGTCGTGTTTTTACCTAAAATCTCAATATCGATCTCGTCAGCCTTACCGTCTGAATCAGCGCCATAGGTGAAAAACCCAGTTACGACTCCATCGCCTTTAACCGCTTTCATTCGAACCTCAAACTTACCGTATCCATAACGCTGCGTTGTAGAATATTCCCCTGAAGCATACGGCTTATCGGAGCATTGCGCTTTATCCTGTGCACACGGCTTGTCATCTATCAACAATTTCAATTTTCCATCTTCAAAGATGACATGATCATCTCTCCAGCCGCTCAGAAAGGTTCCGCCATTGGACCATCCGTTGGAAGCATACCAGCGATCCGAATCCTTCTGGTCCAGCAAATCTATAAATGTTTTACCTAAAGCTTCTGGTGCTTCAGCTTCCTCTGCCATAGCAGCAACTGGCATTGCGCAGAGCATAACAGCGATTATGAATGTTAGCAGCGTGGATTTAAAATTTTGTTTCACAAATGAGCCTCCCATAGTAAATTGTGCTTTTCTCCATTTTTAACCCATCCTAATTGCCGTTACCTGAGGCCCCACCTCCCAACGTAAAAGCTTAGTTTTACTTCGTTAAGTAGATGAAAAACATCCTTTACAAACGCGTCATTCCCACAGTTAGCATTTTGCAATAATAAGTTCTTTACGGTTAAATTTTACAAATAAAAAATATGCTTTTCTCCTCCTTAACGATTATAAAATGGCACTATCCAACTGTTATTTGGCACACGACCAGATGAAGCGTTGTTTTTAGGCATAAAAAAAACCGTTCGAGCGCTGAGCTCGACGGTTTAATATGCATATAGACTTTATTGCAAATTTACCATGGTTGCCATATATCGGAAGTTTATCCAAAGATCAATGCATAGATCATTTATGAATTAATCCTTTACAACAACGAGCTTATCCTCACCCTGCGCATAATGATAATATTGCAAGCCCAATTCGGAACTGAGTATAAAAACTTGATTATGCGGATCATAAGACACCGAGTCTCCATCTCCTGCATTCAGTGCTGCATCGACTTCAACCCACTCCATTATCCCATCTCTTGTTCTAATAATATAAACCCGATTGTTATATTCCTTACCCGTTGTCGCAATAACCTCCGCTGCTCCATCCCCATCCAAATCGGCTTCATAGCCGTCTGAGCTGAGCAAATGGCTCAAGATGACGTTGTTATCGTCGACGGTTAACCATAATGTACATAACAGGTTCGGACCACATCTACCGCTTAATCGGTTAAAATCCCCACCAAAAGCTTTGCTTAATCCTAACTTCACTTCAGATATGGACCCATAACCCCATTCAAATATTTCACCTTCCTTGGAATATCCGTTTAATTCAATCCCCTGATAGATGTTAGTCTCTGCCTCGTTTGGCTTGGTGTAGGTCAAATAATGGTTACCGCCGCCCAAATCAATGACAGTGTTCAGCTTTACCGACGATTTTGTTACGATCGGAAACTGGTAGTCGCTGCTATCCATTAATGAAATATTAGTCCCTGATATGTATACGGGTTCACTTGTGTAATGTAAGCTTTTCTCTTCTAAAGGAACGGTTGATTCAATCCGCTCATTATTTTGAACAGGGCTGCTGCCTGCGTGAAGGAGGGTCCTCATAGAAACGGAGCTTCCATCAAAGAAAATAAAGCATGCCGCCAGAAAACAAATGCCTGCCGCAGTGGCCAGGAACCTTTTAAAATAAGCTTGCATAGTTCTGGCTTCCCCTTTCCGCTGAACGTTCTGTATGACCTTTTCCTTCATGTCTGTCGTGAAATTACCTTTAAAGCCGCCTTTTGCAGCTGCATACCAAGCTGGCCTGTCCTCGATCATTTTGCTCATTCAAGGTTCCTCCCTCTCCATTCCTTCTCAACCGCTTTCCGTGCTCGAAATAATCGAGACTTTACCGTGCCTTCCGACAGTCCAAGTAAGCTGGACATTTCATTAATAGATAATTCATGCTCCAAATCTAGTATCAGAACCTCACGGAGCTTAACGGATAGTCTTAAAATAATATCCCACACTTCCACTGAATTTTGGTTGCGTAAAAATGCTGTTTCTGCAGAAGGGGCAACTTCCGAATGGTTGACACTCTCAAACAAAAGGATTTTGCGAAAATAACTGGATTTTAACTCATTCAGCGCAAGATTTCTTGCAATGGCTAACAACCATGTTTTAAACGACGACTGACCTCGAAATGTGTGCATTTTATAATACGCCTTAATAAATGTTTCCTGTGCGATATCTTTTGCTTGCTCTCGATTTTTGGTTATCGCGTAAGCAAAGCCAAACACATCATCTCCGTATAGAGTCATCAGATTATACATTTCAGTAGCGTCGATAACATCGATATGCTTCAAATAATCGGTTTCCATTTCATCACCTCCAACCTATTAGACAACGATAACTAGGGTAAAGTTCCCTAATGCTTGGAAAATAATTATTTGCTATTGCGAGCAAAATAAGAAAGAGGGTGTCCCAAAAGCCATAGGCTTTAGAGGCACCCTCTTCAAAGTTTTGAAATCTGTAAAAAACAAAGAAACCAACCTTTGGTAAAATGGAGGTACCACCCAACCATCTTCGAAAGGAAGGTTTCTATGTACATTCAATAT
>NZ_JBFREL010000009.1:0-205260 GCF_052114265.1 Paenibacillus sp. MCAF9
GACCTAGCTTCTCTTGGAGTTGTTGAACTTTTTCCTTAGGTGTCGTTAGCCATTTGGCATTCACTCACTCGTACCTCCTTGAAAAGCTTGAACAAAGCAGGGCGCCTTCCCTCCCGCAGGTTGTGTTGTCCTGCGTTCCTCGGTACTATGTGCCCCTCGGACTCCCTTCCTGCAGATGGCTCACTTCGCCTTTGGCTTATAGATCATCTCGTTACGAAAAAAAAAACTTTCCGTGCAGGGGAGGGTCTCCCCAGTTCACTGCATCTTCTTTCATACCATGCCGATCCCCATACGCCGGAGGATTCTTCGCTGTCACTCCAAGTTCTAGACAGTTTCCTTGGTCTTCGTCCAATTATGCGGGACTCGACTTCCTCTTCTTCCTCTTGCAAGGGCTTTTTAACGACGCGGCAGGATTCACTTTATGTTACGGCCTGGCATGTCGCTCGCCCTGTCTCTGACAGGTACTTTCGTCGATACGCTCTTACGCACAGATTTCGCCATACGCAAGTATCCTAGCTACGCGAGGTCTTGGCTCTTCCCACGACCGGACTTTCACCGGCTAGAAGATGCGTGCCTCTGGGCACGCCATAATAAAAACACCGCCCCTTTACTGGTTTTTGGGAACCAATAAATAAGCGGTATTTGTTGGATTGTTATTCAGAAGTTTATCGGTATAGGAACGTCCATTTTGGAAGTTTACCGCCAAAATTGTTTTGGCTGTAAACTTCATCCCATTCCCGAAAACCCACACCGTACGTTAATCTTCCCCCTCTTAGCTAACCTTATGCTCAATCCTCAGCTTATCAGCCACCATCGCGATAAACTCGCTATTAGTAGGCTTTGATTTGCTGATGTTGATCGTATAGCCAAACAGGTGAGAGATGCTGTCGATGTTGCCGCGTGTCCAAGCCACTTCAATGGCATGGCGGATAGCGCGTTCAACGCGAGATGGCGTTGTTTTGAATTTTTCAGCAATCGCAGGATAAAGAGTTTTTGTGATCGCACCAAGAATTTCGATATTGTTATAAACCATCGTAATCGCTTCACGCAAGTACTGGTAACCTTTAATATGAGCAGGTACTCCGATTTCATGAATGATGCTCGTAATGTTGGCATCGAGGTTTTTCCCTTTAGGGATAGGAACGACGTTGGATTTCATTGAAGAGGAGCTAGTTGTGAAGCTGCCCGTTGAAGAGTATGTTGGGTTCCCAACAAGCTGACGAATACGATTAGCTAAAATATCCATATCAAACGGCTTCAAAATATAATAGGAAGCACCAAGCTGTACCGCTTTTTGAGTAATGTTCTCTTGGCCGAAAGCAGTCAGCATAATGATCTTGGGCATAGGAGATAGGTTAATTTCTTTCAACCGTTCAAGTACACCTAGTCCATCCAAATGAGGCATAATAATATCAAGGATAAGCACATCAGGAACTTTTCTTGCTTCCTCCAGATGTCTTAAAACCTCTTCTCCATTATACGCGACTCCACTCACACTCATATCACTTTGTTCGGATATGTATTCCGATAACAAATTAGTAAATTCCCGGTTGTCATCTGCTAATAATACTTCGATCTTATGCAAGTTGTGGTCCTCCCTTAAATGATATTCATGATTTCGCTCACTAGTTGTCTAATCTAAAGTTTTCGACATGTGGAGTTCAATTCCTTCTGTCGAAAATTATTTTTCTTTATTTTTTTACGGGGATTCGATATAATAAAAAATTTATTACATGTACCGATGATGTTCGTTCTTCTTCGACAAATTTCATTGCTCATTTACGCATTGACGCGGTTTTTAGATAAATGGATTTAATTAAAAATAACGCCCGCCTAAGCTGCTGTTCAGCTCAAGTGGGCGTTATTTTCTAATAGCAAGCCATTATGCAGCTTCGCCGATATGTCCGTTTGCCGACTTCAGCAGTACTCCTGCATCCTGCAGCATCCATTCGATAAAGCAACCATATCCTGAAGAGGGATCATTAACGAATACATGAGTGACAGCTCCAACTAATTTGCCATCTTGAATGATCGGACTACCCGACATCCCTTGAACAATGCCCCCGGTTTTGCTTAACAATCTTTTGTCCGTTATCTTAATAACCAAACCTTTTGTTGCTGGACCAGATTGCTTTGATACATGCACGATTTCAATATCAAAGCGCTCAACCTTCTGTCCATTCACAACAGTCAAAATTTGCGCTGGCCCTTCCTTAACATCTTCAGCAAATGCGACAGGAACAGATTTATCACTGTAACTGTGAGTAGGAACTTCATTCATTTTGCCGAAAATGCCAAACGGAGTGTTTCGCTCAACATTGCCTAATATTTTGCTTTCTTTCACAAAATGCGCTCTTTTTTCTCCCGGCTCGCCATTTTGGCTTTTGTTAATGGACGTAACGCTGGACTGTAAAATCTGGCCTTCGCCAACATCAATCGGAGTTTGTGTGTCCATATCCGTGATAACATGGCCTAATGCTCCATAAACACCCTGATCTGGGGCATAAAACGTTAATGTACCTACGCCGGCTGCTGAATCACGGATATATAAACCTAAACGCCATGCCTTATCTTCCGCATCAAAAACTGGATTTAAAAGCGTCTTGCCTAATTGCCCATCTCGCTTATAGGTTACCTCTAGCGGCTTCTTCTCATTGCCAGCCTTCTCACTTAGCTCCGCAATCCTGTTTACTTGATTAATGCTTGTACCATCAATCTTCACAATTAAATCGCCTAAACGCAGTCCTGCGGCCTCACCAGGTGATTGTTTCATGCCGTTGCTGCCAGCTACCTGATGATGTCCTACAACTAAAATGCCTGATGATTTAACTTTGACTCCAATCGTTTGACCGCCTGGAATGACACGGAGATCAGGTACAACATTAACCTTTACAGTCTTGAATGGAATTTTACCAAATAATTTCACTTTCATTTTCGTTTGACCGCTTTGACTCGACTGCAGTGACAGTGGTTCATTCAAATTTACGGATAAAGAATGACTGGTTGATCCGTTAATCTGAAGCATTTGAGGGTCGACCGTTACTTCAGCATGAACGGGCACTCCATATTGTAAACGTTTCAGTTGCCCGGAGAATAAACGAAGTTCATTCGGGATTGCGGCAAAATGTTGAAACGGGGTGGAGCTTCCGATCATGCAAATGAAGAAAACGAGAACCAGGCCAAACCATCGCTTCCTTTGACTGGAGTTCAATGATTTCACGCTCCCTGTATTTCCATCGCATGACGAAGAAGGATAAGTCGCCAATGGCGTACCTTTAAGTTACCCTCACCCGTTCGTTTTATGTCCACAAAAACATTCCCTAATTGGCTTCCATTACGCTCCTTTCTGTCTATGTGCCAAATCAAGCATTTCTTGTGCATGATTCCGTGTTTTTTCCGTTACTTCCACTCCGCCGAGCATACGTGCAAGCTCTTCGATACGAACAGCTTCAAGAAGTTCCGATACAGATGTAGATGTTCGCGAACCAATGACTTGTTTTCTTATTTCATAATGATGATCTGCCATGCAAGCAACCTGAGGCAAGTGGGTTATAGAGAATACTTGGCATTTTGATGCAAGCTGTGACATTTTCTCTGCGATAGCCTGAGCAGCACGTCCGCTAACGCCTGTATCCACTTCATCAAAAATAAGTACAGGAACTTGATCAATTTCTGCGAAAATGCTCTTAAGGGCAAGCATAATACGCGACATTTCTCCCCCAGAAGCAATCTTGCTTAACTGCTTCAACGGCTCTCCAGGATTTGTAGAGAGCATAAAGATCGCTTCATCCATACCATTGCTGTGCAAGCGAATCTGCTTTGTTTCACCCGCTCCTCCGACTGTCGTATCGATTTGCACACGAAACTTAGCCGCTGGCATTTGAAGCTGTCCTAGCTCATTCTCAATCGCTTCAGACAGCTTTGTCGCTGCATGCTCCCGAAGCTGCGACAATTCCTGTGCCAAAATCAGCGCTTGATCATAAAGCTTAATTTCCTCTGCTTTAAGCTCTTCAAGAAGTTGATCACGATTCTCGATCTTGTCACGATCCACAATTGTCCTCTCTAAATAAGCAAGTATATCGGGTATTGTTTCCCCATATTTGCGCTTCATACTATTTATTAAATCAAGCCTGTCTTCAACCTGCGAGAGCTGATCAGGATCAGACTCAATGCCATCTCGATAATCACGAAGCTGGAATGCAGCATCTTCAGCTTGATAAAAGGCAGTTTGAAGCTGTTCAAGAAGTGGATTTAGTTTCGCTGCATCATAAGTTTGAATATCTATCAGCTTAGCTACTGCTTTGCTAACCATATCAAGCCCTTTGCCTCCATACAAAAGCGAATAGGCCTCCGATACGGCGTCCATTCTCTTCCCTGCATACAATAGCTTGCGCCTCTGCTCTGTTAGAAGCTCATCTTCCAACGGCTTAAGCTGTGCATTCGTAATTTCTTCAATTTGAAAACGATATAAATCAAGCATTTGCACATTGTGTCTAGTCGAATTTTCCAGCTCGCGCAATGATGTTCTTGCCTGCTGCAGCTGTGAAAATATGGTCCGATATATTTGCTTCCGTTCAATTAGCAAGTCTCCAGCAAATAGATCTAGCCACTCTAAATGCTGTTCTGTTCGAAGGAGTGATTGATGCTCATGCTGACCATGAATATTGACAAGGCATTCGCCAATTTCCCTTAGCATCGTCATTGTAACGAGCTGCCCATTCACACGGCTGCTGCTCTTACCATTTGCAGACAGCTCTCTTCTTATTACTAACATCTCTTCACAGGATGCATGTACACCAAGCTTGTTCAGAACGATCCATACAGGATGATTTCGTGGAAGGTCAAATAAAGCTTCCATTTCAGCTTTATCACAACCATACCGTACCATGTCTGCGGAGCCTCTACCGCCGACCAGCAAGCTTAGCGCATCAATAAGAATCGATTTACCTGCTCCTGTCTCTCCTGTCAATACATGAAATCCATGATGAAATGTAACGTTTACTTCTTCAATTACCGCTAAATTCCTTATCGACAACTCACGCAGCATGGCTCTGACATCCTCCTTAGTTCAATAGCTCAAGTAATCGTTCTACTACTTCATTGCTTTGCTTCTTGGTTCTGCAAATCATCAAGATCGTATCATCTCCGCAGATAGTACCCATTACTTCAGTCCACTCCATATTATCAACCAATGCACAAATGGTATTTGCTGTCCCTGGCAAACATTTCATAACAACAAGATTATCTGTATAGTCAATATGTACAAAATGGTCAAGCAAAGCCCGCTTCAGTTTATGAATAGGATTTTGCTTCTGATGCTCTTGCGGAATGGAATACTTATATTTACCTTCACCTGCAGGCACTTTAATTAGCATTAATTCCTTCATATCGCGTGATACGGTCGCTTGCGTTACTTGCATACCTGTCGTACGAAGCGCTTCTACAAGCTCCTCTTGTGTTTCAATCACACTATTGCTAATAATTTCTTTGATTCGATATTGACGAAGCCCCTTCATAAAAAACCTCCATGAGTTATTGGTCTGCGATGTGAAACGTGACTTTGCGAATCAACTTCTCCCTTGCATCCACGAATAAAATTCCGTCGCATTCGGGCAAAAGCAGCGAATACACAAGCAAACGATCTCTTACACCGCTCGGCGACCAGTCGATTGGCATCCGGTCACGAGCAGTTTTCACTATATACGTGCAATTATTCTTCTCCGCAATATAATCAATGTATAACCGGCTTCCCTTTCCAAGCGGCACATCATCAAGCTTGATTGGAATCGGAACTAAATGTTTTCCTGAAGTTACTTCGTACCCAGCTTGCTCCAGCAACAATATATTTTCATCATCTACTGAAAGAGTACCGCCCTTGCCGAGCGTAAGCCGACTAACACTTGCAGGCTCATGCAGCCAGCGGTGAAACACTCTGAACAGCCACAATACGAACAAACATCCAGCGACCAGCATGATTGCCAAATCACCATAGGTTCCCATCAGCATCCCCCATTCGCAAATGGATTGTATACTTATTCGTTCGCTATGCTGGGGGCATTTTCCTGTTTATGTCGTTTGCCGAACGTTTGTTTGCTTTTCTATAGTTTAACAAATGGAGCACTATGCTGTAAAGTAAAAAAGATGCCGGCAGTTATGACGCTGCCAGGCACCTTTCTCATTTATTTATTCGTTGTAAAGGTTTCATTTGCTTGTTTCACTAGCTCCGCTAATGCATTGTCATCGGGTACCGCAGTATTTGGTTCTGCAGACCAATGCCAATAAGCTAAAAATTCAATATTGCCTTCTCCACCCGTAATTGGAGAGAACGTAATATCCTGCAATGAAAAACCAATCTCAGCTGCTCCAGTCAAAACGGTACGAAGTACGTCTCTGTGCACGCCAGAGTCACGTACAACTCCAGATTTACCTACTTTCTCACGCCCAGCCTCGAATTGCGGCTTAATTAAAGCTACAATACCGGAACCAACCGTTAATAACGTAGATAAAGCAGGCAATATATGTTTTAACGAAATAAAGGATACATCAATTGTTGCAAATGTTGGAGGTGGCCCAACTAAATCAGCTGGCTGCGTATAACGAAAATTAGTTCGCTCCATAACATGAACGCGTTCATCTTGTCTTAGCGACCAATCAAGTTGGTTATATCCAACATCAATAGCATATACATATGATGCCCCATTTTGTAATGCGCAGTCGGTAAAGCCACCGGTTGATGCACCGATATCTAACATAACGCGTTCTCGCAAATCAATATTAAACACTCGAATCGCTTTTTCCAGCTTTAGCCCGCCTCGGCTAACATAAGGATGAAGCGCGCCCTTTACCTTAATGTCTGCCGAACGTGCCACCTTCATACCGCTTTTGTCAACAGGCTCGTCATTTACTAGCACAAGACCCGCCATCAAAGCCGCTTTTGCCTTTTCTCTGCTTTCATAAAAGCCGCGCTCAACAAGCAATACGTCTATTCGTTCTTTAGCAGTTGTTGTTGTCATCTTTCACCCTCAGACGTTACTGTTTGCCAGTAACTCGTTTCATGCGCCTTGGCTGCATCGTTTTTAATTCAGTTGCAACTCTCTCAGCCGTTAATCCAATTTCTTTGCGTTGTTCTTTAATTGAGCCGTGTTCAACGAATACATCAGGTACCCCAATGATCCGAATAGTTAAGCCGTAAATGCCTTTGAGTGAGAAGAACTCAAGAACAGAGCTGCCAAAACCGCCAAGCTCTGCATTTTCCTCAAGCACAATCATATGCCTGCCTTCTGCAGCAAACGATAATAGCATCTTTTCATCAAGCGGCTTAATAAAACGAGCATTTACAATTTGAACATTGATGCCTTCACGCTTGAGAAGGTCTGCAGCTTCTTCAGCAACCTGCAGCATCGGTCCAATAGCCATAATAACGGTGGAGTCGCCTTCGCGTACGGTTTCCCACTTGCCTATAGGCAATACTTGCGGATCTGCTTCCATCTCTACGCCTAATCCTGCAATTCGCGGATAACGAACAGCTATTGGGCCATCATTATATTCTACGGCAGTCTTGAGCATTCGTCTTAGCTCATTCTCATCCTTAGGCATCATAATGACCAAATTCGGTATATGTCTTAAGAATGAAATATCATAAACACCATGATGTGTTTCACCATCTGGGCCAACGAATCCAGCACGGTCTATGGCAAATATAACATTCAGGTTTTGACGGCAAATATCATGAACAACTTGATCATATGCTCGCTGTAAGAAAGTCGAATACACTGCAAACACAGGTTTCATGCCTTCAATCGCTAAAGCAGCAGACATGGTAGCTGCATGTTGTTCTGCAATGCCCACATCGATCATTCGATTCGGAAATCTTGCTGCAAAAGGCAGCAAACCTGAACCGCCCGGCATTGCTGGAGTAACTGCAACGATGCGCTCATCCTTCTCAGCAAGCTCAATTAGCATCTGACCAAAAACGTCAGTATATACTGGTGGGCCAACTGCTTTGACTACTTGGCCTGATTCAATTTTGTATGGCGTGATGCCATGCCATTTGAACGAATCTGCTTCAGCAGGTGAATAACCTTTGCCTTTCACAGTCAATACATGGACTAAAACAGGTCCTGGCATTGCATCCGCTTGACGCATAATATCAATCACTTGCTCGATATCATGTCCGTCTACAGGACCCAGGTAAGTAAATCCAAATTGCTCGAATAAAATGCCGCTAACGAGCAAATATTTTAAGCTGTCTTTGAAACGTTCAGCCGTCTTAGCAAGCTTCCCGCCGATTGCCGGGATTTTGTTGAGCAGCTGTTGAAGCTCATCCTTAGCTTTATGATAATGACGATCTGTACGAATTTTCCCTAAATAGTGATGCAATGCACCCACATTTGGCGCAATGGACATCTCATTATCGTTCAAGACAACGATTAAGTCCTTGTTCTCGTGTCCGATATGATTAAGCGCTTCTAAGGCCATACCGCCAGTTAAAGCACCGTCGCCGATAACTGCAACTACACGATTGCTCTCACCCTTAAGATCACGAGCAAGCGCCATACCCATAGCGGCAGACAATGATGTACTGCTATGTCCAGCTTCCCAAACATCATGTTCGCTTTCTGAACGTTTGACGAAACCGCATAAACCTTTATATTGACGCAGTGTATCAAACCGATCCATACGACCGGTTAAAATTTTATGAACGTAGGATTGATGGCCTACATCAAAAATAAACTTATCTTCTGGACTATTAAATAAATAATGCATGGCTAGGGTCAGCTCAACGACTCCTAAGTTAGGAGCGAGATGACCACCCGTAACGGAAAGCTTCTCAATAAGGAACTGACGGATTTCAGCGGCCAGTTGCTCTAGCTGAGCGGTTGTCAAAGCTTTCAAATCTTGAGGTCCGTTAATCTGGTCAAGCAGCACGTTACTTTCCTCGCTTTCGCGGACAGCATTTATTGCTGTCCCATGTACATCTACATTTTTCCTATTATAGCATACCGAGCTTTTTTTCCCAACCAAAATGGAAAAAGCATCACATACTCAATGATCGCGCCCAACAAGATAATCTGCAATTTCAAGCAGTCGATCTGGAGCTATGAACTCCGCTTCCAGCACGGCAGACTTCGCTTCCTGGGTAAGCCGTTCAACTTGAGCTTTGCTTTCTTCTATTCCGATAAGGAACGGATAGGTTACTTTATTTTGCTGAACATCACTGTTCGTCTTCTTACCCAGCTTCTTCTCGTCCCCAATCAAATCCAAAATATCATCCTGAATTTGAAAAGCAAGACCGATGTTGCGTCCGTAAATCGCGAGCAGTTCTAGCTGCTTTTCTGTTGCTCCGCCAATTCGGCCGCCAGCCATAACCGAGAAGGCAATAAGATCACTTGTTTTATGAAGATGAATATACTCTAGTTCATGAATTGACGTAATGCCTTGCTCACCTAGCATATCGGCAACTTGACCGCCTACCATCCCAGGAGCTCCTGCTAATTTAGCCAAATCTTCGACAATGGCAAGCGCAACATCTGCTGCGACACCGCCTTGACGAGCTGCTTGTGGAATTAAATGAAAGGCGTGCGTCAGAAGCGCATCCCCGGCTAATATCGCCATTGCTTCACCAAAAACCTTGTGGTTGGTTGGCTTGCCTCTGCGGAAATCATCATCATCCATAGCTGGCAAATCATCATGCACTAACGAATAGGTGTGTATAAACTCTACGGCACAAGCAACGGGCATAGCAGCATTTAATGTTTCTGTCTTATTGAAAACAGCTTCTGCGGCTGCAATAACGAGTGCTGGTCTTAAGCGTTTCCCACCTGCTTCAAGGGAATAGAGCATTGCTTCCCTCAGACGAAGGGGAACATCCCATGAGCTTGGTAACGATTGTTTTAGCGAAGCTTCAATAAGCTCCGTGGTTTGCGATAAATATGCTTTTATTGCTGCCCTCTCGCTCAAGCTTATTCCCCTTTATTCTCGATTGCATCTGCAAACGTTTTTTTCTGGAAGCCTTGCTCTGTTTCAATCAATAGTTCGATTTTTTGCTCAACTTGCTCAAGTTTACCCCCGCAAAGCTGCGAAAGCTTCATTCCTTCCTGGAATAACTCAATCGCTGTCTCAAGAGGAACATCGCCATTCTCAAGCTTAGATACAATAGAATCTAGTCGTTCCATTGCTTGCTCAAATGTGAGCTCACTTTGATTCGTTGCTGCCATCCATTTGCTCTCCTCTCAATGAACCTACATGACAATCTAGCTGACCGTCTGCTACTTTCACCTTTACGATGTCGCCTACTTTCACATCGCGAATCGATTTGATTAATCGTTGCTCTTGCTCATCATACACAAGGCTGTAACCTCTAGACATAACTTTTAAAGGACTTAAGGCATCAAGCTGCTTCATAGAGGTATAAAGCTTGTTTTTCCTGTCTTTAACAGAATTATTCATAGCACTCTCTAGCTGCTTCGTCGCTGTCTGCCACCGTTTGGCAGCGAAAGCTACCCGCTCGCCAGGATGATGGGCAGAAAGTGTAGCTTGCTGCCTTGCCAATCTTATATGGCTTCGTTCTGTAATACGTTTTGTTCGCTGAACAAGCTGCTCTGACAATCGATCGAGCCGTTCTGCCTGTTCAAGCAAATACCTGCGCGGATGCAAGAAAAAAGGTGAACGCCTTATGCGCTGCAGCTTCTCCTTCTCATCACTTACACGGTAACGAATTCCTTGTACTAGACGCTGCTGCTGGCGATTCAGCTGCTGCTTCAATTCGAAAATGCTCGGAACAGCGAGCTCTGCTGCAGCTGTAGGTGTGGCGGCACGCAAATCAGCGACAAAATCAGCAATTGTGAAATCTGTTTCATGGCCTACCGCACTAATTATCGGAATCTGCGAGTTCGAAATGCTTCGAGCAACGGATTCTTCATTGAAAGCCCACAGCTCTTCTAATGATCCGCCGCCGCGCCCTACAATTAATACGTCGGCTTCGCCAAAACGGTTCATTGCTTCTATCGCTTTTACAATAGCAGGTGCTGCCCCAGTCCCTTGAACGAGCACAGGATAAACATATATCGGTATTAATGGGTAACGGCGCTGCAACGTAATGATAATATCACGTACAGCTGCACCCGTTGGCGATGTGATAACTCCAATAGCCTTTGGAAAAAGAGGAATCGCCCGTTTGCGCGACTCTGCGAAGAGCCCTTCATTGCTCAGCTTGCTCTTAAGCTGTTCAAACGCAAGATACAAGCTCCCAATACCGTCAGGCTGCATCGAATTAACATAAAATTGATAATTGCCGTCGCGCTCATAAACCGTTATATTCCCTCTAGCAATTACCTTTGTACCTTCCTTAGGTATAAACGGAAGCCGCTGGTTATGGGATGCGAACATAATGGATTTGATCCGGCTATCGCTATCTTTCAGCGTAAAATACATATGTCCGCTTGAATGATGTGTAAAATTGGAAATTTCACCGCGCAGCCAAATATCGCCAAGCAGTGTATCCGACTCCATTTTCATGCGAATATACCGATTAAGCTCTTTTATGGAATAAATTCGAGGCTGATCAGCCATGCCCGCCATCACTCCTTAATTCCGTTAGCCCTTTTTGCTGCTGTAATCGTATTTTTCATTAAGAGCGTAATCGTCATAGGACCAACTCCGCCTGGTACTGGTGTAATGAAGCCGGCTGTATCCAAACAATCGTCAAAATCAACATCACCCGCGAGCTTGCCGCTCTCCAAACGGTTAATGCCGACATCAATAACAATTGCCCCTGGCTTAACAAATTTACTGTCAATAGCTTTTGCCTTCCCGATTGCAACAACAAGAATATCTGCTTGTTTAGCAATTTCCTCCATGTTTGCGGTACGAGAATGACAGATGGTAACTGTAGCATTCTCACGAAGCAGCAGCATGGCAACAGGCTTGCCCACAATATTGCTTCTTCCGATAACAACGGCATGTTTCCCCGAAATGTCGACGCCGCTGCGCTTGATAAGCTCAATTACTCCTGCAGGTGTACAAGGCAGCAGGCTGTCGTCGCCAATAACCAAATTGCCAACACTTTCCGGATGGAAGCCGTCAACATCTTTTTCAACGGCAATCGCATCAATAACAGCCTTCTCGTTAATATGCTTTGGAAGAGGCAGTTGAACTAGAATCCCGTTGATCGTAGACTGATTGTTCAAACGTTCAATAACAGCAAGCAAATCCTCTTCACTTGTGTCTGCGTCTAAACGATGTACCTCTGAATAAAAACCAAGCTGCTGGCAAGCTTTTTCCTTAGAGCCAACGTAAACTTTTGAGGCAGGATCTTCGCCTACGAGTACGACTGCCAAACCTGGGATAATTCCCTTTTCTTTCAAGGCTGCAGTTTCCGTAATCATCTCCTCACGGATAAGGTCGGATATTTTCTTTCCTTCAATGATTTGTGCACACATAGCTCCAGTCTCCTTTTACATCGATGAATGTTTGATTAATTTCATATCCATTATGATTTTAATTCTTCGATTTCCAAAAGCAATTTTCCAAGTACGCCGTTTACAAACTTGCCGGATTCCTCTGTGCCAAAATGCTTGGCAAGCTCAATCGCTTCATTGATCGTTGCTTTCGGCGGAACATCATCGCGGAATACCATCTCATACGTAGCAAGCCTTAGAACCTGGCGATCTACGCGGGATAAACGATCAATATGCCAGCCTGTCAAAAATTGTTGAAGCATACCGTCAATGGCTTGCTTATGCTCCATCACGCCAGCTACAATCTCACGTGCGAACGCATCTGTACTGCCTATCTCAGCAGGATCGGCACCCATTTCATTATCTAAACTCATTTCTTCCACAAGCATGTCCACTGCATCTGAAGCCGTAACTTCATTCATTTCCATCTGGTATAAGCTTGAAATCGCTATTTCTCGTGCTAATCTACGTTTCATGTGACCTCCGCGGCAGTTTCATGCCGATAAAATGGTTTTATTCTTGTAAACTCAATTGTTCAAGCCAATATTTCAAAAAAAACCTATGATCTCCTCCCTGCCCCGAATAAGCGGCTTTCCGAAATCCGGAGTACGGAGGAGACCACAGGATCATTTAAACGGTCGAAATCTTTCCAACAACGAATACCAAAGCCGCTGCCATGGAAAAATAGGTCCGTCGCTTGTTTCCTTTTGTAAGCCGATCCAATAACCGATTGAGACGAGCAGCCCTACAAAAAGCATGTCCCAAAAACCGACAAACAAATATAGCAATCCGAAAAACAGCCCTATCGCTGCGCCAATCATACGCTTCTGATAGATGTTCCAGAATTCCCTCCACATGAGCAAACTCACCTCTATTCCACGCGACTCTTAAATGTCCCCGTTTGAATGATGTTCGCAACATATACCGCAACGTTCGTTACGGGTATACCGGCAATATCCTCTACATGCTCTTTCACCGTACGTTGAATCTCTTCCGTAAGCACCGGTATGGAACTTTCTCCATCTACTACAGCGCGTATTACGATATCAAGTCCAGCATCCGTTGCCCGAATGCGAGCACGCAAGTCCTTAACGCCGCGCTGGCGCGATGCTGCTTTCAATGTCAAATTTTCAATGGTTTCAAGTGAGATGCGAATATCTCCGAAATCAGTTCTTTGATCAATTGACGGAGCTGTAGCTGATCCGCGATAAAGAGATACGACAAAAAACCTTAGGCTAAGAATGAATAGGATGACTCCGACAACTGCGAGCGTAATTTGAATGGAGTCGATACGATATAAATCGCCTATTAAATCGTTTAATAAATCTCGCGATATCCAGCCAAATCCTATGGATAGCAGAAAAACGGATAAACATCCAATCACGATGCTATACAAAAACAAAAGCAGCTTGTCCACGACCTTAATCATGCGTAGCGCCTCCTCCTGCCAAGCCGAATGAAAACCCCCTTGCGCCGAGCGGCATGCCCATTCACGAGGGGGTTGTACGGGATTTAATTAAAACATCTTTATTTATTTAACTCGGTGCAGCACTTCTTCTTCTTCTGGTTTATCAGGCGTCTTGAAATGTACATCGTGAATATGTACGTTCACTTCAACAACGTGGAGTCCCGTCATCATCTCGATAGAACGTTTCACATTGCGTTGAATTTCCGAAGCGATCTCCGGAATACGGTTGCCGTACTCAACGATAATGGATACATCTACCGCAGCTTCGCGCTGACCCACTTCAACTTTAACACCTTTGGATAAATTTTTGCGTCCAAGAAGCTCTACGATGCCTCCTGCAAATCCGCCGCTCATTCCAGCGACTCCATCCACTTCAATCGTAGCTAATCCAGCGATAACTTCGATGACTTCAGGTGCAATTTGAATCGTGCCAATGTCCGTTTTCTCATACTCCGCAGCTATCGTACTCATGATGGCTGTACACCTCCTTAAAGTTGCGCGTACTCGGCGTCAAGGCCAAGCAATAAACCGCATCTTGTTAATATACTATAACATTCGGTAAGAAATATGACAAACGATACTACTTGTTCACATCTTTGTCGTATCTTCATTCAGGAGCGTTAATATCGTGCTCCTCAAGAAACTTAATGTCGAAGTTTCCGCTTACGAATTTCGGGTGATTCAGCAGCTTCAAATGGAAAGGAATGGTTGTCCGAATGCCATCAATAGCGAATTCAGACAATGCCCGTTTCATTCTTGCAATGGCTTCTTCGCGGGTTGAGCCCCAAACGATAAGCTTAGCAATCATCGAATCGTAATGCGGTGAAATCGTATAGCCAGGGTAAACTGCACTATCCACACGTACACCCGCGCCGCCGGGCGGCAAGTAAAAGGGAATCAGTCCAGGAGAAGGCATAAAATTCCTTTCGGAATCCTCTGCGTTAATCCGGCACTCGATGGACCAGCCAGTAATTTTCAAATCACTTTGTGAGAACGAAAGTGGATTGCCCTCTGCTACAGAAATCATTTCTTTAATTAAATCCACGTTAGTGATCATCTCCGTTACGGGATGCTCAACTTGGATACGCGTATTCATTTCCATAAAGTAGAACTTCTCATCAGGGCCAAGTAGAAACTCTAATGTTCCTGCGCCTGAGTAATTTACAGCTAAAGCTGCGCGAACAGCTGCTTGTCCCATCTTATCCCGTAGTTCAGGAGTAAGAACAGAACAAGGCGCCTCTTCGACGAGCTTCTGGCGTCTGCGCTGCACAGAGCAATCACGTTCGAACAAATGAACAGCATTGCCATGCTTGTCAGCCATAATTTGAATTTCAACGTGCTTCATGCCCGTCAAATATTTTTCCAGATAAACGCCCGCATTTCCGAAAGCCTTTTGAGCTTCCTGTTGTGCAGTCGTAATTTGCGCTACTAGCGTTGTCTCGTCATCCGCTATTCGGATGCCTTTGCCTCCGCCGCCCGCTGTTGCTTTAATAATAACGGGGTAGCCGATATCGCGAGCGACACGGATAGCTTCATCCATATTCTCAACAAGACCGTCAGAACCCGGAATGATTGGCACATCAGCCGTTCTCATCGTCAGTTTAGCAACCGCTTTGTCGCCCATTTTATTAATGGCTTCCGGCGATGGCCCGATGAAGGTGATATTGCATGATTCGCATATTTCAGCAAAGTCAGCGTTTTCAGCTAGAAAACCATAGCCCGGATGGATAGCATCACACTCGGTTATTGTAGCTACGCTCATAATATTCGTTAAGTTTAAATAGCTGTCTTTGGATGCCGTGGGCCCGATACAATAGGCTTCATCGGCTAACCGTACATGAAGCGAATCACGATCCGCTTCGGAATAAACGGCAACAGTGCTAATACCTAATTCGCGGCAAGCGCGAATGATACGTACAGCAATCTCACCGCGGTTTGCAATTAATATTTTGTGAAATTTCACGTAGGAACCCCTTTCAAACGACAGTTTCCCTGTTCGGACGTCAACTCACTACATTATTCAGGCTTTACAAGGAATAGTGGCTGGCCGTACTCAACGAGCTGACCATTAGAAACCAAAATTTCTACGATTTCGCCTTTAACTTCTGCTTCAAGTTCATTCATCAGCTTCATAGCTTCCAATATACATACGACGCTCTTATCATTTACGCGATCGCCTACTTTTACGAAAGCTCCCGCTTCCGGAGTAGGAGAACTATAGAACGTTCCTACCATTGGAGATACGATTTGGTGCAAATGATCCGTTGAAGGACGAGCTGGCGCCGTTTCTTGTACGGCTTGAGTCTGCGCTGCTGGAGCGGCTGGCTGAGCTTGTAATGGTGCAGGCGCGTATGTATGCGTAATTGGGGCCGCTTGCACATTCACCACTTCTGTTTTGCCAGGCTTGCGGATGAGCAGGCGAGTCCCTTCGTTTTCAATTTCCAGCTCATGAACGGAAGTTTGATCAACCAATTTGATCAACTCTTTGATCTCGCTCAATTTGAACATGAATATTTTCACTCCTTAAATTTGCGATAGCAAGATTGCTTCCATAGCTTGTACACCTAAATGGTGTCCATGCCATTATAACCAATTCTTTCACATAACGTTTAACATTATATCATAAACAAGCCTGAACACGAATCATTTTTTGTTTATTCGAGCATGACAGCCAAAAAAAAGGTCTTGCCCCCTCCAGCTAATATGCCGAAGGGACAAGGCCTTTTCTTGATGGTAGAGCTATTGAGGCTGCTTAACCGATACATATTGTACGGATACTTGATCAGCATCGACATCAAGCGTGCTCATGACCAGCTTAATAATGTCTGCTGCTTGCTTTTTCTCAAGCTTATCGCTTGAAACCACTACATTGTATTTATCGCTTTGCTCGTCGATAACTACATTTTCGTATTGTTTCAGCAGCTCTGCTTCAATGCCTGTGAGCTTCGTGTGCTTCTCCTCCAGCATGTCAAGCTCAGCTATTGCAGCAGATGCTTCCTCCGGTTTTTTTAGTGTATCATTAACTGCTGCCATCACCCGATTATCAACTTCGTTGTATTTCATTTCCCGTTTGGCTAACAATTCACTAAATACGCCGCCTGCTGCTAATCCTTGCGCATCAATCTGTTTCAAAGTTTCTTTATCAGCTTCGCTCAAAACCGCTCCATCAACTGGCTTCTCCACCTCGTTTACAACGATACCATTGCCGCTTGTTGCAGCTTCTGTCGCATTTTGCGCCGCTTGCTCTGTTTGCGAGCCATCCGTCAACACATCAGGCGTTTCCACATCTTGCGTGAATAAATAATACGCTGATAATACCACCATTAAACTGAGCATTGATACAAGCCATACCGTTTGTCTTTTCGTGTTCATTAGAACACCCTCCCCATCATTTCAATTTGGTTTTATTGTTTGCTTGGTACAACAGAAATTCGATTAACCGGTACGTTGATGCCCTTCTCCACCGCATTGGTAATGAGACGTCTGACTGTTACGTTTTCAGCACCTTTGGCAACTATGAGAATACCGCGTATGCGCGGGTTAATCGTTTTGGTAATAATTGGCTTTTGGTCTCCAGACACTTCGTACAGTACGACCTGTCCGTCTTTTGTCATTGATGTAATGTGCCGCTTGCCGCCGTTCGGATCATTCTCATCCGTAATTTGCTGCGATTCTTGTGTATTTCGTTCTAGGATGCTTTCTTCGGTAGAATCGAGAGTTACAAGTACATCAACCGTTCCAACGCCTACAATTTTCTCTAATATTTCCTTCAGCCTTACTTCTAAGGAATTTTCGAGAGTGGCGAACACTGAACTTCCTGAGGTAACCGAATTGCCCCAAGCTGCCTCCGATTGAGGCGGCGGATTAGGTTCTTGCACAGAGGGCTCAACTCCTTTATAGGGTAAAAATGAATTTAGAATCATTAGTGCTGCTCCAATCCCCCCAATGATTAGTAAAATTCGCAGTGTCCGCACTCGCTTTGGACCGCCAGGACCGCCGCCAACCGCTGATTCTATGCCATCAAGCCATTTGGCCACCGCGCCTTACCCCCTCTCCATCTTTGAACCTCTCACTTCGCCTTTTGTTGATCCGCTGGTTGTCTTACGATGATTTGATCCTCAGCAAGCCCCCACCCCTTCGAAATCAAGCTGCTTATTGCAGCTGAAGTCGCTGGATCAGCTCTTGACCAATTCCCTTCCGTCTTTTCCGTTTCCGTAGATGCTTCCAGAGCAGCTTGATCATCTACACCGCTTGGAACTATGCTTCCACCTTCAATAGGCGCTATATCAACATCTACAACAACGGGCTGCACTGCTTCCACGGAAGCCTCTTCCTTAAACGTGCTTTTTTTGTTATCTGCTGCTTTGAGTGTCACGGTTACTTCACTAATATAGGGAGTTGCTTTGCCGGAAACGGTAGTCCATTTCAATACGGCATCAACCTCTGCTATAGGTGCTTTTGTCCGCTCGACGAGCTCATTTCGAATGGAAGCTTCCAATGTTCGTTCCGTTAATTTTGCAGCCTCCAGGCTGCGCTTATCGCTCATCGCCTGAGCATCTCGTTTAATTTGGTTTAATCCGCTCATTTGCGATTCAACCTTCATGGCAGATTTGCTCCAATTGTCCATTCCTTCATCCAGCTTGGCTCCAATGTCGCTTTGTATAAGTTTCAATATGGGTGAGAGTATCGTCAGAAGGATGAACAAGCCGACTACTAGCCGAGCGTAGCGCTGCATTGCTTTGTTCGGGAGCAGAAGCTCGACGAACACTGCCAGAAGAATGACTGCAATAATATCTCTCAGCCAGTCGCTTAACCAAGCAATCACACCTCTCGTCCCCTTCCTTACCTGACCATCATCGCCGCATTGCCTGCAGTCAAAATGATCGTAACCGCAAGAAAAAACATAAGACTGACAGCAGCCAAAGCCGCAAATACGTAAATCATCGTCTTGCCGATCGTCTCTAGGCAGGTGACGATCGGTGATTCTCCCAGCGGCTGCATGACAGCAGCAGCAATGTTATAAATGAGCGCTAGCGTCAAAATTTTGATTGCAGGAAATGCGCTGATGAAGAGCAGAATAATGACACCTGCTAAGCCAATTGCATTTTTCGCAAGCATGGAAGCAGAGATGACTGTATCCGCCGCATCGGAAAACATTCTCCCTACAACAGGGACGAAATTCCCTGTTACGAACTTAGCCGTTCGCAGTGTAACGCCATCTGTAACCGCTCCTGTCGCCCCTTGTACGGAGATGACTCCTAGAAAAACGGTCAGCAGCACTCCCATAACGCCTACTCCAATGTTTCGCAGCAGATTAGCTAGTTGGGTAACCTTGAATTTTTCTGATAAAGCACTTGCTATATGAAGCACGGCCGAAAAGAACAATAATGGAAACACTAGCGTGTAAATGAGTGTTCCTACGGCATGAATCATGAAAATAATCAATGGATGTAAAACCGATACGGTGACTACGTTGCCCATTGAAGCAAGCAGCGTTAGCAGCAGAGGGACCATCGCAAGCATAAATTGAATCATGCTTTCAATTGCTCCTTTTGCATAACCCATTGCGACATGGAAACTGTTTACCGCGATAATGATAAGCACCATGTACGTAATCGAGTAGGCTACCTTGCTGACCGCGTTTCGTTCAAAAGCATTTTGCAGCGTTTCGAGCACCATACTGAACACCGTCAGCATTACTATTGTCACAAGGAGCTTGCCATTATAGAGCACCTCATGCCACAAATACTTCAGCAGGCCGCTCAGCATATCCGTTAGCTTTAGGCCATCACCTCCTGGAAGAATCATCTCCATGAAACTTGGAATATGCTGCTCTGGGAAAAAACCGCCATACTCGCTTCGGAGATTGTTCCAGTAAGACTCAACAGCACCCGTTTCCAATCCGCCAATCTGCTGGGTTGTCAGCTCCTTTGCAAGCTCATCCGCGTTAGCTTGATTATCCAAAACCGGCGCTGCGCTCTCGCCGCTAATGGCATAGGTAACTGTCGGAGCGATTGATAAAATGATCATGGATACAAAGATGAACAGCAACAGCTTGGCCCGTTCACGTGCAGGAGTCAGCTTCATCATTCGCTTCAACCCCCATCCGGAAGCAGCCCGATTACTGTCTCGACAATGACGCTGATAATAGGGACTGCCATAACAAGAATAAACACTTTGCCGGCAAATTCAATTTTTGAGGCAATTCCTTCTTGCCCTGCATCTCTGACGATCTGTGCTCCAAACTCAGCAATATATGCGATTCCGATTATTTTCAAGATCGTCTTCAAGTAAATGGAAGGGATACCTGATCGATTAGCCAGATCCTCAAGCACGGAAATGACAATTTCGATTTTGCCGATCAAATACAGGAATATAAACAATCCCGTAAACGCGGCGAGCAAAAAGGAGAACATCGGTTTTTGCTCTCGAACGACAATAATGAGTACCGAAGCCATCAGACCAAGACCAACGATTTGAATCATTTCCATTTGGCTCACCTGCTTGCAATCACTTCTAAATGATGAAGTCTACTGGAACAAAAAAATCGATTTAATTTCTTGGAATAATTCATTAAGCATTCGAACAACCATAAACAAAACGACAACAAATCCGATTAGCGTTACCCAGTGCGCCATATCTTCTTTTCCCATTTGCTTCAGCACCGAATGTATCATTGCGATAACAATTCCGATTCCAGCAATTTGGAAAATGGCGCTCACATCCATATTCATCAATGCGGCACCCCACTACACCATCAAAATGACGACCAGAACGGCGATCAAAATTCCGAGACTTTTCCACATTTTCTCGTAACGCCCCTGATCGTCTCTCGCAGCGTCCTCCTCAGCCTTCAGCTGCAATAACGCAAGATGTATATGCTTCATTTGATCTTCCTTATCGCTTATACCAAGCGTCGTTCCTAAACGTATAAGTACGGCTTGTTCGTTTTTTCGCATCGATGTTGCATCCCATTGTGACTTTATCGCTTGCTCCCAGCTATCGCTGAAGGTAAAGCTTTCGGTTTCCCAAACCCCGTTTGCTGCCTTGCGAAAAATGGTTGCTAACGGCTCTGGAGTTGCAGAAGCTGTCCTCTCCAGTGCTTCTGGCAATGGAGTATGACCATAACCGATTTCTGTCTCCAGCCTTTGCAGTGCATGTGCCAGCTGTCTTAGCTGCCTTGGACGTTCGGCGAATTTCGCTGCTTGCTGGAAGCCTATCATCGTGCCTGCAAACAGGACCAAAACCGCACCTAACAGCTTTATCACGGGTCACCAGCTCGGAATCGACCAGAAAATGAAGGTGCAGTATCCGCAAGCTGCCGATTAGGCGGCTTTGGCTCGCGTGCAAGAGCTCGTTCAGCGACTGCCTCAGCAGGAACGACGCGGTGCATGATACCTTGATCTGTGCGCTTCAGCTCCACCACGTAGGTGAACGCTCCTTCTTCCAGCAGCTTCAGCAGCACCGGCCTGCCTCTAGCATCCTGCAAATCGTAGGCGTGCGCGGTTGCGACTACACTAATTCCCGCGTGGCTTGCTTCTCGGATGGCTTCCGCATCCTCAGGCCGTCCAATCTCATCAATAATCATGACCTCTGGCGACATTGAGCGAAGCAGCATCATCATGCCTTCTGCCTTCGGACAAGCGTCCATAACATCGGTTCTAGGTCCAACATCAAATGTTGGAATACCGCGAACACAGGCTGCAATCTCTGAACGCTCATCTACAATCCCTACCTTTCGGCCCTGCCATCCGCTTGCTTCTAGGCTTGGCCATAACCCATAGCTGACTGATCTCGCAATGTCTCGTACGAGTGTTGTTTTACCTTGCTGCGGCGGAGCTAGAATGAGAGTGGAATGCAGCGTTTTTCTCGTCCGATCGATTAGTTTGGGCAGGAGAAGCGCACTCGCTCCGATCACTTCTCTAGCAACTCGAATATTGAATGCGCCAATATCGCGGATACCCCTCACAGCGCCGCTGTCGAGTATCGTCCTGCCCGCTAGTCCAATGCGATGTCCGCCTGAAACCGTTATAAATCCCCTTCTCAGTTCCTCCTCCATCGCATACAAGGAATAGTTGGTAATGCGTTCGAGCAGCTTGCGACATGTGTCTGCCGAAGGCTTGTATGCTCCGTCGGCAGCCTGACGCAGCGTCCCGTCAATCATCATAAATCGAGACTGTCCGCGGAACCCTATTTCTAGCGGTCGTCCCTCTCGAATCCGAATTTCCTCCAGCTGCTCCTGCATTTGTTCAGGAAGGCGCTCCAGCAGCGTCTTCAGCTCCAAAGGCAATAAATGTGATACGCGTGCCAGCATATGATTATCACTCCCGGATGTTTGTCCTTCGTAGTTCCTATTTGTATGCTTGTATTGCGAAAATATGTCTGCCCCATTTCATAAATGCTAGAGTTGAATCTATTATTTTTTCAAAATACCGATCATCAAGCAAATGACGCCCGCTCCTACCCAAAGAAACTTGCCTGGTGACAGCTTATCAGACATCCCGACGAGCCCCACTGTTGTTGTAGCTATTAGAATAAGCGGGCCTACTAAAGCAAGTGATGAGTTTACTACTAGCGCCTTGTCAATTTGGTTTAAACGAAGCATGAGCAGTGCAGCGCAGATCTCAATTGTTCCAGACGTCAGCCGCAGTGAAGCCATCGTTAATACAATTTTATTTAGCATGAATGGATAACCTCCCTTCAATGAATCGACTATTCCTTAATCATATGCTGGCTTGTCTGTCTTTCATGCCGGGCACAGGCACGTTGTTAGGCGCATATCATAAAGAATTGAGTTTGAGAAAGGCGGAGAAACAACGATGCAAGTGCAGGTTATATCCAGTGTGAACGAAGCGAGCTCGGCAAGATTTCATCATAAAACGGCAATTATTATCGATGTTTTGCGAGCTACAAGCACAATTGTTACCGCTATTGCTGCGGGAGCTTCATGCATCATTCCTGCTGAAACGGTAATGGAAGCGCGAGCACTTCAGCGACCGGGAGATTTGCTTGGAGGAGAACGGTTTTGCCGGAAAATCGCAGGTTTTGATGTTGGCAATTCGCCAGAGGAATACACCGAGTCTGCCGTCGCTGGCAAGCGAATTATTTTGACGACTACGAACGGAACAAGGGCAATCCATAAATCAATGAGGGCGGATCATGTGTTGACGGCATCGCTTCTAAATGCGGAGGCTTGCGCTCGCGCAGCGATCGAGCTGCGGAGAGATGTCGTTATTTTGTGCGCGGGGAGTCACGATGAATTTGCTATTGAAGATGGCTTGTGTGCCGGCCTTGTACTTGATAGACTTCAAGGCTTAAGCCACTTCGCTATAGAGATGGATGACTTTGGCTGTGCGATGCTCGCTCTGTACCGAAATCGCTCCACTCAAGTGAAAGAAACGATCATGAACGGAATGACCGGAAAAAAACTGATAAAGCTAGGAATGAAAAAAGACATAGAGGCATGCTCCGCTATCGATATCTATCAAGAAGTACCTAGACTGAACGGTGATCAATTAACGAGGAATGGATGAAATTCCAAGTTAATAAAAACATGAAAAAGCGTGCTCCCTAACGAGGAAGCACGCTTTTGTTATTTCTATTAGATTAACGGCGATCCTGAGGGCCGCCTACAAATGCCTGCTCTGCTGTATCAAGACCATACGCAGTATGAAGTGCACGTACAGCTTCGCTGAGCGGCTCTGCATTAATAACGCAAGAACATTTAATTTCAGATGTGCTTACCATCTTAATGCTTACACCTAGTGAAGATATGGTTTCGAACATTTTCGCTGCTACGCCTGGATTGCTGACCATGCCAGCACCTACGATCGATATTTTTACAAGATCGGATTCCGATGTCGTTTCACGGAAAGGAACAGTGCCGCGAATTCCCTCGATAACGGAGATCGCTTTATCTTTATCATCGCCTGAAAGCGTGAAGGAGAAATCGGCTTTGCCGTCCTGAACACCGCTTTGTACGATAATGTCCACATCGATGCCGTTGTTTGCTAGTGCGCCGAACACATTTGCCAGCACGCCAGGAACATCCTCAACTCCCATAATGCTGATTCTTGCTACATTTTTGTCAAACGCGATGCCGCGAACGACCACGCCTTGCTCCATGACCGCTTCCTCCTTCACACTTGTACCTTCGTTTTGAGTAAAGCTTGAACGTACAACTAGCTTTACATTGTTATGCTTAGCGTATTCCACCGCACGCGGATGCAATACAGCAGCGCCTAAATTAGCTAGCTCTAGCATCTCATCATAAGAGATTTCATTTAGCTTGCGCGCATTTTTGACTACGCGAGGATCCGTTGAGTAAATTCCGTCAACATCGGTATAAATCTCGCAAACGTCTGCGTTCATCGCAGCTGCCATTGCAACTGCAGTCGTGTCAGAACCGCCGCGGCCGAGTGTTGTAATTTCTCCCTCTTCCGTCATCCCCTGAAAACCTGCAATAATAGCTACATTACCCTCTTCAAGCGCTTTGAACACGCGCTCTGGATGGATATTCGTCATCTTCGCCTTACCATGCACCGCTTCTGTACGAATGCCTGCTTGCCAACCCGTGAAGGAAACGGCCTTTGCACCAAGCTGATGTACGGTCATCGATAACAAGGCTATCGAAATTTGCTCTCCAACTGTTAAAAGCATATCCATTTCCCGCGCCGGCGGATTTGGATTTAGCTGTTTCGACTGATCGATTAAATCGTCTGTCGTATCTCCCATGGCAGAAACAACAACAACGATATCGTTGCCTTCTTGCTGCCTCTCAATAATACGTTTTGCTACACGCTGCATCCGCTCCGGCGTTCCAACGGAGCTGCCGCCAAACTTCATCACGATTAACGACAAAGCCGATTCACTCCTAAACCTGACATATACATACAAGTCAATATTATATCACATTGCGCTTACCTATGGGTATATTCTCTTACAAAAAAAACCGTCCGAAATCCTTCGGACGGTTTTAAATATAAGAATTTATAAGTTAGCACACTTATAAACAGCTTATATTTCTCCGCGAAACGAAAGCTAGCCTCCAAGGATGGCTTTAGCCGTTTACACTAGTCAAGCTGCTTACTAAGCGCGCGAGATGTATTTGCCTTCACGAGTATCGATCAGCAAAACGTCGCCTTCGTTAATGAACAGTGGAACTTGAACGTTAAGGCCAGTTTCAACCTTAGCTGTTTTTGTTGCGCCTTGCGCTGTGTTGCCCTTCACGCCCGGCTCTGTTTCAATAACTTTCAGCTCTACGCTGTTTTGCATTTGAATACCAAGGATTTCGCCTTGATAGCTCGAAATGTTAACGTTCATGTTTTCTTTCAGGAAGTTAAGCTCCCACTCAAGCTGTTTCTTGTCCAAGTTAAATTGGTCAAACGTCTCGTTATCCATGAAGGTATACTCCGAACCGGAGTTATACAAATATTGCACTTCACGGTTTTCGATGATCGCGCGGCCAATGCTCTCGCCTGCACGGAACGTTTTCTCAACAACGTTGCCGTTGCGAAGGTTTTTCAGCTTAGAGCGCACGAATGCAGCGCCTTTACCAGGTTTTACGTGCTGAAAGTCTAGAACTGTAAAAATATCGGAGTCTACTTGCACGGTCAAGCCTGTTTTAAAATCGTTTACTGAAATCATTGCTGATTCCCTCCTGAATGAATAGTCCTTAACCCAGAGTGATTAAATCCTTCGGGGATGAGGTTAATATTTTAATACCGGTTTCCGTAATAACGATGTCATCCTCAATGCGTACGCCGCCGAAGCCTGGTACGTAAATGCCGGGTTCTACCGTAACCGTCATGCCGGGGGTTAAAATCGTTTCACTGAACTTGGACAACCTAGGGGCCTCATGAATTTCCATGCCTAGACCGTGTCCGGTACCATGTCCAAATAGATCGCCATAACCGTATTTCGTAATAATGTCGCGAGTTAGCGCATCCGCTTCACGACCGGTCATGCCTGGCTTAATATGCTCAAGTGCATGCAACTGCGCTTCAAGCACGATATTGTAAATCTCGAGATGCTTAGCTGTCGGAGTGCCGACCACGACTGTGCGTGTCAAATCGGAGCAATAACCGTTGTAATAAGCTCCGAAATCAAGCTTTACAAACTCATTATTCCCAATAATTCGTTCGCTAGCTACTCCATGCGGCAACGCAGAGCGCTCGCCTGAGGCTACGATCGTATCGAAGGAAGAAGAAGTCGCGCCATGGCTGCGCATATAAACTTCCATTTCAAGTGCGATATCCGTTTCACGAACTCCTGGTCGAATGAGCTTCAAAATGTGTTTGAAAGTGCTGTCCGCAAGATCGGCAGCTTCCTGCATAATTTGAAGTTCTGCCTCGTCCTTAATGTAGCGAAGCTGTTCCACTAATCCTGAAGCAGGCTCAAGCGTGATACCGTCTAATGTTTTCGACCAAGCTGTAAATTCACTGTATACGACATGGTCTTGTTCAAAAGCCAGCTTCGACAGCTTATGTTGCCTTAGCAGCTCAAGCACATCCGCAAGCGGGTTCGAACCATGCTCAACAATTTGAAAATTGACCGCCTGCTGCGGCGCTTGTGTGCGGTAGCGGAAATCCGTCAGCAAAAAGCTTTCGCTTAGCGTAATCAACACCATGCCTGACGAACCAGTGAATCCGCTTATGTAGCGACGGTTATATTCGCTTCCAATTAGTATCGCTTCAAAGCGATGTTCTTCCATCAGCTGCCGAAGTCGTTTTACTCTATCGTTTGCCATAACCGCTTCACCCTCTCTTAACTTATTACTGTTTGTTCAAGTGACGCACGAGCGCAGTTAGACCAAGCTCATAGCTGTCAGACCCGAAGCCGGCAATTTGACCGACTGCAATCGCAGCAACGACGGACGTATGACGGAACGCTTCTCTCTTGTGAATGTTCGACATATGCACCTCGATAATCGGCAAATCAACGGTGCTAAGCGCATCGCGAAGCGCGTAGCTGTAATGGGTCCAAGCACCAGGATTGATGACAATGCCGTCTGCCTTGCCGTACGCACTATGTATTCGATCAATCATATCGCCCTCATGATTCGTTTGGAAAAATTCAACGGAGACGCCAAGCGCCTCAGCTTTATCCTTCAAGAGCGATTCGATGTCTGCAAGTGTTTCTGTCCCGTATACGCCAGGCTCACGAATGCCGAGCATATTTAAGTTCGGTCCGTTTAAAACAACAATTTTGTGCATGAATGCACCTCCCAAGCAACCGAATCCATCATAGGTTCAAAGATCATTAGCCATTTTACCACAAATGTCTGCCGCTTGAGAAGTAGAACTCGCTACTGAGCTTTCGCAGGCTCCCTTGATGCTTCATCCGTGAACTCAAAAGCAATCGAATAACCAATGAATACACCCCATAGAAGAAAGACACACAGCTCTGTGTAAAGCGTATTCCAGCCCGCTTTCGTGATGCCTGGCATAACGCCGAGCAGTGGTCCCACTGCAATAAACAAAATCGCCCACCAAACCAATCCGTACACGATACCCGGCCAAGGTCCTCGCAGCTTCCCAAGTATAACTTTATATAGAAAGGCAGCCACAATAGAAAAAATAATAAAAGCTCCAATACTTACAACTTCTCCCCATCCTGTTTTTAGAAAAGAAGCTTTAAAAAAAGGATCTGCCACAAATCCGGGAAGCACCTTCGTAAAATTCATCTCAAAGAACATCCAGCGTACAACGCCCCAAATTAAGCCAGCAAAAAAACCGATTTTGATTGCGTAAAGCCACGGGTTTGTTACATGATCCTGTTTATCATATTGGTTTCGATGTTTATTGTTAGCCATTACGCTGAGCCTCCACTCTTATTTCCATAGTTGTCCGATTTAGTATGTGAAATAATAGCGATGGATAACCATACTTTACCGTCAACTTGCCTATCCCTTCCTTTATGTACGCTGACGTTGGCAATTGACTGATAGATCAAGTACAATAGACATACAAAGATAAGGTACATTCGTCGCAACAGCTAAGACGATATTCCAATCAAGGAAGGTGACAAGCACTTGCCGCAAGACTCCCGAAGCATATATGGCGGACAAGCGGTTATTGAAGGCGTTATGTTTGCTGGCAAACACGTTAACGTAACAGCTGTCCGACGCAAAAATGATGAAATCGTATTTTATGAAGTACCACGCACAACGAAGAACTGGATTCAAGCTTTGAAAAAAATCCCTCTCGTTCGAGGCGTTGTAGGTATTCTTGAATCAAGCGCCAAAGGCTCCCAGCATTTGAACTTCTCTATGGAAGCCTACGCTGAGGATGAAGCCGGTGAGGGTAAAGAAACAGACAGCAATCAACAACCCGCTGCAGTAAAGGAAGAGAAAAAGCAAGGCTGGAGTCTTAGCATGATTGTTGGCGTAGCTGTCGCTGGCGTGCTTTCCTTTATTTTCGGCAAACTTATTTTCACTGCTGCACCCGCAGCGCTTGAGGAACTTCTTTTCTCAGGGGTATTTGAAAATAAGATCGGTCATAACTTATTAGAAGGACTTATCAAAATTATTTTGCTGCTTTCTTATTTGTATTTCATTTCCATGACACCGTTAATTAAGCGATTGTTCCAATATCATGGAGCTGAGCATAAAGTAATTAGTACTTATGAAGCTGGTGAAGAGCTTACGATTCAAAATGTACAGAAGTACAGCCGCCTTCACTACCGCTGCGGTTCAAGCTTTATCGTGTTCACCGTTATTGTAGGTGTTGTTGTCTACTCGTTGCCTTTCTTTACTTGGGACACCATTTGGGAACGCGTCTACATCCGTATCTTACTGCTTCCACTCGTTCTTGGCCTCTCCTACGAGGTGCTTCGCTGGACAAATGCTTTGCGTGAAATTCCAGTGCTGCGCTACCTCGGATATCCAGGACTATGGCTGCAGCTTCTAACGACCAAAGAACCGCGTGATGAGCAAGTTGCGGTATCCATTGCTTCCTTCAAGCGCATGCTTGAACTAGACAAACAAATGAAATAATTTCGATTGAAAAAGGAAAGGCGGAATTACAATGAGCAGAATACCAAGCAAATGGAATGTTTGGTCCATATCGTTTTTGGCGCTGCTGTTGATCGGTCTCGTTTACAGCGTTATCCAAAGCCCAATAACCTTTCTAATTCCCATTGTGGTGCTTGGCGGCATTTTCTTGCTATATAAATATCCGCCTTCTTTCTTAAGAGGTTACAATACGCGGCAAGGAGGAGTACATGTCACACAAAGACGTGCTCCTGCAAGCAAAACGAGAACGAACAAGAACCGCTCCAAGACCGTGCCGTTTCGTGTCATTGAAGGCGGCAAGGAAGATGACGAAACACCTAAATATCATTAAAGCAAACAAAAGGACCGAGGCATCATTGCCTCGGTCCTTTTTGCTTTCTCGTTCGTATCGATATGTATTACTCGCTGTCCATTTCCGCACGCACGGCACGAAGCTCGTCCATACGCTGAGAATCTCTTCGGAAATATTCAACTAAAGTTTCAATACAGGTTATAGAGTCCCAGCTAAGATGATGCTCGATTCCTTCAACATCCTGATAAATATTCTCGTCTTGTACGCCAATCGTCGTTAGGAATGACTCTAACAATTGATGCCGATCAACAAGCCTTTTGCCCATTTTTTTCCCTTTATTGGTCAGGACCAGCCCGCGATACTTCTCATAGATCAAATAATTATCTTTATCAAGCTTTTGAATCATCTTGGTGACCGATGAAGGATGCACCTCTAGTCCTTCTGCAATGTCCGAGACACGCGCATAACCTTTTTCATCAATCAACTTATAAATTCTTTCCAAGTAGTCTTCCATGCTCGGTGTCGGCACTGAAGAACCCCCTAACCATACTTCTTCACCTATTTCACAGGCGTTACTTATTGTATCATACACTGTTCATTGTGTTCACTGCAACCCAAGCCCATCTCCAAAATAGATAAAGAAGCGCAAATAACACTTGAACTTACCAGTTTCAGCTTCGCTCATCCTTCACACAATAAGATGATGTTGATTGTGATGAATCTACAGGAGGAATGAGCTATGAGCACTGCAATTATTGATCGTCCTAAACCAGATCGCTCCACCCTCTCCTTTGTTCCCGAGCTTGTTTATTTTGAACCATCTGCGCTCGATTATCCCAAAGGGCAGCGTATTTTTGAATGGGTCAAAAAAGAAGGCATTCCTTACCGGATGACAACCTCACATAACCGGATTACGAATTTACCGGGCGATACCGAGCTTGAACAATACAAGATCGCCAAAAGAACGCTTGTCGTCGGCATACGCAAAACCTTAAAATTTGATACTTCGAAGCCTTCAGCGGAATACGCCATTCCGATAGCAACCGGTTGTATGGCTCATTGTCATTATTGTTATTTGCAAACAACCTTAGGTGCAAAACCTTATATCCGTGTATATGTGAATATTGACGATATTCTAGAGGCAGCACAGGGGTACATCGACGAGAGAAAACCGGAAATTACCCGCTTTGAAGCCGCATGTACATCCGATCCCGTCGGACTGGAGCCAATTACAGGCAGCCTTCGCGAGCTTATTGATTTTATGGGGGAACAAGAACATGGACGGCTTCGGTTTGTGACCAAGTTTCATCATGTCGATTCCCTTCTCGATGCAAAGCACAATGGACATACCCGTATCCGATTTAGCGTAAATGCCAAATACGTAATCAAGCATTTCGAGCCTGCTACATCAAGCTTTGATCAACGCATTGAGGCCGCCGCAAAGGTCGCTAGGGCAGGTTATCCAATGGGCTTCATTATTGCCCCTATTATTTGGCATGATGGCTGGGAGGAAGGCTATGGCGAGCTTATAGCCTCACTTGCAGATAAACTCCCGCAGGATGTGACCAAAGACCTTACATTTGAACTCATTCAGCATCGTTTTACAAAAACGGCAAAAGCAGTTATTGAAAAGCGGTATCCACGGACAAAGCTTGAGATGGATATTGAAAAACGCAAATATAAATGGGGACGCTGGGGTCAAGGGAAATACGTTTATCCCGATGAACAAGCAAATGCGCTCCGCATGTATTTATCGGAGCGCATCTTTGAACATTTTCCCGAAGCAAAAATTGAATATTTTACGTAAGAGAGAAATATCAGCTTAAAATTTCAACCATTCCGGCGTAATCATATTAAGCCAGATCGTGATTTTGGTCATTTGATCGGTAAACAATAATACACCCATCAAAATCATAACAGCTCCGCCAACCTTCATTACGCTAGCTGAATATTTCAGTATCCATCTTGCCGTACCAAGGAAAAAGGCAAGTACAAAAAAAGGAATCGCAAAGCCTAATGAATAGGCAGTCGTTAGCTGAAACCATGTGCCAGGTTCCGATGCTGCAAGACCTAAAATCGCAGTAAGCGCGGGACCTGTACATGGGGTCCAGCCTGCGGAGAAGCCGATTCCAAAAATAAAGGAGCTGACATAGTTCGCTTTTTTCGGAATAAGATTCATTCTTCGTTCCTTCATCAGGAGCTGCGGCTGAAATAATCCGATTAGGAATAGTCCCATCAAAATAATCAATATCGCTGATAATTGCCTAATCAGATCACGATATTCGCTGAAAAACTCAGCAAATACATTCGTTCCGTAGCCTAATGCATAATACACGGTACAGAAGCCCAAAATGAAAAACAGCGTGTGTGACATCGTTCGCATGCGTTTTTGTTTGGCATGTGAATTGCCCTTCAAATCCGCTACCGATATTCCCGTTATGTATGATAAATACGAAGGATAAAGCGGTAAGCAGCAAGGTGATATGAACGATGCAAAGCCAGCCCCTAAGGCCAGCCAAATGTTAATGTCGGACAAACCCTCTCACTCCAATCCTCATTAACTGCCTGGTCGCATGCCACGGCGGAAAACGAGCAGCAACAGCAGCACAGCAATTAGCAATAATACAATGGTACCGCCTGGTGCCAAATTCCATACACCCGCGATTAGTAAGCCTAATACAACGGCAATCTCGCCAATAATGACGACCGTTATAACGCTTTGACGGAAACTGCGGGCAATGATCAAGCTGCATGCGGCTGGTATAGTCAGCAAGGCCGATACAAGCAGCGCACCTACAATTTTGATAGAAACACTAATAACTAGAGCAGTAAGCACGCTAATCATAACATTATAAAATTTGACGGGCAAGCCGCTCACTGCTGCCGCGTCCTCATCAAACGTAAGCAGGAATAGCTCCTTTACTTGAAGCCTGATCGCAACAAGAACAATCAGTGTAACGACGCCTATAACGTAAAGATCAGTGGTGCTCAAAGTATAAATGCTTCCAAATAAGTAACTATTCACATTGCTGTTGAATCCTTTGCCCATCGTGAATAGTAATGATGCGAGCGCGACTCCGCCTGACATGATAATGGCAATGGACAGCTCTGCATATGATTTATATGCTTTCCGAAGCTTCTCAATAGCAAAAGAGGCAATAATCGCAAACACAAATCCCATAGCAATTGGATACACGCCAATCAAGAAACCTAGCGCTACTCCAGCAATAGACACATGCGATAACGTATCGCCAATCATTGAAAGCCTGCGCAGCACAAGAAATAAGCCGATTAGCGGAGCCGTTACCCCGATTAGAAGTCCGCCAATAAGAGCCCTTTGAAAAAATTCACTAGTTACGATCTCCAACCAAAACAACCTCTTTCCTGCTCTCCATTTGTTCCCTTAGCCCTTTCAGGCTGTGTGCAAGATCATTTTCTACACAATCCTGCGTTTCGTGCGAATGTTTAATATGAAACTTGAGCTTCCCGTTTCCACTGGCTGGCTCTTGTCCTAAATACGAGCGAATCATGTCAAGGTCATGAGAAACCATTAGAAATGTAATGTTATGATGTTGATGCATATGCTTAATCATATGAAAGAAGCTTTCCTGTGTCTCTGTATCTATCCCAACAGTCGGCTCGTCTAGAATAAGCAGCGATGGGTTATTTATAAGCGCTCTTGCAAGAAATACACGCTGCTGCTGGCCGCCCGACAACTGGCCGATGCGTTTATCCTTTATATCCTCGATCCCCATTGCATGCAGAGCATCATCACATTTTTGATAATCCATTTTGCTTATTTTCTTAAACAGCTTGCTTCGCCCATAAAGGCCTGACAAGACGACCTCCCGAACGGTGGCTGGGAACAACGGATTTAATGTGTTTTTCTGTGGGACGTATCCAATGCGCTCCCACTGCTTAAATTTGTCTACTTTCTCACCAAACAAACGGATCGTTCCGCTAGTTGGCTTTATCAATCCAACGATCATGCGCAGCAGCGTCGTTTTTCCAGCGCCATTCGTGCCGATTAATCCGATAAAGTCCCGTTCCTTCACCGCGAAGCTTAGCTTTGATATAACCGTCTGCTGTTGATAAGAGAAGGAGACGTCCTCCAATGAAATAACCTCTTGGTGGCAGCTTGCATCCGCATTTGTCATTCGATTTGATTGCGCCATAATTTATCTCCTCACAGCAATGCGGAGCATATTTCAGCTCCGCAGGTTTGCCTTTTGCTCTATTGTAATGCTTGCACAAGATTTTGCAAGTTTCGTTCCATTAGGGTTAAGTATGTGTCTCCCGCTTTTTCTTGATCCGGCGTTAGGCCTTCGAGCGGATTAAGCACCATTGTCTCAACGTCCGCTTCGCCTGCAAGCGTTTTGGCAAGTTGATCTGAAACTAATTCTTCGAAAAAGATATATTTTACATCGTTTGCTTTAACAAACTTCGCAATTTTGAGCAAATCCTGTGCACGCGGCTCAGCGTCAGGGCTAAGTCCCATGATTGAAATTTGCTTCAATCCGTAATCACGAGCTAAGTAACCAAACGCTTGATGCGAGGTAACGATGTTTTTGTTCGATGTTTGTGCAAGCTTTGCCGTGTAATCCGCATCGATTGCTTCGAGCTTTCCTTTTAGTGCCTCATAGTTTTTCTCATAATCTGCTTGGTTTGCGCTATCAGCTTCAATTAAGCTGTTTTTCACATTCTCAGCTAATGTAAGGGCTGATTTTGGACTAACCCAAGTGTGCGGGTCCAAGCCGCCATGTTCATGTGATTCTTCATCAGCATGTTCTTCTTCATGTTCATGATCATGCTCATCTTCATTACCCTCAATTAATGGAATGCCTTTGCTGATTTCTTTGGTCACAACTTTGCTGTCTTTGGACAGGCCTTTCAGAAATCCGTCAACCCAGCCTTCTAGTCCCGCTCCATGGTACAGAAACAGCTGCGCCTTCGACGCCGTATCAAGATCGCGGCTCTTTGGTGTCCAATCATGCGGCTCTACGCCTGAAGCTACTAGATTAACCGCTTTGACATGATCTCCGCCAATTTCCGATGCTAGAAAATATAATGGATAGAAGCTGGTAACGACACTAACTTGTTTCCCCTCTGCTTGACCAGTTCCCGTGCTGCTGTTCGCTGGTTGGTTTGATGAGCCTGAATGATTCGTATTATTGCCGCAAGCCGCTGCAAAAAGCAGCATAGCTGATAAAAGAAAACTAAGCGCCATAGGTCTTGTCAATAATTTCAGTCTATTCATTTTGATTTCTCTCCATTCATCTTTCTCTCTTGTTCGTAATCGTTATGATTACGTTTTGTATTATACGATGACGTGAAATAGACTGTCAACCTTATTTCTTAGCAAAAGCTAGCAGAAGTTTCTTACCCATCATGACTCACAGCTGCAATTTAATCATATAGATTATCTTTATTGACCAAAATGATATGAATTATGATTGATGCTATTTTTGAAGAGCAGCAAAACATAAAGGCACCCCAGAAGTTAAACACTTCAGGGGTGCCTCCGTATTTGAACAAATGAATTTACTTCACTACAGCGCCGTTTGGCATATTGTCAGGAACCGTTGCAAGTGTAAGCTGATCGCCATGTGATGCTGCAAGAATCATTCCTTGCGACATTTCGCCGCGCAGCTTAACCGGCTTCAAGTTTGTAACGCAAATAACTTTCCGTCCAACCATTTGCTCCGGAGTGTAAAACTTAGCAATGCCGGAAACAACCTGGCGCTGCTCGTACCCAAGATCCAATTTAAGCTTCAGCAGTTTATCTGCTTTGAGAACTGGCTCTGCAGAAATAACCTGAGCAACGCGAAGCTCTACCTTTGCAAAGTCATCAATTGCAATTTCATCCTTGCTCTCAGGTGCAGCCTGTGGTGCTTCATCCGCTACCTTCACAGCATTTGGCTGCTCAGCTGGCTGCTCAGACTGTGTACCGCCGCTCATTGCTGCTGCGATAAAAGCAGACTCCTCTGCCGTATCGAGGCGTGGGAACAATGGTGTGCCCTTGCTTACTCTCGTTCCACCCGGCAGCGAACCGAATTGCTTCGTACTCTCCCATGACGTTAGTTCGCCCTGCTCAAGCCCAAGCTGCTTCCACATTTCCCTTGGAGAATGCGTCAAGAACGGCTGCAGCAGAATCGATACGATTCGCAGCGATTCCGCCAAATGATGCATAACCGATGCTAGCTGTCCATTTTTGGACTCATCTTTAGCAAGCGTCCATGGCTGTGTCTCGTCGATATATTTGTTTGTGCGGCTTACAAGCTGCCAAAGGGATGACAGCGCAACGGAAAACTCCATATTTTCAAGCGCTGACTCTACCTGAACGATCGTTTCACTCGCAAGCTTCTGCAACGATTCATCAAATTCGGTTACGCTGCCTGCAAATGGCGGGATTACACCGTCAAAGTATTTATCGATCATCGCTATCGTTCGGTTAAGCAGATTACCAAGATCATTCGCCAAATCGAAGTTGATTCGTTCAACGAAATTTTCAGGCGTAAATGTTCCGTCTGCACCAAACGGCACTTCGCGGAGCAAATAATAACGAAGCGCGTCCAGTCCGTAACGATCGATCAGCATAACTGGATCGACAACATTGCCTTTGGATTTTGACATTTTGCCATCCTTCATCAGAAGCCAGCCATGTGCAAACACCTTCTTAGGCAGCGGCAAATCGAGCGCCATCAGCATGATTGGCCAATAAATCGTATGGAATCGAACAATTTCCTTTCCGACCAAATGTACGTCAGCCGGCCAGAAATCACGATATTTCTGATCATCGCCTTCATTTCCGTAGCCTAATGCCGTGATATAGTTGGAAAGCGCATCAATCCACACGTAAATGACATGTTTAGCGTCTCCAGGCACTTTAATACCCCAATCAAACGTTGTACGCGATACAGCCAAATCCTCAAGGCCCGGCTTAATGAAGTTGTTGATCATCTCATTCTTGCGTGATTCCGGTTGAATGAAATCTGGATTGTCTTCATAATATTTCAGCAAACGATCAGCATAATTGCTCATGCGGAAGAAGTAGCTTTCTTCTTTTACAAGCTCAACCGCACGTCCGCAGTCTGGGCATTTGCCGTCAACCAGCTGACGCTCGAGGAAAAACGACTCACAAGGCGTACAGTACCAGCCTTCATACGTGCCTTTATAAATATCGTCCTGCTTGAGCAGCTGAGCAAAAATTTTCTCAACAACAACCTTATGACGCTCTTCCGTCGTACGAATGAAATCATCATTGGAGATTTCCAGCTTCGCCCACAGATCTTTAATGCCTACAACGATATCATCAACAAATTGCTGCGGGGTTTGGTCCTTTTCCTTTGCTTTGCGTTCAATCTTCTGTCCATGCTCATCTGTACCCGTCAGATACCATACATCATAGCCGCGCAGACGTTTATAACGTGCCATTGCGTCACCAGCCACCGTCGTGTAGGCATGTCCAATGTGGAGCTTATCGCTCGGATAATAAATCGGTGTTGTAATATAAAACGTATTTTTTTTCGTCATTTTTACTCCTCCTATTGCATTAGTCTAAAAAAACGCAAAAAACTCCCGTCCATCATGGGACGAGAGTTTGAACTCACGCGGTACCACCCAAATTTCAATCCGGAAATGAGCGGTTAAACCGTCACTTCAAGAAAGCTTCGTGTGCCGCCTGCATGGCGGCTTGCGCCGTTAACGCCAGCTTCGCGTCGCTCCCTTACCCAGCGCTGCCGCTGAAGCTCGAAAGCGAATCCTCCCGGACCATTTTCCAATGGAGTCCCTTACCGGCTTGCACCATGTTTCCCGGCTCTCTGAAAAGGTTCTGCTATTGTACTTATCCATTCCTCGGACATATAAATAAAACCAAAACTTATTTTACCACTTATAAATCAAAATATACCCAAATAGAGCCCTCTCTGTCAAGGAGCATCTAGGTTGCTGTCTTTTGCAGGCGGAACGGGATCATAACCACCAGCATTAAAGGGATGGCACCTGGCAATTCGCTTCATAGCAAGCCAAGAGCCCTTAGCCGCTCCATGCTTCTCGATCGCTTCGAGCGCATACATCGAACAGGTCGGATAGAAACGGCAAGATGGCGGGGTCAACGGTGAAATCACTTTGCGATAAAAGAGTATTGGAGCTTGAGTCACTCTTCGCATTACCCGTTTCTCTGGCATTAGGCCTCGCTAACTGCTGACTCGTCTTGTATGCAGTCTTTGCAATATCCGAACACTTCGAATTTGTGTTTCACAACTCGGAAATCTTCAGGAACATTCGTTTGCTCCATTGGGCAGAAAGTAATGGGATACGTCATCCCGCACTGCAGGCAAATCATATGATGATGATGTTCATTCTCTCTGCAATGCAGCTTGAACTTACCGCCATCCTCAAAAATAACCTGCTCCAGCACACCGAGCTCTTCCATCACTCGCAAATTGCGGTATACGGTATCAAAGCTTAATCCCGTATACGATTTCCCCATATATTCATAGACTTCCTTCGGAGCCAAATAACCCTGTGTCTCAGAAAAAAGCTTTGCGAGCGTTTTCCTTTGATCCGTTATTCTCAATCCTTGACTAGACATGCGTCGTATAATGTCTTCCATCGTATGCATATGTCGAACCTCCGGACTAAAAATTGTATATCTCCATAATAACGAACAAACTTAAAACGATGGCTAAAGCTGCCTATGGAGGCTTAGCATTCGTTTCGCGGAGAATTATATAAGTCCATTATAAGCAATAAAACTTATAAAGTCTTATATTTAAAAAAAGCTCTCGTCAATGAGAGCCTCCATTTAACCATTTAATCTCATGTTGATCATAAAACTAGCTGACATCGCTACAAATAACAAGATACTAATAATGCCAACCAGCTTTCGCCTAGTATTGAGCTTATTAATTAACGCGGAATCATTGGAGAGCCGTTTCGATTCCGAGTACGAACGATGCATAAACATATAACTGATAATGGAAACGACGAACAGCATGTTTATAAAAAACCATATAATTGTCCAGGTCAAGCCCTTACCTCCGGTCGTGATCAGCTATAAAAAATTATAGATACCACTTATTTAATATGTACATGAAGACTACAAAACTCACGACCGCTCCTGCAAAACTAAACCAGCCTGTACGAAATTTTTGCTGAAACATCCGCAGGATACCAAAGCTCAGCAAACCGAAAATAAGCATTAAAAAAACGATTCCAAGTATGAATAACGAAGCAGAAACACTGCTTACATCGACTAAGGACACTGAACACACTCCCTTTTTACTAATATGTACATGTTCATTAGACATTATAAGGGATAGCGAAGCCTTTAGCCAGCTGTAATACCTGTCGATTTCGTGACAAAAAGAGCACATCTCATCTAGATTTGTGCCCTTCCTGTTCCTCCTACGTTATCTACCAGCGAATAATCGCTTCATGGTAGGTACGATTGGTTGGCCGCTTCTGAAGCTTCACGTGCATAAAATTGTCTTTCACTAAAGTTTTGCACACCTTAGGCTTCACAAACTTAGGCAGCTTGATCGTCTCCGGCTTACCACTCGGCAGTCCATCCAGGCGCAGCCGATCTTCCCTTACGAACAACCGAAGCTGCTCTTTATCGAAGCCTTCCGGCAATGTAATCTTCACATTCAAAAAATGACGTGTTTCGGAAAAGGCGGCTGAGCCTCCTCCAATCATAACACCAGCCGCTTCGGGCAGTGCTTTTGTCATCATTTTACGCACATATTGCTCTACCCAAGCCGGTTCGCGCAGCAGCTCAAAGCCTTTCGGCATCTGCTGCTTCTCCATCCACCGTTCCATATCATCCCATTTAGATGCCACAGCAAACACCCGCCTTCCAGCACTTCTACCAGCATATGCGCCTTGAGGGTATCAGGATACTTTCTGGATAGTAACGTCTGGGCGAATGCCGCATAAGCTATACCATAAACATTCCATTTATCAAAAATCATCTATACAAAGGGAGGATGCTCATGCCAGCTGTCGTAGGTTTTGTCAAAATTGTTAGCGTTGGCTCCGGCTCCATTATTCAATTTGGAGACGCCCTGGAAGTGTCGCCAAATAGCACTTCCAAGACGTATGCAGGATCAGGATCATTCCTAACAGGAAGCTTAACAAACTCAAATAACGCTGTCAGCGCAACAAACACCCTTGATCCGGATGTGCAAGATAGCTCGAATAATGATGTGAGTGCAATATGAGCCTGACCATTCATCAGCAAATTACAATTCATCAGCTACGTGTCGACAGCGTATCGAACAGCTCCGTCCTGCAGGTCGGCAGTGCCGGATCCATACGTTCATTGTCACAGCTCTATAATTCGGGCGGGTTCACTGAGCCTGCTCCAGAGTTATCCTCAGATAATCCGCTTTCCTTCGTCCCACTGCCTAACCCTACTTAAGCGGAAATTAGAACTCATTATGAGTAGGAGGTGCAAGTCTCATGCAGCAAAACAATCCACTTTCCCCGTGGCAAATATGGTCACTTGAAGTACAAAATAAGCTTAACGAGCATTGTGAGCGGCTGGATGCACTAGAAGCAAAGGTCAACGCATTATGTGAACAAGTAAAGCAGCTCGAAGCGCGCCCTACTTACCATATAGACGGCATTCAATATCATTTTGATCAATTGAAAGTTGAGAAGCTGGACGGCACACTGAATATTGGGATGACCGCGCCAGGCATCGGAGATGATTCTATCCCTGGAAGCATTGAACAGATGACCGTATCAAATACGCCCGCTTTCCCAGCGGCTACCTCACCTGCACCGCCGCAAAATGGGCTATACAATGATATTTATGCTGGGATGACTCGCTATTTGGATATGGAAGCTCAGCAAAAGCTGCTTTCCTACGAAAACGAGCTCCAAATTCCACTAGATCCTTATCATCGGCAAATTATTATAAATGATGTCCGCAAACAAGTGCCTGCCCGCATTCAGTACTATATGCAAAAAACAGATCGAGGCAGCGATGCTCAATCAGCCGCGATTGATAACAATGCGGTCACGGCTACCGTACTGTCCAAAACAAAAAGGGACGCCGACGCTGCATTGCTCGCCTATATGCGAGAGCTGCAAAACAACTCCCCATCTACCGGAGGAATGTCATAATGCTGTATTTTAAAGTTGTTAATCATCTGCTTAGTGTTGGTCAAATTGAAGTGCTCGGCGTATCCAGTGCATCGATGCTGCAAGTTGGGGACACCGATAACGTAAATTTATATTCGATGTTCGATACACCGCCTGAATCTGTCATCGTTGGACCGATTGCTCCGTTTCCGCTTCCGGAAGAAGAGTCTAGCGGCGCTTTCGGGGGAAGCTAGGTGTTATCATGAATCTAATCAATGATCAATCTATCAATACCTTTCATGTTCGAACCGCAACTGTTGGGTTCTTGCGTATAATAACCGTTGGTCAGGCAGGTATTGTACAGCTTGGTGATCGCGCTGTGACGAGTGCCAAGCTTCGAGCGCTAGCGGTGCAGAGGAAAGAAGATCATCTGACTTCAGGCGAAGTTTTTTTTGAATCCTATAAGATTTTTTCACGCCCGCTGCCGGTTATCAATGATCCGGAATTTGATTATTCTGGTGGTATTGAGCTGTTTCGAACCAATTGTGCGCCGAATATTACAGTCGGATACATACAAGTCATTGCATCCGGCTCAGCAGCGAGCATTCAGATCGGCAATGGAGTGACTCTGAACGGAGAATCACGAATCAAGCATATTCGGCAGTACCCTCGTCAAAATTCCGCTCTCTCTCAAGGTTGAGCAAATAAAGTCCGCTAAGGCACTGTATGCCTGCGGACTTTTTCTTGTCTTTTTTTATGCCAAATGAAAAATATGCACGAGCAGCAATCCGAGCCCAGCTAGCAGCACAGAGCCAATGAATCCCGCAATAAACGGTTTTTTTCCAAGCTTCTTAAATACGACAAAATCGACGCCGAGACCAAGTCCTGCCATTGCCATTGCAATTAGAAAATAAGCGGCGACAATCAGATTCGCAGTAGCTGCGGCAGGAATTATGCCTAACGTATTAACTCCGCTCATGGCAAGAAATCCAACGATAAACCATGGAATCGGCAATTGCTTTAAGCTCATTTTTTGTGCTTTATTGCTTTTACGGCCATTCCAAATTCCAATAATAATCGCGACTGGTACAAGCAGCGCAACACGAGTCATCTTTACAATAACAGCCAAATCAATCGCTTCTTGTCCTCCAGGAGCCGCTGCAGCAATAACATGTGCAATCTCATGCAGCGTTGCACCCGAGAAGATGCCATAACCTGCGTTGCTTAAATCAAGCACGGGGTACAATACGGTATAGGCTAGCGTAAATAGCGTTCCTAAAATAGCAACCGTTGTCGCACTCACAGCCGTTTCATTTGGACTTGCCTTCAATTGTGGAGCTATTGCTACAACAGCTGCTGCACCGCAAATAGCTGTACCGCAGGCTGTGAGAAGGCCTAAATTTTTATCTATTTTCATCCATTTGCTTATTCCATACACAACAAATATCGTAAATACAATGTTAATAACGGCAAGCACAAATACCTTTGGCCCTGCATGTAAAATATCATATAAATTCAGGCGAAGCCCCAGCAGAATAATTCCGAATCGCAGCAGTTTTTTGCTTGAAAACGTTATGCCGCTCGTCGCTTGCGCTGGCAAGCCTATCCATGCACGACAGGCTATCCCTAATAAAATAGCGACAACCAGCTGACCCATAACGTTAAAAAAAGGAAGCATCGCGATTCCTTTCGCTGCTATTGCAATACCCAACGTATACGCTAATCCTTGTATAAAACCAAAACCATTATTCGAATGACGAATAAAAACATTTTTTATAATCATCGATTTCACCTCTGCATCTTGTGTTTAGCAAGTGTTCCTGTAGCATTCACTATAAGGCTCGGAGCAGACAAAGTGAAATACCTATTCCCTATCCTTATCATCAGGAATTCTAATGATTAAATTGCCATTCATTCGTTTTTTCCTTATAGTTATGTTATATTCAAGAAAATCGCAATCAATAATGAGGGATAATAATGATCATTGAGGCGCTTCGAGTATTCGTTACCGTAACGGAGCAAAGTCATTTTTCAAGAGCTGCAGATCTATTGAATATTTCTCAGCCAGGGGTAAGCCTGCATATTCGAAATTTAGAAAATGAACTTGGAGCGAAGCTGCTGCATCGCTCACCTAAGCAGGTTCGGCTTACCGAAGCTGGTGACATTATGTACCAGCGGGCGAAGCAAATTTTATCTTTATATGAGGAAGCGAAGCAGGACATACAGCTTTTACAGGATAAAGTGACGGGCAGCTTGCAGATTGGAGCCAGCTTTACGATTGGTGAATATGTTCTCCCAAGCCGGCTTGCTGAATTTGCTGTTCAATATCCGCTTGTTACTATACAAACAACAATTGGGAATACGGAGGAAATTGTTCAAGCAGTACGATCCAACGAACTCGATATTGGTCTCATTGAAGGCGATACCAGCGCGTCAGATTTAGTCGTTTCCCCTTACATGAAAGATGAAATGATTCTGATCGCTCCTTCTACACATCCGCTCGCAGCGGAGCGCTTCATTGATGCCGAAATGCTGCAAAACCAAGTATGGGTATTGAGAGAAGCCGGCTCTGGCACTCGCGCTTTTAGCGACCAGTTCATACGTGATGCGCAAATAAACCAAAAACGATCTTACATTTTTAATAGCAGCCAAAGTGTCAAACAATCTGTTGTATCCGGTTTAGGAATAGCGATGCTGTCGCGCTGGGTAGTAAAGAAGGAATTAGAATCGGGAGAATTGATTCAGCTTCGGTTGAGCAAGCAGCGTTTTGAACGTGATTTTTCTATCATCCAACATAAGGATGGAGCAGCTACAATGGCTGTATCCATGCTGCTCCAACGGCTTCTAACCCTTAATGAATAAACAGTATAAACAAGCCGTCTATTCCTATTAGGCGATCCTCGACTGTGCTTGCTGATTAGCGCATATATATTAAGCAACGACAGTTGCAAAGGATGATTGCGCCACATGGATATGAAACGAATCCGCGCAAGGATAGATGCAATGACGGAAGAGCTTATTCACCAGCAGTCGCAGGACGGCGCATGGCGGATGTGCTTCGATTCTGGGACGATGACGGATAGTTATTTAATCATTTTGCTGCGCCTGCTAGGCAGAGCAGATGAGCGGTTAATTCACATGCTTGCAGCTCGAATTGCCTCTAAACAAGAGGAAAACGGCGCTTGGAAGGTTTATCCTGACGAGTCCGAGGGCAATTTGGACGCAACGTCTGAGGCTTATTTTGCACTGCTTTATGCAGGTTACTACTATGAAGCTGATCCGCGTATGGTAAGGGCTAAGCAATTTATTCTGAAGCGCGGCGGTTTATCCGAGGTTAGATCCTTGCTCACGCAGGTTATCTTTGCCGCAACAGGTCAAGCGGAATGGCCGCGTATGCTGCGCATTCCGCTTGAAGCTTTTTTCTCCGATCTCGGAATCGGCCTTGATCTATTCTCACTCTCTGGTCATGCGCGTGTCCACCTTGTACCGACTATCATTATGGCGAACAAACAATTTGTCCGCAAAACGAGCACAATGCCCGAGCTTTATCAGCTATTTGTTAACGACTCGCGCAAATTTTCGAATGATACGACCTGGATATCTGCGTTGAATGAATTTATATCCAGCTTGCCTTTATCCAGTCTGCTTCCACCCAGCTCCTCAACGTCGTATGAGAAGGCTGAAGCCTTTATGTTCGAGAGACTTGAGCCCAATGGAACGCTTCTAACCTTCTCTACTGCAACGATTTTGATGATTTTATCTTTGCTTTCACTAGGTTATTCCACGGATTCACCAGCTGTAAATCGATTATTGGCAGGTATCCTTTCAGTCATGTGCGTCGACAGGCCTCATCTTCAAGTCGCATCTGCTGAAGTCTGGGACACCTCCATGCTGACTTACGCTCTTCGTGAAGCAGGAACCTCACCAAACATGCCTGCCCTCGAGAAAGCTGGAGTTTATTTGTTAGCAAGGCAGCAGGTTCGTTTAGGAGATTGGACTAGGCGATTACCGAACACTCCTGCAGGAGGCTGGGGATTTTCCAACGTAAATACTTTGTATCCAGACGTTGATGACAGCGCCGCTGTTCTTCGTGCTATACGGCCTTATACGACCGAAGCAAATGGATTGCACGCCAACTGGCAGCGAGGTTTAAACTGGGTGCTAGCGATGCGTAACGAAGATGGCGGCTGGCCTGCATTCGAGCGCGAAGGCAACCAGCTGCCAGCCAACTTCTTCACTTTTGAAGGCTCCTCTGACATTTCTACCGATCCTTCTACTGTCGATTTAACAGGTCGTGTTCTTGGTTTTCTTGGGGATGAGCTTGACATGACAATCGGGCATCGCTGGCTCGATAATAGTGTGCAATGGGTGCTCTCACAGCAGATGAGGGATGGAAGCTGGTACGGCCGCTGGGGTATTGCCTATACACATGGTACAGGTGCTGCAATTAAAGGAATGACAGCAGTTGGGGTGCCAGACGACCATCCCGCCATTAAGAAGGGAATCAAGTGGCTTCTATCTATTCAGAATGAAGACGGCGGCTGGGGCGAGTCCTGCTTGAGCGACAAAGTAAAGCATTATGTCCCGCTCCATGCTAGCACCCCCTCTCAAACCGCATGGGCGCTCGACGCATTAATCGCTGTTTATGCTAAACCTAATGCCGCAATGGAAAAAGGCGTAGAAGCATTGCTCCAATCGCTTGAGCGTCGAGATTGGACCTACACCTATCCAACAGGAGCAGCTATGCCAGGCAGCGTTTATGTTCATTATCCGAGCAACAACTATATATGGCCGCTGCTTACGCTGTCGTCGATTTTGAAGAAATACGGCACTTAATACTATACGACTTAAAAACAGCCGGCATAGCTGCTCGGCTGTTTTGGCGATATGAATTAAACATATTTTTGTTGAAAAGCTGCAATATTTGCGTATTCCTCGGTTAATAAACGAGAAACTCGGATGTAGATCCGCATGAGCTCGGCATAAATTTCGGCATTTTGTTTATTGGGCAAATGAAAATGCGAACCTCCTACCATATCTGCAACGACGTCCAGTGAATCCACCTCGCCCAAGCTGTATAACCCCAGAATAACCGCGCCAAGACAAGAGCTTTCAATACTCTCAGGCACATGCAATTCTTGATCAAATATATCAGCCATCATCTGGCGCCATAGCTCTGACCTCGCAAACCCTCCTGTTGCTTGAATTTGAGTAGGCTTACCCGTTAATTCTTCAAGTGCCATGAGTACGCTATATAAATTATAAATGACTCCTTCTAACGCTGCGCGAACTAAATGCTCTTTCTTATGATGCAGTCCCAGTCCAAAATATGAACCACGCGCATTCGCATCCCAAAGCGGAGCGCGTTCGCCTGACAAATAAGGATGGAATATAAGACCCTCAGAACCCGGTTTCACCTTCGCAGCGAGCTCCGTCAGCAGCTCATAGGGATCGATACCTCTTTCTTTAGCTGTAATAACTTCTTCCGTACCGATCTGATCGCGAACCCAGCGAAAAATCATTCCCCCGTTATTCACTGGTCCACCGATAACCCAGTGCTTCTCAGTTAAAGCATAGCAAAAAATACGGCCCTTCGGATCAGTTACAGGCTTGTCCGTTACCGCTCGTATAGCACCGCTCGTACCGATTGTAACGGCAACTACGCCAGGCTTAATCGCATTAACACCCAAATTGGAGAGTACGCCATCACTAGCGCCTACTATAAATGGTGTGTTTGGCTGCAAATTCATCAGCTTCGCAAACTGCTCTTCCAACCCCTCCAGCTTATACGTCGTCGGCACAAGCTCCGAAAGCCGATCTGCCGTAACGCCAGCAACACGAAGCGCTTCCTCATCCCATTGCAAATTGTTCAAATGGAACAGGCCTGTTGCTGATGCAATCGAATAATCGATGACATAACGTCCGAACAGCTTGAAGAAAACGTACTCTTTTATCGAAATAAATTTGTATGTACGATCGAATAACTCCTTATGATCATGACGCAGCCAGGTAAGCTTGGATAACGGAGACATCGGATGAATGGGAGTGCCAGTCCGCAAATAGATTTCATGGCCATTCCATTCATTTTTAATTTTATTCGTCCACTCGATACTCCGATTGTCTGCCCAAGTTATGCATCTTGATATTGGCGTCCCTTGTTGATCCACAGCGATCACGCTATGCATTGCCGAACTGAATGAAACACATAAAATATCTTCTTGCTGCACGTTGCTTTTCGCAACAGCTTGACCAATAGTGCCTAACACAGCATTAAAAATTTCATCCGGGTCCTGCTCCGCAATAGCTGGCGAAGGAGAATGCAGCGGATATTCAATACCATGGCTTGCGACTATGACACCTTTGGCCGTAAAGAGTACTGCCTTCGTGCTTGTCGTTCCTATATCAACACCGATAACATATTTTGTACTCATCCTTGTACCTCCGCATACAATTGCCAAAACAACATCTGGCTTAATAATCGTTTACCCTGTAATTGCTACAATATCGTTATTACAGCAATTATTCAACCCGTTTCTATACGAATGAACTGCAATTAATCGATAGATTGAGAAGTAATACTTGTTTTATTCAGCGATTCTCTTTCGTAAAAATAGAACAAAAAAGAACCTGAATGCGAGATTACAGCACTCAGGTTCTTCTTTTCATTTCGCTTCCAGTTATGAAAACTTTAAAGTAAACCGTTAGCCTCCGCTTCCAGACGAAGATGTTTATATTTCTCTGCATATTTGCTCACGCTGTGTACGACGGTTGCATGCGACCAAGTTAGCGGCGCTACTGATAGCGGCGTTCCGTCGTAAGGATTAAGCTGCTCCGGCAGCAATCCGCTTTGCAGTGCATGATCAGATACCCATTGCAGCGTACTGCGCGGGCTTTCCAGCTCTTGAAGCGTTTTGGCGGAATCAATCTCAAAGTTAGCTACCCATAGTGTACAAATAATCCAAGGGTTTCCTGGAACCTTGTCAATTTCACCTGTTTGCTGGAAATAATAATCGTTCGTGTAACGGGCAATGCCTCCGATATGGGTTTTGACCTGCAGCCCTTCCTTAATGGCATGCATCGTCTGCACGACACGATAATCATCAACAGGAAGCACGCCAAATTCCAGAACGCCAAACAAGCTGCTCTCGAGCGTCATATCCTTCACCCAGCGATTATCCTTCTGAATAAGTCCTCTGGCGAATCGGCCGGTTTCTTCATCCCACAAATTAGTTACAATTCCATGTTTAATTGTTTCTGCTGTGCTTTTGTAAAGATCGCTGCGCTCATAATCGCCAAATAGATCCGTGAAAAACGATGCAGCCATTAAACCGCCATATACAGATGCGGCGGTATACGTCCAGATGCCGTAGCGCTCCTCCCACAAGTCATAGCTCGGTTTCGGCAGTGACAAGGAAGGCTCCATGTACGAGGTCAAAAAAGTAGCAGCCTTGCGAATCAGGTTGCTATATAAGGACTGCGGCAGCTCAATCACTTGATTCCGCGAGTAATCCTTCCACAATGCGAATAACACGAGTGCGGTTTCATCCTCTTGAATAGGCAATCTTCTGCTGCCCTGCACGATATACGGATGCCAGCTTGAGCCTACTGTTCCATCTGGATTGTATTTGTGATACAAATACCCTTCAGGCGACAATGCCTGTGCGCAAAAATGGAAAAAAGGAGCTATTACACTCTGATACCCTGCCATAGACATCGCATCTGCAATAAGAGCGCCGTCACGCGGCCACATATAGCTGTAATGGTCTCGATTGTATTGCAGTATATCCGTATCATTGGCAGCTAATATAGCGCCTCTCTCATCCACCTGTGTTCTTACGAGAAGCAAGCTTTGTTTGAACATCTTCACCACATCATGCGGCAGATCACCAAGGTCTGATTCTGCTCGGCGAAGCCAGTGCTTCCAGTAAATAACCATCCGGCTAAGCAGCTTCTCCGGATGATTCTCCTGAACATACTGGTTCAGCTCTTTGACTTCCTCAAGATTTTGGCCGATTGACATCCAATAATAAATGGTTTTTTCGCTGTTTGGAGCGACGACTGTTCGGAAGCTGATCGTGCTGTCAACGGAACCCTGGGCAATCGAATTGCCCATAAGCACGCCGTCCTCCGCGTCACGCCATGTTCCTTCAGCGGACTGGAACCTCTTGATTCCTGTAGAATACTGCGTCATGCCGCCTTCATCTGAGAAACCGTTGAACATAAAGTAATTATTGCGTTTGTAGTGATACAGCGTGTGATTTTCAGGATAATAAACAGCGGTATCTCCAACCTCTGTCCCGTCGATCATCAAGTCCTGATGGAAAAACAAGCGTACTTCTTTTGTATCATTCGTTTTATTACGAATGACTACCCGTTTGATATAAATGCATTCCCGCTGATGAATCCCGTCGTTCATATAAAGCTCGATGCCTAAACCATCGTGCTTAGCCGTAATATTCGTAACCAAAGAATCCTCAATATAATCTAGATCAAACTTCCATCCCGGCTCATCCAGCCAGCTAAAGGCACCTTCTACCCATACGCCTAAGCGGCAATATTGTCCGCCTACGTGATTTAACTGCCCAACGAATGGATAATAAATATCCCGAATAAAACAATGTTGATCCAAATTAAGGAGCATCTTACCGTTGCCGATTACAAGATGACGGGCCATGATTCTTCGTTCTCCTTTCGATGCGCTAAAAGTTGTGAGTAAACGGATATATAGGCTTTGGCAGACCGATTCCAGCTGTAATCCTCGTTGCTGCCATTACTCACGATTTGCTTCCAGACTTCCTGATTACGATAAAGAGCCAGCGCTCTGCGCACGGTATTCATATAGTCGTGCGCATTGTAATTCGTAAAGCTGAAGCCGTTACCTTCGCCAGTATATTCGTTATAGGCTTGTACCGTGTCCTTTAGTCCTCCTGTCTCACGGACAATCGGGACGGAACGATAGCGCAGCGCAAGAAGTTGACTCAAGCCGCATGGCTCGAATTGCGAAGGCATGGCGAACATGTCCGAGCCTGCATAAATTCGGCGCGCTAGTCTATCATCATAACCGATCCATACAGCAACCTTACCCGGATGACGAGAAGCGGCATCATTGAAAAATTGCTCATATTGCCAATCACCCGCACCTAATATTACAAATTGCACATCTTCTTGGAGCAGTTCTTCAAATGTTGCCGTGATTAAATCAAAGCCCTTTTGCTCCACCAATCTTGAAACGATTCCGATAAGCGGTATATCTTCGGACTGCGTGAGCCCTAGCTCACGCTGGAGCTCCACTTTGTTTTTTCTTTTGCGATTCAAGGCATTTCGGAAAGGAATGGCAATAGCTTCGTCATTCATCGGATCAAACAGCTCATCATCAATGCCATTCACAATCCCGATTAAATCGCCTGAACGATACCTGAGCAAAGAATCTAGCCTCTCGCCGAAATAATCGGTTTGAATTTCTTGAGCATACGTACCGCTCACAGTCGTCAGCTTGTCGGCATACACGAGGCCGCCTTTCATACAGCTGCCTGCTCCATGAAATTCCAAGCTGTCCTCCAGAAACATATCATCACCGGCTCCAAGCAAATCCTTCAGGAGATCAATTCCAAATAAACCTTGATATTTTAAGTTGTGAATCGTAAATACGGATTTGGTATACGCCCAAGCCGGATCATAATAATATCTTGTCTTTAGGAGAAACGGAATGAGTCCCGTTTGCCAATCGTGGCAATGAACGATATCCGGATGGAATTCCATATACCGTACCGCTTCCATCACAGCAAAGCAGAAGAATACAAACCTTTCCGCATCATCCCCGTAACCATAAAGCCCATCTCTTTTAAAATAAAACTCGTTATCGATTAAATAATAAGTAATGCCGTCAAACTCCGCTCTAAGCAAACCGCAATATTGATTGCGCCAGCCAAACGACACGTTAAAATGAGTGACAAGCTCAAACTGCAAGGTAAGTGCAGCAGGAATTTGTGCATACTTCGGCAATACAACTCTGGTATCAACGCCCCGCTTATTCAGCGCCTTGGGGAGCGCCCCTGCAACGTCGGCGAGACCGCCAGTCTTCGCAAGCGGTACAGCTTCTGAGGTTGCGAACAAAATGTTCATAGGATTCTCCTTTCTCATGGACGCCGCATCAGCAATGCATGAACCCAACTGGAATCTGATTTTATTTTCCGATCGTGGTAAATTGCATTTTTTCGCGGCAAATAAAAGCTTGAATAGGATGAGCGTAACGATTGCTTATATTAAATAATTTTCCGTTTTCCTGCTAAGAATGGCGAGCTTGCCGCTCCCCTAATATCACGATCCGCTTCAACGCGAACGTCTTTATCCAAAATACTGTGCTGTAAAAAGCTATTTTCTCCGATAACGCCATTTTGCATAACGATGCTATTGCTTACGATAGCGCCCTTCTGTACATGTACGCCGCGGAAAATAATGCTGTTCACTACGGTACCTTCAATACGGCAGCCGTTTGCAATTAACGAATTCGTAACTTTGGAATTACCCAAATACCGGGCAGGCGGCTCATCCTTAACCTTCGTAAATATAGAACCCGGCTGATAAAATAGTTCCTTCCAAACATCCGGATCTAATAAATTCATATTATTGCGATAATAGCTGCTAAGCGTATTAACTACACCCAAATATCCCTCATACATATACCCATATACATTAAGCTGATTCAATCTAGAGAATATCGCGTGGCGAACCAGATGATCCTGGCCTTGAGCAAGCGAGGTCTCTACTAGTTCCATCAGCAGCTCTTTGCGCATAACGTACATTTCCATAGAATTGATGTCACTAGACATCCGGCCATAGTGATCTTGAATGGCAGTGATTCTGCCTTCGTCATTCAACTTCACTTTACGAGCTTTGCCCATTAATATATCAGCCTGCTGCTTGCACACAACGGTGATGTCAGCTTCCCGCTCCAAATGAAAATCGATAACCTTCTCGAAATCGATATTGCAAACCATGTGGCTGCGTGTAATGACAACATAGTCGAGTGATGACCGATTAAAATAATCACGCTGTTGATAGAAATGGTACAAATCTCCACGGCTAATTTCCTGAATGTCGTCAGTTGCTGGCGGGAGCACAAATAATCCGCTTTGACGATGCTGCAAATCCCAATGCTTTCCTGAACCCAAATGATCCATAAGTGAGCGGTATTTCGTATGCGCAAAAACGGCAACCTTGGAGATTCCGGAGTTAACCATGCTCGACAGTACAAAATCAATCAAACGATATCTCGCGCCAAAGGGGACAGTAGCAAGGCAGCGGCTTTGTGTTAAATGCTCCAGCTCATCAGTTTCATGAATTAAATTGATGACGCCCATGACTTTATGCTTCATGAGTGCTCCACCTCCTGCAGCAAATGTTCGTTCGTTACATATTGATCCACTGCAATAACGGTAATGGCATCATCATCTGGGCTTCCAATCGTTACACCCGCTTGAATGACGGCTCCTTCGCCAATAATCGCTCTATAAATGCGTGCGCCTTCGCCTATTCTTACATTAGGCATGACGACTGATTCCGTAATGACTGTGTTTTTGGCTGCTTTGACGCCGTAGAACAATACCGAGCGATCAACAACCCCTTCAATCATGCACCCTTCTGTTATTAAAGAAGAAGATATCTGTGCACTTGCGCCAATATGTTGTGCTGGCTGATTTGGATTTACCGAATAAATGCGCCAATCGGCATCGGCAAGCTCAAGCGGAGGCTCATCGGCGAGTAAATCCATATTCGCTTCCCAAAGACTCTCGATTGTACCAACATCTTTCCAATAGCCCTTGAACGGATAAGAATGCAGCCGTTTTCCGTCTCTCATCATGGCTGGAATAAGATCCTTGCCAAAATCGTGGCTGGAGCTGCGGCTTGCTTCGTCATATATCAAATACTTTTGGAGCTCGGACCATGTAAAAATGTAAACGCCCATGGAAGCGATGTTGCTAGTCGGGTTTTTCGGTTTTTCCTCAAAAGCCGTAATTCGATCCTCATCATCGATGTGCATAACACCAAAACGGCTTGCTTCTTTCCAATCTACCTCAATCCCGGCAATCGTCACGTCTGCTCCTGAACGCTTATGATGCTGGAGCATTAAATCATAATCCATTTTGTAAATGTGGTCTCCTGAAATGATAAGTACATACTCAGGATTGTAAGGTTCAATAAAGGACATATTTTGATAAATTGCATTTGCCGTGCCTTTATACCATACGCCGCCTTTTTGTTTCATAAATGGCGGCAAAATGGTCATGCCGCCATCGCGGCGGTCAAGTCCCCATGGACTGCCAATGCCAAGATAACGATTGAGCTCCAGCGGTTGATATTGCGTCAGTACGCCCACAGTGTCAATTCCCGAGTGTGCGCAATTGCTTAACGTAAAATCAATTATTCTGTATTTGCCGCCAAAATAGACTGCAGGCTTAGCTAAATCCTTTGTCAGCACGCCCAGCCTTTTCCCTTCGCCTCCTGCAAGCAGCATAGCGATCATTTCTTTTCGGCCCATGGACACCAACTCCCTCTCAAATTGTGTTCCCCGGATCTAAGCTGAAGATCTGGAATGTCAGGGGGGGTAAGTGAAGCGTAATGCTTTGATTGTGACCGTGCCAAGCGACGTTTTCACTAGTGTAGCCTTGTTGTGCCTGTGTTACCGTTCCGCCAAATGGCTTCTCATTGCTATTTATTAAAGAGCTGTAGAAACCTGGCTCTGGAACACCAATACGGAACTGTTTATAATCGTTTCTAGAAAAATTAGCAATAACAACGGAGAAATCAGTATTTCCGCGGCGGATAAAGGATATGACGGATTGTGCTGCATTATGAACATCAATCCATTCGAAGCAATCCGCCTGGCTGTCTCTCTCCCATAATGAAGGCTGATCAGTATAGATATGATTAAGAGCTTTCACATAATGGTGCATGCTGCGATGCATATCATATTCGAGCAGCATCCAATCCAGCATGTCGGCGTCCTTCCATTCATCGAACTGCCCCCATTCACTGCCCATAAACAACAGCTTCTTACCAGGATGCGTAATCCAATAGCCGTAGAACAAACGTAATTGTGCGAATTTCTCTTCGTAGCTTCCAGGCATTTTGTTTAGCAGAGAACGTTTGCCGTGGACAACTTCATCGTGCGATAGAGGCAATACATAGTTTTCCGAAAAAGCATAAAGGAGTGAGAATGTAATGAGATGGTGATGATGCGAACGTTCAGCCGGATCCAGTGCCATATAACGCAGCATATCGTTCATCCAGCCCATATTCCATTTAAAATTAAATCCGAGGCCGCCTTTGTAGGTAGGTGATGTAACAGCGGGCCATGCGGAAGAATCTTCTGCGAGCATCAAGGTATCGGGGTAATAATGAAACACAGTTTCATTAAGCTTCTTAAGGAAGCGGAGAGCATCTAGGTTGTCTGGGCCGCCCAGATAGTTGTAAGTATGCATTTCCGGCGGTTTGTCCATGTGTAAATTGATCATGCTGGCGACAGCATCAACACGCAACCCATCAATGTGAAATAAGTCCATCCAGTAGATGGCATTTGAAATAAGAAAGCTGACGACTTCTTTTTTCTCGAAATCGAAGGCAAGCGTCCCCCAGAGCGGCTTCTCCGCTCGATTGGCATCTGCCCCTTCAAAAATAGGTGTTCCATCAAAGAGACGCAGCCCATGATCATCTTTGCAGAAATGTCCGGGAACCCAATCCAAAATAACACCGAGTCCATGCTGGTGGCATTTGTCTACAAATCGCATCAGCTGCTTCGGAGATCCGTAACGACTCGTCGCTGCATAAAAGCCCGTAATCTGATAGCCCCAAGATTGATCTAGAGGATGCTCAGACAGCGGCATAAGCTCGATATGCGTATAACCCATTTCAGCTGTATACGGGATCAAGTCATCTGCTAATTCCTCGTACGTGTAATAATCCTCTTTGCCTTTAATTTTCCACGAACCTGCATGCACCTCATAAATGAGCAGCGGATTCGTGTATGGAGGAAGCTCGCGCTTTTTCTCCTGCCATTTTGCATCATCCCATTTGTAGCCGTCTAAATGCGATACAATGGATGCCGTTCCAGGCCGACGCTCTGCAAAAAAAGCGTACGGATCAGCTTTTCTAATGGTTTTGCCTTCTATGGTTACAATCTCATACTTGTATAATTCGCCTTCACCAATGCCAGGGACAAACAAGCTGTAGACGCCAGTCGTTCCGATCCTTGCCATTGCATGACGATTGCCAATCCATTTGTTGAATTTGCCAATAACCCGAACCTCAGCTGCGTTTGGTGCCCAAACCGTAAATCGAACACCTTTTTTACCATCCATTTCAACACGGTGGGCACCCATAAAACGGTAACTGTGGTATGAACTTCCTTCGTTGAATAAATAGAGATCCTTCATGGATAATCCGATAGGTGCCGTTTGAACCATTCTTGCTTTCACCCCCTGTTGGATGATTAATTACAAGTACTTTAATCATCTAAACACGAATCACTTTATCCACATTATACATGGTTTTGAAAAAAAACACAGTCGTTTTCATAGATTTCGACAATAATAATTAATCCGTGTCAGATTACGTAACATCAATCTTTTTCAGGACTCAGCGTTCGCTGTATGTAATAATGTTTAGCACAAAAACCTTTCGTTTTTGAGAGTTGAGTACATTTAATCCATTTGCAATTGGTAACTTGTTTCACTCTGCGCGGTCTTACAATGGAAGGATCACCGTGACGCAGCAAACGTTGATGGTGCATTGCACATAAATCTTTGGCTTTGATCGGCTTCGTACAGTTTTCTATGATGCAATGGTTCATATTCTGTCTCCCCTGTGTGTTAGCCTTCTGCTCATTTTTTCCACTTGAGGCTGTCTGCTTTCATATTATCGGGAAACGGAATGAGAATAAAGCCTGCTGGCGGAGTGTTACAGTTGATTTAGATTCAACTTATGACTATTTGCACCATAAAGGTATCGTTTCAGCGATCAAGTTTAATTAATTAAACTTATGAAACACTTTTGAAACATAATACGAAATGCCAAATTCATTGACTTGTTTGTTTAGAACGACTATTTTATACTTTTATTTGATTATAGGGTCGTGGAATGGGTTTAAGAGGAGTGTTTCGTATTGTCGGTTTACCATCATATCTTTCAGATCATGAATCAGCCTATGCTGCTAATGAGTCAAAATGAAATAGAGGTGCGCATAGAGGATGCGAACCAAGCTTTCCTTAGATTATGCGGTTATACGCTAAAAGAGCTGCAATCCAAAAAAAGCAGCTATTTGCTTCATAAATACAAGATCAACATTTCAAGGCAAGTGATGAGAAGCGAAGTTATTATTTACACCAAATCGAAACGAAAAATTTCTGTACGCATTGACCTGCAGCCTTTGCCAAGGAGCATTGATAATAAACTCCTTTATGCCTTCATTATATTCGAAGATCTATCACCATACAATTGGATTGAACAGCAAGCAGAAAGAAATAAAGTGTTGATCAGCGGAATTATTGATAGACATCATCATGTGCGTTTTCTAAGAGACAGGCTTGCTCCCTTTCAAATTGAGCCTAACCAGCAAATGCAGGACGAAACGCTGCTGCAATTTATTGCGGAAACGGATCATGGTAAAATTTTAAAAATAATACAAGAGGCTCACCTGCAAAAAAAAGAGCGCAGTCTTACGATTAAGACAAGCAAGCTAAGCGGAATCGAGTTTGAGTTGTCCGTTTCGTTTACACCCATTATTGACGGATTTGGCGACGTACTTGAGTTTGCATTCGTCATCTGGGATCTGCGTCCTATCGATGATTGTATCGAAGCTTCGATGAAACTGCGCATATGGATGGCCAAAAGAGATATAACCGTCGGTTATCTATCCTCATCAACCGGTATTTCCATTCAAACCATTTCCAAGCTCCGCAACGGGAAAATATTGAAGCCCCAAAGACTTACAGCAGAGCTGATAGCTTCGGAGCTTCAAGTGGATGTTCATGAAATTTGGTCAGAGATTAGAAAATAAGGTTAACTGATGAACGGCGTGAGCTCACCAGTATGGAAAATATGGAGCTCATGCATCGCTCTCGTACACGCCGTGTAGAACAGCTTTCTTTCGCTTTCACGTGAATAGATCTCATAGCTAGCATTGCTAATGACAACTGCATCAAACTCGACGCCTTTGGCTAAATAAGTAGGAATCACAATAATTCCTTTTTCAAACGTAACGGTTTCCTTTTCTACAAGGCGGAGCTTTGGAAAGTATGGCTGCAAAGACGCATGCATGCGTTTGCTTTCTTCCGCCGTTTTACATATGACCGCAATCGATTGATAACCGCCCAGCAGCAGCTGATTCATTCTCTCCTGCATTACCTCTATGAGCTGCATTTCGCTATCTGCTTTAGTGATTGTTGGTTCAGCGCCATCTCGGTTGAAGGCCTCTATCTGATCACCGCCTTCAATCATTCGGCTGGTGAATGACACAATCGGCTTCGTCGAGCGATAGCTTCTTGTTAAAATGATCTGCTCCGTCTCCTCCTCGCTATAGAGCTCAGATAACGGCTCAAAACCATTACCTGTTACAGCGTGAGCAAATATGGACTGATTGAGATCACCCAACACGGTCATTTTGCAGTTTGGAAAAATACGTTTTAAATAGTGGTACTGAAAAGGTGAATAGTCCTGCGCTTCATCAATAAATAAATGTTTAACCAATGTATTCGTTTGAAATCCTTCAAGCTTTTCTTTTAAATATAAATATGGAGTAGCATCCTCATAATAAATCTCTTTCTGATTGAGCTTTGCAATCGTTTGCTCACTAATTTCATTCCATTTTTCAGGTACTTGATGATCGCTGTTTTTAAATCGATCCAATATATTCGCATTATCCTCGAATAGTCTCTTATAAATCCCCGGCACATCCAAAAACAATAATTGCTTCACTCGTCTGCGCAGCTTCTTGAATTTTTTCTGCACAACCATCGCGGCTAAATAATCACGTTCGGCGTCAAAATCGTCAAATGTGTTTCCTGCAAAATGTTTTTTCCGTTCCAGATCTTCAAACGCCTTCGCATACGCCTCTTGATCCAGAAGCTCGATCTGTTCCTGAACCCAGTCCTGATCCCGTTCTTCACGGCTTAACCTCGTCAGCTCTTTCAGAATCCATTCCGCCGTAAGGCGTATCCGGTTTCCAATGGAAGACGAGCGCTCCAAACTGTAAAACTGCTCCGAGATTGCTGCTGCAGAAATCAATTTTCGTCCCATAAACGTAATTGCTTTAAAAGCTAGCCCCTCTTGACCAAGCTCGGCAGCATAATGATCAATCAAATGCATGAACGAATTGCTTGATTTATAAGTAATTCCAGCTATTCTCGCATCATAGCCTTGTTCATTAACCGCTGCGAGCGTATATTCCATTTGTGAGAATGGGTCCTCCAGGGCAAACGTTTGTCCTAGCCTGTGCTCGAGATATTGCTGATAGGTCGTTTGCTGCATATTTTGCTCGCCAAGTTCAGGCAATACGGTCGCCACATAACTGTTAAACATTGGGTTTGGTGAGAATAAAACGATTTGGTTCGCATTTAACCAGCCGCGATACCGATAAAGCAAATAGGCCACTCGTTGAAGCGCGGCTGACGTTTTTCCGCTGCCCGCAGCTCCTTGAACGATAAGAAGCCTTGCGCGCTCGTTGCGAATGATGCGATTTTGCTCGCGCTGAATCGTAGCTACAATGCTTTTCATTTGGGCATCAGACTGCTTGCCTAACACTTCCTGAAGCAGCTCATCCCCGATTGTGACACCTGTGTCGAACATACTGCGAATTTCAGCATCACGTATAATAAATTGACGCTTAAGCGACATTTCGCCCTTAATCGATCCGCTTGGTGTTTCGTACTGCACAGGACCCGGGCCATAATCGTAATAAAGACTCGACACGGGAGCCCGCCAGTCATAGATAAGGTACTCATATCCGCTTTCATCCAGCAAGGAGCCTACACCTAAATAAATCGGCTCTGATTTGAACTGCCCCTCCTCCTGGAGATCAATTCGACCGAAGTATGGAGAATGCTCAAGCTTATAAAGTGTTTTTAGCTGTTCCTCAGCATGGCGATGGCTTCTTTCACGCTCTGAGAGTACCTCTGCTTGCTGCTTCATGCTGGCATGCGACTCTGCTGATTCCGCCGCATCCTCAAAATTTAGTGTTACATCATCCCAAAAATTACGTCGGAAATCAACGATATCCTCGCGTATGCCGCCAAGCTGATTGTTGAATTGTTCTATCCGAGTGCGGATGAGATCCGTCACGTCAATGACACGCTGCTGCTCTTGTTCCAATTGTTCGTTAGAATTAGTCACTTTACCACTCCTTAACTATTAGTAAGGTTAACCAAGTCTTTGGCATACCATGTTTTAAAACGTAACATCCATTTTACCATCTTCTGCCGCCTAAATGAAACAACAATCAAAAGTTATTGCTCCGCTCCTAAGAAGCGTTTATAATGACAAAGGCAGAAAAACAACTCAGAAGTCTTATTAGTCAAGCAATTCGCGGTTCGAAAACTCCCGCGTTATCAAAACTAGGAGGTAACAAGAAACATGTTTAATTTATGGTTTGGCGCGATCTTCATGCTCGTGCATTTTTCGTTATTTCTTCTTTCGTATCGTTTTTTTGGCCGGGTAGGCATTTACGCTTGGATAGGAATGGCTACCGTGTTAGCCAACATTCAAGTCGTCAAAACAATCGATATCCATGCCTTCGGCATGATTATTGCTATAACGCTTGGCAATACGATGTACGGAACTATCTACTTGGCGTCAGATCTTCTTAATGAAAAGTATGGCGAAAAAGCGGCCAAAAGAGCCGTTTGGTTCGGATTCTTCACGCTTATTACTTCGACCATTATTATGCAGATGGCGCTTCTTTTTAATCCGTTAAATGAAGAATTTCCTCTGCAGGTTCAAGGTGCTATGGAAACGTTATTCGGACTAATGCCAAGAATTGCACTAGCAAGCTTATGCGCATATTTTGTGAGCCAATTTTTGGACGTCAAAATTTACTCCACTTTAAAACGTTTATGTCCGGCTCCTAATCAGCTCTGGATTCGTAATAATGGGAGTACTATGGTAAGTCAGCTAGTCGATACATTCATATTTTGCACCATTGCTTTTGCAGGCGCACCAGGCTATAGCAGCAAGCTTTGGCTCTCTATTTTCTTATCGACTTATGTCATCAAATTTATCGTATCCCTTTGTTCGACACCATTCTTATATGCTGCAAGAAACTTTACCTTTAAAGAAGAAAAGGAAAGTCTTCCGGTCTGATGCCATCTGGACAAGCTCGTAACTTATGATTCATATAAGGTTGTAAAAGCGGGATGCCAACTGCCAGGCATCCCGCTTTCCTATTAACTCACTATGATGTAAACCCAATATCATCTATCATTACTTTTCCTGATCCACTTACGAAACGAAACGTAATTCGGCTAATCTCATCCGCTTTTATCGCTAATCCGTCTGAGCTGAACAGCTCAAGCGGCAGCGTGTAGGTTTGAAATATAGGCTCCGAAGATTCTTTGTATTTCTCATCCTTAATGCGCTCCTCCAGCCAAGGGAAAGCCATAAAAGCAGTATACGTTGGCGGCGCCACAGGCATAACTTTATCTAAGCCTAGCTCTATACTCTCGCCTTCAGTCGTCGTAAGCTCAATCTCTATGACCGGCAGCGGCGGCGGTTCAGTGAGTTCTAATGCGTTATTAGCAGCATCCGCTTTGTCTTTATCCTCTACAGCAAGCAAGTCACGTTCAAGATTTGCCATCGAAAATACAAGATTGCCCTCCGTTATTTCTGCGGCTTGATCAATCGTTTTTGGCGATAATTCCAAAGCATATTCCGCCCCAGGCTCCGACCATTCCAGCTCAATTCCTTTTGTACCTTTGTTTTTGCCATCGCGGTCTTCAGCTGATGCGATGCTCCAATCGATCATTCCAGCAACGCTCGCCTTGCCGCCATTCTTCAGCGCTGTTTTTTGCTTGCCATCATCATACCTAGCAATCTCTGTAAAATCGGACGATTCAAATCGATTGGTATACGCAGTATTTGGGAGCCAATCAAGTCCAGACCGATAATCTTCAAAAAGCTGCTTATAGCTGTTTTCTCCTAGCAAAGTAGCTTGCAAAAATGCGGATACATACACTTTGGAAACTTGACGCTGATCCTCAGCTGCAAGCAGCTCCTTACGACTCAAAAACAGGCCTCCCGGCGGACGCTCATCCATTCTCCCCCAATCAGAATTAAATTGACTGTGATTAGCATCCGCGATATAAAGAGCTGCCTTAAACTTATCTGTTGACTCTTGGAACTTCGTTCTGCTGTACTGTCGATCACCGTAAAAATTGTTTACATCCGCATCTCGCGCCCCTTGAAGCGTCAAGTAATTTACATCTGTCAGCTGAGCCGATTTATTATCGACTTGCTTATCTGTTGGTGCGATTGCCACAACAGACTCGATTACAACATCATTTAAGCTCTCTAATGTTTTGTCGTCTTTAAACCAGCGATCCGCATCAGAAGCCATAGCTACTGCTTGGCCGCCGCGAGAATGACCAACTAATGCAACCCTGCTTAAGTCAACTTTTCCGGTAAAAGGATTGCCGACTTCTTCGTTCAACTGTTTAATTTGCTGCAAATGCTTAAGAAGTACCCAAGCGCGTACTTTCATATCATTATTAGGTATACCTGACCAAACGGAATAGTTTAAAAAATTCTCATCTACTGAAATGGCTATTATGCCTTGGCTAGCAAGCAGCTCTCCCAAATAGCCATAACCCCCATCAGAGAAATCCTCCATCAAATGATTGCCATGTACGATAAGTGCAATTGGATATGGTCCTTCACCCTCCGGCATCCAGACACGCCCATTTAAAGGCAGAGCATGCTCGTCAAATCCCCAAAATTTTGTTTTCAGTTTTGACCATTCTGTAATATAAGCTGAAGCATCAACTGCCGTAGATCGAACATCAACCTCTTTGCCAAAAATGACTCTATGCTTATCCAGCCCGCTTCCGTAAGTGAAAGCCTGAAATGCAAACTTCCCATTCTCAGCTGGATCAGGCGCATTTATTGTATTGCGAATGGAATCACTGTCCAGCAAGGCGTCAGCCGTTTGAGACATAGCTGCAGTTCCTGGCCAATAAACAAACAGATAGCTGATCGCTGCAACAGAAGCTGCTCCCACCATAATCAAAAATTTGCTCCGTCGCTTTATTTTCAACTTTAAGAGGATACCGAGCAAACAGCCCGCAGCAGCCCCTATGATGGTGAAAGCTAACGCAATGATAATCGACATGAGTATGCCTAGCTCAGCATAATACAAAATCAGATAAGCCTCTATCGAAGCGTATGTCCATACAGCCGCAAGTCTGCGCGGTATAGGTAAATACAACATTGAATATATAAATGATAGCAAGTTCGCTGCTAGACTCATAGCAACGATATTCAAAATTAAAAAAAGTAAAATATCAATTGTCGTACCAAGTCCAGTCGGCATGCCAAGGGCGGCTGCCGTCATCGCTAGTGACGCAAATAGAGCTGTGCTTCCTGTAGCAATTCTCGCTATATAATGATCTCGTTCATTTCTAAGCTCGAATCGGTTTTTTAACCAAGCCATTATTTTTTTCCATCTTTTTGGCTCAGGAGGCTGCTGCAGCTGAAACTGCGGCTCTTGCAATACTAATTCCATAAATCCCCCTCAACAGTAATCCAGTTTCGGCTATGACGCTTCTCGATATGGACAGGCACTCCAAAAAAATCACTCATAAGTGCGGATGTCAGCACCTCAGAAGTGTCATTTGCTGCAAATACCTTTCCCTTCTTAATTAAAAGCGTTTTTGCAAAGCAAGGCAATATCTCTTCCACGTGATGGGTCACGTAAATAATGGTAGGAGCATTCTGCTCGCCTGCCACACCAGCTATCATCTGGAGCAGCTGCTCGCGTGCAAATACATCAAGGCCTGTACACGGCTCATCCAGTATTAACAGCTTCGGAGAAGCCATCAGCGCCCTTGCGATCAACACTCGCTGCTTCTCTCCTTGTGACAGCGTGTTGTAGGTTCGCTCCATTAAAGCTGTACAGCCAAGTGTTCTCATTAATTCTTCTGCTTGGATCATGTCAGCAGAATCGGTTTGATCATACAGTCCAATTGTTGCAAATTTGCCGCTAAGAACAATTTTCAGAGCAGTCTCAGAGCCATATAGCTTTTGCTGCAATGAAGTACTAACCCAACCAATGCTTTTTCTCAGCTCGCGCAAATCAAATTCTCCGAATTTTTTTCCAAGAACCGCCATACTGCCTTCAGAAGGCCATATATAGCCGTTAATCATATTCAGCAATGTTGTTTTGCCAGACCCGTTCAGTCCAAGCAAACACCAATGCTCTCCTTCGTTTACTTTCCAGCTTATTTGTTCCAAAATTTTATTGTTATTTTGTTCCCACGATACGTTATGAATGTCAATGATCATGATTAACTCTCCCGTCTGTTGACTTTTAAGTATGCTATAAATTTGACTTGGCATATAATATCGACCATTATAATAATACAACGATTCTCGCTTAAGTCGAAACCGTTCCAGCTAATAATCACATATATATAATTGTTATATCAGGAGTGATCTGCGTATGAAAACGAATCAACTAAAGCAATGGGCTCATTTTTTTCTAACTTATAAATTTGCGCTCGATGCTGTAGAAACAAAACTTAACATTCTAAATGAAGAATTTCAATTTATTCATGATTACAATCCGATCGAGCATATGAAGACCAGAATCAAAGCGCCAGAGAGCGTCATGCAGAAGCTTCAGCGTAAAGGACTCCCTATTACTCTTGAGGATGCCAAAGAGCATATTCGGGATATTGCTGGTGTGCGCGTAATCTGTTCCTTCTCTACCGATATTTATCAAATCGTCGACATGATTAGCAAGCAAAGCGACGTGCGCGTCGTTGAGCTCAAGGATTATGTCATCAACCCGAAGCCAAATGGTTATCAGAGCATTCATTTGCTAATTGAAATACCTGTCTTCCTTACCGATCGAACCGAAAATGTGCTTGTAGAAATTCAAATTCGAACGATTGCCATGGATTTCTGGGCAAGTCTCGAGCATAAGATCTATTATAAATTTAATGAGCAAATTCCGCTACATATACAACAGCAGCTCAAAGGCTCTGCCGATATGATTCATCTCTTGGATCGGGAGATGCTTGCTTTGAATGTGGAAGTACAAAAGCACCGTGAGCAAGCTCTAAAATAAAAAAAGCTCCATCCCGATTTACCGGGAAGGAGCTTTTTTTTATTCGGTTAGGTGATCGCGTAATAAAAAGGGACGATAATTAAATTTAACATTAATGCAATAGCTCCGATCGCCATAGACCAACCGCCTAGTCCGCGTGCGCCTTGTCGGTATGCTATAAAGCCAAGTACGACTGATGTTGCACCAATGAGTACAGGCCATAGAAACCAAGACGCAATTGCAAACACAAGTGATACCCATCCAAGAGCATAACCTCCGGACTCGGCATCTGCATGTGCCCGCTCTTCTCTCTCCTCATAACGGTCTTCTCTGCGCTCCGTATGAACCGCTGGATTGCTTATTGCAAAATCAGCAGCCATTTCTTCATTTACATCAATCAAGCGATCCGTCCCCACAACTGGATGGCTTGTTCGTTCCGATCGATCTCGATCATCCAACAATTGTTTATAATCGTCTTCATATTTACCCATCGACCTTCACTCCTTTGGTTTAAAGGTAAGGCAGCATGTTGACTTTGATTGTTCAGCTTGATCTTGATGAAATAGTCCGAGGTCATCCGCAGCAAATTCTTCTTTAAAATTGGCGCCTGCATGTTGATCGATTTCGATGTTGATTTCACTAGCTCCACAATTATTGCCATCTTTCCAGAAGTTGCAGTTAGCGACACTACAAGACACGCCTTTTGGCATAAAAAAATCACCTCCACTATCAAGTTTCCCTGACCGGAGGTGATTCATTCTGCCTTATTTTTGTCCTTGCATACGACGCTGAGTCATGTAATCATTTTCGTAATACGCTAATTCATCACGCAGTTCTTCAAAAACCTTGGAAACACTAAGTACGATACCACGAGAATCACGATTCGGTTTAAAGCGGAAACGAATCGCATCTTGGCCAGTATAAGCATAACGGCCATCTTCAGAATAACATTCGTTCTTCGGATAGAAAAACGCGCTTACGCATTGATGGTAAACCTCATACAGCACGCGTTCCGCATAATCTGTATCAAAATTGGGCCGTCTGAGCAATACTCCCAGCTTTTCAACCGAGACTTCAGAAAAGACCAATAAATGTCTCAAATCGGATAAAAGGCCTTTGTAAAAAGTATGTGCTTCTTCTCCATCATCTTCGCCGGTTAATTGGGGCAAGGAATTGTTATTCAGAAACGGTTCCAGTTGGCTTAACGCATCCTTTAGCTTTGTGCGAGTTGATTCCGTTAGTGCTTTGACGTTGGCAGTTGGCATATAGGTAGTTCCCCTTTCATAATCCAAACACACGTAAAAACTACAATCATCACTATCGTACCACAAATTACATTTAAGTGGTACTGGCGATTCACGCTTTCGTTCGCATATTTTAAGCCTTGGAATCCGAACCTATAGATTAGACTTAGCTCTAATTTAGAACGATCAATGGAGGGTTTCAGGCATGCATAGAAAATGGATTGGTGGCCTTACAATTTTAGCCTTAGCTGCTCTGCTTATACCAATGACGCCGATATTTGCCCCTAAAGACGTGAAAAAACCGCCGCAAACGTCTAGTTTTTCTGCAAAACGCGAGCATACGCTCAAAATTGCTGCACTGCAATCCGATATGAAAGCGACAGCGATGCTTTGCTCCACGGAGTGCTCCAAAGATTTTCAAAAGCTGATGAGCTCCAGTATGGGATCAAAAAACGAAGCTGATCAACAAATCAAGCATATGATGCATGAGCATGCGCACATGGCTTATATTAGCTGGATTTCGGGCAATCGCAGCGTTGATCGAGGAGCCCTTCCACAAACAGAGGATCAGAAAGTCAAATCTTATGTTTCTGAAGCAAAATCACAAGTTAGCAAAGGAGCCAAGTTTGAATCCCCTTCTTTCACGGCCAAAAATGGAAGCCGTTATATGGTGCTGGGTGTGCCAGACTCCAAGCATAGTGGAATCGGTGTTGTCGGTGTAATCAAACAAGATATTTTGAAATCCGTAGAGCATCATCAAAAGCGCAACCTTAGACTTGTACCTTATCCGGCTGAAGGAAATTACAAAATCGAATCAGTGAAACCAAACTCAACGATCGATACGACTGTTCGTACTGGCGAGGATAACGGAAATGCCAGTCATTATCATGTTCGCGACGTTGTTGTCCATTTCGTTAAGCCTCTTTCGGGCAGCGAGCTTGAACAGGTAAAACGCGATATAAATGCGGAGTGGGTTAAACAAGTCGGGGATACTTTTATTTTCCGCTCAAGAAATATTGAAACGGATCAGCTCGTCCGTTATTTCAAGCAAACGTGGAATACCGAATATACAGAACCACATTATTTGTATATGACAAATGAGAGCTCAGCCGCAATCGTTCCAAATGACGCTTTGTACTCAGAGTATCAATGGAATTTGCCTTCAATTGAGACGGAAAAGGGCTGGAGTTTATCTAAAGGCAGCGACAAGGTTATTATTGCTGTGCTTGATACCGGCGTGCAAAGCAATCATCCGGATTTGAAGGGTAAGCTTGCTGAAGGCAAAAATATTGTAGATGAAAATGCGGCTCCCGATGATGATGTTGGCCACGGAACCCATGTATCTGGCATCATTGGCGCTACCGTTAACAATAATGAAGGTGTTGCCGGTTTATCATGGTACAACAAAATTATGCCTGTTAAAGTATTGGACAGCAGCGGTGCAGGCTCCACTTATTCCGTTGCTCAAGGTATTATTTGGGCCGTCGATCATGGAGCCAAGGTCATTAATATGAGCTTAGGCAACTATGCGCAGGCAGATTTTCTTCACGACGCGATTAAATACGCCTATGACCATGACGTCGTCATGATTGCAGCCAGCGGCAACGATAATACGGATCGACCGGGTTATCCAGCCGCATATCCGGAAGTATTCGCTGTTGCGGCTACCAACAGCAGCAAAGAAAAAGCTTCATTTTCTAACTATGGCGACTATATAGACGTTGCTGCACCTGGCGACAGTATTGCGAGCACCTATCCTGGAAGTCAATATGCGGCATTGTCCGGCACATCTATGGCAAGTCCCCATGTTGCGGCATTGGCAGGATTGATTCGGTCCATTAATCCTGAGCTATCCAACGTTGAGGTTATGGAAATTATGAGAAAATCAGCTATTGATTTAGGCGCCAAAGGAAAAGACGATTTTTTTGGCTATGGAGAAATCGATGTTGATAAAGCGCTGCAAGCTGCTTCAAAATACGGTGGAGCGCTGCAAACTTATCCCGATCAGGTAAAAAGAAGGCTTGATCGGATTATGAATAAGTACGGGAAGTAATTCAGCAAACACAATAAAGCACCCATCGCATGCGATGGGTGCTCTTTGTTTGTAAGTGTAAGGTCGTGCGGAAAGTTTGTCGTAAGCCGGGTTCTGTACTTCTGGTGGTCCAAACGGGAACGACCCTCCCACGATGAAGCGACAATCATCTATCTAGGCCGTACATTGCTATACGGCTCCAGCAACCAACCCGGACGCGCCTCAGGCTAAGGCTGCAGCTTAGGGGCTGCGGCGTCCTCTCGGTCTTGCTCCAGATGGGGTTTACCAGGAACGTAGTCACCTATGCTCCTCGTGGTCTCTTACACCACGGTTCCACCCTTACCTGTTCCGGCTAAAAGCCGGCCATCGGCGGTCCATTTCTGTGGCACTATCCTTCAGCTCGCGCTGACTGGACGTTATCCAGCATCCTGCCCTGCGGAGCCCGGACTTTCCTCTCGCGGCAACAAGGCCGCCAGCGATTGTCTGTCAAACTTTCCGTGGCATCGTTAAGTATACAAGGTATTTCATAAAAGCTCAACCCTCAATGTCATTCCAATCTAACAATAATTTAACTATACAAAAGTAAACGGTTCTGTGCTCAAGGAAGAAGCAACCGCTGTCGTTTCATATTTACTGCTCACAAGCTGTTCATTCAACCAATTTGCAACCTTCTGCTTCATCACTTTTTCAATGTTATGACCAGGGTCGATGATCGTCATTCCTGCAGCCAGCGCATCATGTGCCGTGTGATAATCAATATCTCCAGTAACAAGCACATCAGCACCGGAAAATACAGCATGGCGTACATACTTGCCGCCTGCTCCTCCGAGTACAGCGGCTTTGCGAATGACTCGGTCGAGTGCTCCAATTACTCTCACTGCTGGAACATCAAACAATTGCTTCGCTTGTTCTGCAAGCTCACCCAGTGTCGTCGGCTCGGCTAGCTTGCCGACTCTGCCCAGTCCAAATGATCTGCCCTTTAAATCGACTGAATATAAATCATAAGCAACCTCTTCATACGGATGTGCTTTGAGCATAGATTGGACCGTTTTACGGTGGACACTGTGAGGCACGATCGTTTCAATCCGAATCTCATCAGCATGCTCCAGCTTTCCTTCCTCGCCAATGAACGGGTTCGTTCCTTGTCCAGGAATAAATGTTCCTGTCCCCTTTATATTGAAGCTGCAGTTGCTGTAGCTGCCAATTTTACCTGCTCCTGCACGCCACATAGCCTCAAGTACTTGCTCGTGATGGCTCTCTGGTACAAATACAACAAGCTTGTACAGCTTATCCGTATGTACTTCCTCCAAACACTGACGGTTATCCGGCACGATACCGATTAAATCAGCGAGCCAATCATTTATTCCGCCATCTGCCACATCAAGATTGGTATGTGAAATATAAACGGCAATGTCGTTTTTGATAAGCTTCTCGTATAGGCGCCCTGCCGCAGTTGATGTATCCAGCTTGGCAAGCGGCCGATATATGATCGCATGATGAGCGATAATAAGCTCAGCACCTTGCTCGATCGCTTCATCAACAACAGCATCCGTCACATCCAATGCAACGAGGATCTTCTTAATCGGTTTATTTAATGTGCCAAGCTGCAAGCCGATTTTGTCATTCTCAACCGCATAATGCTTAGGCGCAAGCTGCTCCATTAACTGGATCACGGTTTGTCCATTGGCAAGCATTGTAAAACCTCCTCAATCACGTTCATCTCCGACTGAAACTGCTCGCGTTTACTCGCTGATTCTGCAAGTTCTGATCCAGCCAGCTGATCACAAATACGCTCAAGTTTATTCAGCTCATGACGCCATTTTTTAAGTAATACAGGCTGAGGCTCGCGAAGCAAATGCGGACCCATTTGCTTCAAAACACCAAATAGCTTGTCAGCCGCAAGCTTAACATTCAAGAAGCTGCCATCATAAAGCTCGCTATTGCGCGCTTTAGCATCCGATGCACGTATGGCGTGCATCACTTCATAAATTTTTCCGTCTTCTTCGAGAATGCTTTCTGCAGCTAAATACCAATTATGCTTCAATAGCCATTCGCGTACGACTTCTTCACCTACATTAGGCTGCAGCACAAGCTCTACAACCCCTTCTAGCTTGCCCGCCGCATGGCCTGCCTCCAATATATCGCTCATAAGGCTGCCGCCCATACCGGCGATTGTGACTGTGTCAGCCTCACCAGGCTGAAGCACGTTCAGGCCATCGCCTTGTCGGACTGTCAAACGAGCAGTCATTCCAGCAGCAGCACCTTGCTTCTTCGCTGCCTCATAGGGACCGAGGTTCAGCTCTCCTGCGATCGCTGTAGGGCACTTATCGATTTGCAGCAAATATACGGGGAGCATCGCATGATCCGAGCCAATATCAGCTACACGCGAGCCCGTGGTTACGTAATCTGCAATCTTCTGCAGACGCCTTGATAGTTTTAACATTATACAACCCACACCATCCATTGTTTTCGCATTGAAAATAATATTATGCCGCCTATCGCTATTTTGACAATGAGCTGCAGCTGCAACAGAATCGCGTCATTTACGAACATGACCGAGTATAGCTCAGGCATAAACCACACGAGCGCGCAGGTTGCAAACAGAACAGCAGATACCGGCTTCGACCAGCGATGTACAAACCAACTGCTCCAGCCAAATAAACAAGCGATAGGCAGCCAGTACAGCTGCACCTCATACCATTTCGAATCCAGCATAAATTGTGACAGCAGCCACGCATAAACAAGTATAGCCGCCAACCATCCACTTAAATGAAGGGCAGGAATGCGAGCCTTAATTCCGTAAACAACCCAAAAGATCGAACAAAAGGCTAATAAGCTTGTTTTCCAGCCCCAATGATCAATAGCATGCAAATTCAACATATACAATCCCCCGCCTAGAAGGAGGAGCATTCCCGTACTTGTTATTGCCAATCCAGCTGACTCATTGCGGCTGCGAAGTCGCTGTCCCGTAAGTAAAAAAACAGCCACCGCGCCGACCACAACAGCCATTTGCAATAACGGATGAAATTCGTTAAAATAAAGCACAACAAAGGAAATTAAGGTAAAAGTTCCAAATGTAAGTAGCCATTGCATACCTGTTGCTCGTTGTACTGCAGCGATTGCTTTTCCAACTGTATGATGCTGTTCTTTAGTTGTTTGGATCGTATCTTGATCAGCATACAAATTCAGCAGAAAGTCACAATATTGATCTGGCAGCAGCTTGCTTCGGCGCCAATGATCAATTTCTTTCACGATAATTTGCCGACGATCCTGATTCATAAAATCCCGCTATCCTTTCGGTCGACTTGTCTGCACAAGTCCGTATGTATGAGGTTGGCATTTTAGAAAAAAGACCTCGCTGCACGAGCAGAAAGGTCAATATACTAAACATCAAGTTTTTTTATTCGAGGAAATCTTTCAAACGTTTGCTGCGGCTTGGATGACGCAGCTTGCGAAGTGCTTTGGCTTCAATTTGACGAATACGCTCACGCGTAACACCAAATACTTTGCCAACTTCTTCAAGCGTTCTCGTGCGTCCATCATCAAGTCCGAAGCGAAGACGAAGTACATTTTCTTCTCTTTCAGTCAATGTATCGAGTACGTCTTCCAGTTGCTCTTTAAGCAGCTCATACGCAGCAGCATCTGCTGGAGCAAGAGCTTCTTGGTCTTCAATGAAATCACCTAGGTGAGAATCATCTTCTTCCCCGATTGGAGTTTCAAGCGATACCGGTTCTTGTGCGATCTTCATAATCTCGCGAACCTTCTCGGTGCTTAGCTCCATCTCCGCAGCAATTTCCTCCGGTGTCGGTTCGCGTCCAAGTTCTTGGAGCAATTGACGTGATACTCTAATTAGCTTGTTAATCGTTTCCACCATATGAACCGGGATACGAATGGTTCGTGCTTGGTCGGCAATGGCGCGAGTAATCGCTTGACGAATCCACCATGTTGCATACGTACTGAATTTGAAGCCCTTCTGATGGTCAAACTTCTCAACTGCTTTAATAAGTCCCATATTGCCCTCTTGAATCAAATCAAGGAACAACATGCCTCTACCTACATAACGTTTAGCAATACTGACAACAAGCCGCAGGTTCGCTTCCGCAAGTCTACGTTTTGCTTCCTCGTCACCATTCTCGATACGTTGTGCAAGTTCAACCTCATCATCTGCAGAAAGAAGTGGAACCCGACCGATTTCTTTTAAATACATACGTACCGGGTCATTAATTTTTATACCCGGCGGCAAAGCTAGATCATCATCAAAGTTAAAGTCGTCCTGTTCGCGCTCTTGCTCTTCCCCTTGGGCAGCGAGTGGATTTTCTTCGTCATTTTCGTTCAGTACCTCAATCCCAAAATCATCGAGCTGTTCGAAAAATTCATCAATTTGTTCAGGGTCTTGATCGAACGGAGCCAACTTATCCATAATTTCTTTATACGTCAAAGATGACCTCTTTTTGCCTTGCTCAATCAATTGGTCCTTCACATGATCCAGTTTTTGTTCGGTATCTAGTTCAGTATGTTGATCATTCGCCATATTCCGACTCCCTCCCCCCTAGAAACGATCTTCCTGTCGTCCTTTGAGCTGTCTCTCTAGGGTTATAATCTCACTTGCTATTTGTGCTGCTGCCAAAAAATCTCCGGTACGCTCAGCACGCACCATTTCTTCTTTCTTGCGTTCAATATCACGATACTGCGGTACTTTAATAATGTCCTGGATATATGCGTCCATCATCGTATCATCGAACGGAAAGTCACCGTCCATCATCAAAATCGATGCAGCTGTACGTTCTAATCGGTCATCATGCAGCGTTGCAATAAAGCGGCTAACATCCGGATCATAGCCTTGAGCAAAATAAGCGTATAAATAAGCAGCAAGAGCTGCGTGATCCTCTACATTAAACGCATCGCCGAGTCGTTCATGAACCGATTGCGCTACCTCTCGATCCCGCATCATAACGTGCAGCAACCTTCGTTCTGCATGTGTGAAAGCAGGCATAAGAGTAGGTGGTCCAGACTTTCGGGGCTTTTCATTCCTACCATTATTCCACGAATTGTCGTTATTATCCCCTTGCGGTTTCTTTTTTTGCAGCTCCTGTCTAATTTGATGACAGTCCTGTTTCAAAGCATCCAGTGAGATTTCGAACTCTCGTGAAATTTCCTTCAGGTAGACCTCGCGTTCTGTTGAAGAATCAAGCTCTGCAACAATTTGTACCGCTTCAAGCAGATAGTTCTTTCTACCTTCTTCTTTTAGCAGTATATGGTTTTTCCTTGAATATATAAGCTTAAATTTTGTCACCGATACCGGTTGATCCATTATCTCTCGCAAGAAATACTCCGGACCATATTCGCTTATATAATCATCGGGATCCTTTCCTTTCGGAAGCATCGCCACCGATACTTTGAGGCCTGCGCTTTCAAGCATCGGAATTGATTTGAATGCTGCTGCTTGTCCTGCATCATCACCGTCATAACATACAATGACTTCTTCGGCTTGTCGTTTTAGAATAGCGCAATGTTCTTCGGTCAAAGCCGTTCCCATCGTAGCAATTCCATTTTTCACGCCAGCGCTCCATGATTTAATGACGTCCATGTAACCTTCAAACAATACAACTTGCTTACTCTTTCGAATAGATGGCCGCGCATAGTGCAGATTGTAAAGTGTTCTGCTTTTCGTAAACAGCATCGTTTCCGAGGTATTCAAGTATTTCGGCTGTCCTTCGCCTATAATGCGACCCGCAAACGCGGTAGCTTTGCCGTCTCGATCCCATATCGGAAACATAATGCGATTTCGAAACCGATCCACATATCCACTCCCGTCAGATTTAGCCGAAAGCAATCCGCCTTTTTCCATCAATGCAAGATCAAATCCACGATTCGTTAAAAACCGGGCCAGCAAGTCCCATTCCTCAGGAGCGTAACCAATCATAAAATGATCAATCAGCTTATCACTAAGTCCGCGATCGCGCAAATATTGCTTTGCCTCTTGTCCTTGCTTCGTGTTATTCAGCACATGATGATATAACTTAATTGTCAGTTCATGCGCCTCAATGATCTTGGCTCGGTCTGCATCATGCGGCGTGGATTTCACTCCATCTGGTGATGCCCAGGTTACAGGCATTCCCGCATCCATCGCCAGCACTCGAACAGCTTCAGGAAACGAATAACCTTCCATTTCCTCAAAAAAACGAATAACGTTGCCGCCCTTACCGCAGCCGTAGCAATGGTAAATTTGGAGCTCCGGCGTCACTGTAAATGAGGGAGTCTTCTCCGAGTGGAACGGACATAACCCCTTCATATATTTGCCGTGCTTCGTGAGATGAACATATTTCCCGACCGTCTCTACGATGTCATAATGCTTGCGAACCGCATCAATGACCTCTTCCGGTATTTTATTACCGTATGTCATCGTTCATCACCTTCATCCTAGTAACACGTAAATAATATTCGCTATACGTCATGGTTCTCCTGCTCATTTCGTAAAACTTTTGTCAACTTTTGTTGAAACCGTGCACGATCGTCGTTGTTCATCGCTTTTGGCCCTCTTGTTTTGCCTCCGGTACGGCGACGTTTCGCAAGTTCGTGTCTACGTTCCATCAAATAATCAATGTTCTCATCGGTATATTGTTCTCCGCGAGGAGACAATACGACAGCGCCTTTGCCGATTGCAATGCATGCCAGTCCAAAATCTTGTGTAACGACAATATCACCACGCACAATATGGTTCACAATGTATAGATCGACAGATTGATTGCTTCGGTCTACCTGTACAATATCCACTCCTGGCTGAGGCTCCAGCCGATGGTCGTGAGAAGCAACCATAAGCACTGCTACAGAAAAGAGTCTTGCCGTTTCACCTATTTCCGTTTTTACCGGACATGCATCCGCATCGACCACAATGGTAGGTTTTTGTTGACGAATAGAAAATCACCGCTCGGTTTCAAATTCTTTTCCTATACTATTATATACGGCATAACTCTAAAAAATCCTTCTGCTTGACATTATGGCAAACGTACATATTCCATAATCAAACTTGCTGTCTCTTCTACGGCTCGATGTGATACGTCAATCACAACGCAGCCTAGCTGCTTCATAATAGTATCGGCATAAAGCAGTTCCTTTTCAATACGATCAGGAGTCGCATAAGATGCATTATTCGGTAGGCCAAGTGCTTTAAGGCGTTCTTTCCGTATTGTATTTAAGTATGGAACACCTATTGTAAGCCCAATTATTTTGCGTTTTGGCAGCTTAAACAATTCGTCTGGCGGCTTTAGCTCAGGGACTAGCGGCACATTAGCAACTTTGAACTTCTGATGCGCGAGGTACATCGATAATGGAGTTTTTGACGTGCGTGATACGCCAACGAGTACAATATCCGCTTTTAGTACGCCGGATGTATCTCTCGCGTCATCATATTTTACCGCAAATTCTACAGCATCTACCTTTTTGAAATAATTGGCATCAAGCACATGATTAAGACCAGGCTCTTGACGCGATTTCCGCCCAGTCCGCTTCTCCAGCGTCTCGATAAAAGATCCCAAAAGATCGATCGCGGTAACGCTGTATGCCTCTGCAAACTTTTTCATGCTGTCGCGAAGATGCGGAATAACGAGTGTATAGATCACTATTGCATCAACTTGCTGCGCCTGCTCAATAATTCGCAGCAAGCCTGCCTCTTCCGTTACAAAAGGGGCTCTGCGGATATCGGTATGAAGTGGATGAAATTGCGCGATTGCTGCGCGTACAACAAGCTCCCCTGTATCACCAGCTGCATCGGAGACGACATATACGATTACTTCGGGATTAGAACGAGACATGATCTATCATCCTCCTTACGGACTCAATTACCAAACGAGCTTCGAGAAATCTGCGATAATCGCAATATCTTCTGCGATACCAGCAAGCGTTGACAATCGATTCGCACGAACAGCCTCATCAGGCGCCATGACCATAACATTCTCAAAATAGTTATGAATAAACGGCTTCAACGATGATAAAGATTGTACCGCTCTTGAAATATCTCCCTCTTCAATCGCTTGTTTAAACGTTGGACGCTGCGCTTGCCATGTTTGATACAGCTCTGTTTCCACCTGTTCTGTGAACAAAGCTGGATCAACCGCTGCACCAGCAGCTTTGGAACCGAGATTGCTGACACGGTTAAACTGCTCGACAGTTAGCTTAAATTCAGTACGATCGCTGCTTGCAGCAAGCGCTTGAACGACGCTCGCACGCTCGATGGTCGATTTCAGATCTGCAAAACCAGAAGCCATAACGGCATCTACAACATCATAACGAACGCCTTGCTCGGACAATACGTTCTTAACGCGAAGCGCAAAGAAATCAAAAAGATCTTTGCGGATTTCAGCAGCGCCGCGTTTAAGGCCGCGGTTCTCATGTACGGATAGTGCCGCATCATACAAATCGTTTAGCTCCAGCTTCAAGCCGTGCGCCAAAATAATTTGAACAATACCTGCTGCTTGCCTACGAAGGGCATAAGGATCTTGCGAGCCTGTCGGAATGATGCCGATCGAGAAACAACCAACGATTGTATCGATTTTGTCCGATAAGCTTACGATTGCTCCTGTTAATTCAGATGGAGCTAGATCTCCGGCAAAACGCGGCTGATAATGTTCATTAATGGCTTTCGCCACTGAAGCTCGCTCTCCTGCTTTAAGAGCATAATCTTCGCCCATAATGCCTTGCAGTTCAGGAAATTCATAAACCATTTGGGATACGAGATCGAATTTGCAAATATCAGCGGAGCGGCTAATGTCGCTGGACGTTTGCTCATCAATCAGTAAATGCTTGCTCAGAAGATCAGCTGTTGCACGAATGCGTCTTACTTTGTCAGCTACTGAGCCTAGCTCTTCGTGGTATACGATATTCTCAAGCTTCGAAAGAGCATGCTCTATCGTCAGCTTATGATCTTCTTCATAAAAGAATTTGGCATCCGAAAGTCTTGCGCGAAGTACTTTCTCATTGCCTTTCGATACTAGCTCGATCGACTTAAGATCGCCGTTGCGAACCGTAACGAAAAACGGAAGAAGCTCACCTTCGCTGTTGAATACCGGGAAATACCGTTGATGCTCACGCATAGATGTAATAAGCACTTCCTGCGGAATGTGTAGAAATGCTGGGTCGAAGCCGCCAAACAATACGTTTGGATATTCAACTAGAAAAACAACCTCTTCAAGCAAATCTTCCTTGATTGCAATCTCCCAGCCTTTTTCTTTGGCTAGACGATCGATCTGAGCTACAATCAGCTCTTCACGTTCGCTAACATCAGCAAGAACATGCTGCTCGCGCAGGCGCTGAGTGTATTGAGCAGGCTCTTGTACAGTAGCATCATTGCCAAGGAAACGATGTCCGCGTGTTGTATTGCCAGTTTGTACCCCTGTAATTTCAAAAGGAATCACATCTTGACCAAATAGTGCAACCAACCATCGGATCGGTCTAACAAACTTTAGCTCATGATTGCCCCAACGCATGTTTTTCGGAAAAGACATCGAAGTAATCAAGCTGAGCAAGCCATCTGGCAGTACCGCTGCTGTGTCTGTACCGATGCTGCTTTTGGTAGCATAAACATATTCAACGCCAGCTAGTTCTTGGAAATACAACTGTTCAGGCTCAACGCCTTGGCTTCTAGCAAATCCAAGAGCAGCTTTGCTCCAATTGCCTTGGTCGTCTTGAGCAATTTTACGAGAAGGGCCTTTGGCTTCTTCATTCATATCCGTTTGCTTTTCAGCTACGTCGTTGATTAGAACAGCAATTCGGCGTGGTGTAGCATACACATTTACAGCGCCGTGTTCGATTCTTGAGTCCGAAAGCCACTTCACCATTTTATCCTTTAGCTGGTTCATCGCACCGCGCACGAACCGAGCAGGCACTTCCTCAAGTCCGATTTCAAGCAACAAATCTCTAGTCATGCTGCTCCACTCCTTTCTTCAGCAAAGGGAATCCAAGACGTTCTCTTTCCTCGTAGTATGTCGATGCGCAAGCACGCGCTAAATTTCTTACCCGTGTAATATAGCCCGTTCTTTCCGTTACGCTGATTGCGCCGCGCGCATCGAGCAGGTTAAAGGTGTGCGAGCATTTTAATACGTAATCGTACGCTGGAAACACAAGATGATGCTCCATCGTTTTTTGAGCTTCCTGCTCATACATGTTAAATAAAGAGAACAGCATTGCTGTATCCGATGTCTCGAATGTATATTTGGAATGCTCATACTCTGGTTGTTTGAAGACGTCACCGTAGGTTACTCCTTCAACCCATTCCAAATCAAAAACATTCTCTTTTTGTTGAATATAAGAAGCCAAACGCTCCATACCATATGTGATCTCAACAGCGACAGGATTAGCATCAATGCCGCCAACCTGTTGGAAATATGTGAATTGCGTAATTTCCATGCCGTCCAGCCATACTTCCCAGCCTAAACCCCAAGCGCCAAGAGTTGGCGATTCCCAGTTATCCTCAACGAAACGGATATCATGCTCAAGTGCATCAATGCCTAGCTGCTTCAAGCTTTCCAAATAAAGCTCCTGTATATTGTCAGGCGATGGCTTCAAAATAACTTGGAATTGATGATGCTGGTATAAACGGTTTGGGTTCTCACCGTATCGACCGTCCGCTGGACGTCTTGATGGTTCCACATAGGCAACATTCCAAGGCTCAGGACCAATCGAGCGTAGAAACGTCATAGGGTTCATCGTTCCTGCACCCTTCTCAACGTCATAAGGCTGTACGAGAATACAATTTTGTTCAGCCCAGAACTGCTGCAAAGTCAAAATCATTTTTTGAAAATTCATAACTGACCCTCTCCTTCTTCCTCTGTTTTGTGTCCGTAAAAGCGAAGCAGGCAAAGGTGTTTATACGCAAAAAACTCCCGTCTCTACGCCTGCTCCCAGACGTAGGGACGAGAGTTGTAATCCCGCGGTTCCACCCTACTTGGTCAGCTCCTTAAGAGCAAACCCTCTTTGCTTGTATACGACTCCGGAGTGCCTTTTCATCGTTTTGACCGTCTGGGCTTTCACTTTCCCCAGCTCGCTAACCAAGTCGGCTTAAAACGATTACTTTCTCCATCACTGCCCAATATTCATATTGCATTATTTTATGCTTCTTTATGCCAATTGTCAAACATAGTTCCTAGGTATCATAGTAAAGCCGCTAATGTGCACGAATCTCATCTGTATTAGCCGTTTTTCCATCACGTTTGCCGATAATATCTTTCATACCCGTATTCCCCATCATCAAAACACAAACTAATGCTAAGCCTGCGGGAACAATAGACCAAACAAACGTGGTTGATACTGAATCTGACAAAGCGGCAACAATCTTCTCCATGACTGGAGCCGGTATTTCCGCACGCTTCTCCGGTGATAACAGCTCACGTGCATTTTCCGTCATCGGAGCCGCTCCTTCTCCACCTGCGAAAGCATCTGTCATCCCCTTAGTAAAGTGGTTGCGCTGAATAATGCCGAATACCGTAATCCCTACTGTCATGCCTAATGAACGAATGAAGGACATCGTAGATGTGGCGCTACCTCTTTGCCGCATATCGAATCCATGAATGGAGGACATTCCAAGCACAGAGAATGAGAAGCCGATACCAAATCCAGTTAAGAACATATACACGGACAACATAAACCTTGTAGTTTCCGGCGTAATGGTGGATAGCAAGAAAATACCTGTAATAAATATAACAGCTGAAATCATCATGACGCTGCGGTAGGACATTTTGTTGACTAATAAACCACCGAGCTGCGCCGCAATAACTGATCCCAAGGTCATAGGCAGCAAAGTTAAACCTGCACTAACCGCTGTTCCGCCGAATACGCCTTGGACAAACATCGGGATATATAAAGCTGCTGTAATAAACGCCGCTCCGTAGAATAAGCCTGCTCCCGTGCTTGCTGCAAACAGTCTTTGTTTGAACATATTAAACGAAATAATTGGTTCTGCTGCCTTCGTTTCCACAAAAAGAAATATGCCGAGTAAAACGGCAAAGCCAGCAAATAAACCAATAATTTGCGCTGAATCCCAAGCAAACTCAGTTCCACCGAGCTCGAGTGCAAACATGAGACAGACGATAGAGCCCACAAGTGTCGTTGCTCCCCACCAGTCGATCTTTTGCTTGGAATGAGAAAGCGACTCTTTGTAATAAATAACGATAAAAGCAAGTGCCACAAGACCAATGGGTACATTGATGTAAAAGATCCAGCGCCAATTGATATATTCCGTTAAGTATGCGCCTGCAAGCGGTCCAAACAAGCTTGAGGTACCAAATACAGCACCGAACAATCCACCCATTTTACCGCGTTTCTCTGCTGGAAAAATGTCAAATACGATTGCAAAAGCAATTGGCATCATCGCACCGCCGCCAATACCTTGAATAGCACGGTAAATAGTCAGCTGCGTAATCGATTCAGCCGTTCCGCAAAGAACAGAGCCGATTAAAAATAAAGAGATACCTAAAACGAAAAAACGTTTTCTCCCATACATGTCAGACAATTTCCCGAAAATCGGCATGCCTGCCATCTCTGTTACCAAATATGCAGATGTAACCCACACATATTTGTCCAAGCCGCCAAGATCGGATACAATCGTTGCCATTGCGGTCGATACAATCGTATTATCGATTGATGCGACCAGTATACCAAGCAAAAGTCCGGCCACGACAAAGCCCAGTCTATTTTGTCCTGTAGACATCAGGTCAACCCCTCCAATTACTATGAATCTCAAACAACCTCATCTATCATAAATCAATTTCTTAGATGATGAAATCATGCAGAGGAATGAGCCTTCCCTCCGTCTTGAGACCGATAACAAACCAAAAGCACCCATTTCAAGAAATGAATTTCTTTACATCAATTTATCGAGCTGGTCAAGAAAATTACGCGATTTCAACTGCATTCCTAAATGAGTATCTAACAGCTTACGCATAGCAATTTTAAGCTCTGCTTTTGTCTCAGGCTTCACTTGAATTGAACCAAGTCTTCTCATATCCATCCTGCGGAACAAACGAAGCAGCTTATAAGCACCCTCCCCTAGCGAAACCGCATGAGGATCTTTGCCGGTACATCGTGAGCATAATATTCCACCCGCATAGGGAGAAAGTTTAAAAGGACCTACAACGTTTCCGCAGCTTACACACTCATCAAGTGCAGGAGCATAACCAGACAAGTCCAAAATGCGCATTTCATAAAGATGAGAAACGATTTGCGGGTCTTTGCCTTCTTGAAGTGCTGAAAGACATGCTTTTAGCTGCTCAAAATGAAAGCCCGTTGCCTCGTCGTCCTGTATGGAACGATCCGTCAATTCTGCTACGTAAGAGGAATAAGCAGCTAAATCAAGCTTCTCACGCAAAACATGGTGAGATTCAATAATCTCACCATGATTAAGCGTGCCAAGCCCGCTGCTTCGGAAATAAACAAACTCTCCATATGTAAACGGCTGCGCGAGCGAAGAATGTTTGCTTTTCACCTTTTTCGCTCCGCGTATAAGTACACCCGCTTTTCCATTTGTCTTCGTCAGCAGTGTAACAATTTTATTGCCTTCCCCGTAATCCATGCTTCGCAGTACAATTCCCTCGACACGATACAACATAATGCAAACTCTCCCCTGAAAGCAGAAACGTATGTTTACCGTCCCATGGCGGCAAACATACGTTTAGCTGTTAGAAACAAAAAACCTTCAATACTTGATCAACCGATTCAAATAATGCCATTGATACGTTAGACAGATGTGTCCTCGAGGTCCAGCTCGGCAAGCTCATCCTGATTTCCTACTAACGCATCGGAGCTGCCCTCTGCTCCGTATTGGTTTATTTCCTTGTATAACATGAAAGACTCGACATCCCCGGTCAACGTAAAATACTTCCACGAAAAATTCCGCATACGTATTCATCCCTTTCCGTCCCCTGAAATGCTGCTTCAGACGTTAATAGGATGCGATAAACCGCTCATGTCTATCCTTAACAAAATACGTCAATTATGCTTATTCGTTCCGGTAACCAAGATCCTTCAGCACACGCTCCTGATTGCGCCAATCCTTCTTCACTTTTACCCACAGCTCGAGAAAGATGCGTGAGCCAAGGAGCGCTTCGATATCTTTTCGCGCTTGTTTGCCAACTTCCTTCAGCAAATCGCCTTTTTTGCCAATGATGATCCCCTTCTGAGAATCACGCTCTACAAAAATAACCGCGCCGATATACACGACTCCATTTTCCTTTACACGCATATCTTCAATTGTTACTGCGATTGAATGCGGAATTTCCTCACGCGTCATATGCAATATTTTCTCGCGAATAAGCTCCGAACAAACAAATTGCTCAGGGTGATCAGTTATTTGATCAGCTGGATAATACTGTGGTCCTTCTGGCAAATAACGAGTCAGCTGTTCAAGCAAGGTTTCCACATTATTGCCCTTAAGCGCTGAAATTGGAATAATTTCCGCAAATTCATGCAATGCATTATATTGTGTAATCATCGGCAGAAGCTGTTCAGGCTCTACTTTATCGATTTTGTTCATTACTAGGAAAACAGGTGTTTTCACTTTTTTCAGCTGTTCAATAATAAAACGGTCACCGCCGCCAAGTCCCTCTGACGCATCGATCAGAAAGAGCGCTGCTTCCACTTCACGAAGCGCGCTTTCCGCGGTTTGCATCATATAATTTCCAAGCTTGGATTGTGGTTTATGAATACCAGGTGTATCAAGAAACACGATTTGTGTGTCATTTGTCGTATAAACACCATGAATTTTATTCCGTGTCGTTTGCGGCTTATCTGACATAATCGCAATTTTTTGGCCGATAAGATGGTTCATCAGCGTTGATTTACCAACATTTGGCCTGCCGATTATAGCTACGAAACCGGACCGAAATTTTTTGTTGCTGCGTTCATTTGATGTTTTTTGATTCATATTCTTGTTTAACGCTCCCTATTATCTAATGAAGCCGGCGTGAAGGCACCCGGCAATATGCCTGAAACGGTTGAGATCGTCCATTGACCTTTTAAATTCCCCATAATGACAGGCATTTCTGGCGGACATAGCTCAACTAGAACTTGGCGGCAAACGCCGCATGGCGCGATTGGAGTATCCGTATCGCCAATAACAGCTATTGCTTGGAATTGTCCTGGTCGCTTACCATCCGCTACTGCGCGATATAATGCGGTACGCTCCGCACAGTTTGTTGGACTGTAAGCTGCGTTCTCTATGTTGCAACCATAATGGACTTGGCCCTCATCGTCAAGCAGTGCTGCTCCAACCTGGAAATTTGAATAAGGAACGTATGCTCTTGACATCGCTTCCTTAGCCGCATTCATTAGCGAAGTGTAAGACTCCGACAAACCTTCAAAAACCACCATAAATATCCCGCCATTCCCCGTTTTTTAATCCATTATTAAATGCCATAAGGGCGGCCCAAGGATGAGCAGCCCTATAATTGCAGAAATTGCAGCAGCAACTAACACCGCCCCAGCAGCAACATCCTTAGCAGCTTTAGCTACTGGATGAATATTGGGGCTTGCTAGATCAACCGCCTGTTCAATTGCCGTATTTATCATTTCAGCACTTATCACGAGGGCGATCGCCATTAAAATAATCGCCCATTCAAGCGGCTTAAGTGATAGCATAAATCCTAAACAGCACACCACAGCGGCGGCAATCGCGTGAAACCGCATATGACTTTGAGTCCGAAGAGCAAAACCTATGCCGGATATTGCAACTGCGAAACTAGATATAACTTTTCGCATTAACGAGTTAAGCCAGCCTGCTGCAAAATCGCTTCTTGCTTAGCGGTCATTTCGGCTTCGGTTTGATCATCCTGATGATCGTAACCGATCAAATGCAAAAACCCATGAACAAACAAAAAGCCGATTTCACGTTCCAAGGAATGACCGTACTCCTCGCTTTGAGCAAGAGCCGTATCCACGCTTATTATAATATCGCCAAGCATGCCTGAGATCGGGTCCTTCTCATCCTCGCTGTCCACTTCAAAAATAATATCGAGCTCATCTACGCCGTCTTCTTGCATAGCGAATGACAATACATCGGTTGGACGATCAATTCCGCGATATTCACGATTCAGCTGATGAATTTCCTCATCGTTTGTGAATGTTAAAGATACCTCACCATCGGAAATGCCTTCCGCTTCACCAGCCAATTGCAGCAACTGCTCTATTTTTGTAATCCAATCCTCGGGTATTTCCAGCTTTTCCTGCTCATTGCTCCAACCGAGTTGCAAGCTCATGACAAACGCTCCTTTGTTTTCACATCATCCGGATATTCAATACGTGAATGGAAGATGCCAATTACGCTTTCCTTAAGTGAATGCGCAATTTTGTCCAGCTCCTTCAACGTTAAATCACATTCATTGTATTGATTGTCATCCAGCCTGCTTTTAATAATTTTGTTAATCATTGCTTCTACCTGCTCTACTGTCGGGTTGCGAAGGCTGCGAACCGCTGCTTCCACGCAATCAGCAATGCCAACAACAGCCGCTTCCTTTGACTGTGCCTTCGGACCAGGATACCTAAAATCATCTTCCGTAAACGCAGGTTCGACACCTTGTTCTTCCGCTTGTTTTATCGCTTTGTAATAAAAGAATTTCAGCGATGTTGTTCCATGGTGCTGCTCTGCAATATCGCGAATCGGCTTAGGGATATTGTGCCCTTTAAGCATATCGACGCCGTCTCTCGCATGAGCAACAATGATTGATTTGCTTAACTTAGGATCAATCGTATCATGCGGATTTTCAATATTGGATTGGTTTTCGATAAAATAATTCGGCCGCTTCGTCTTTCCAATATCGTGGTAAAACGAACCAACCCGGCATAATAAGCCGTCTGCCCCAATTGCTTCTGCTGCCGCTTCTGACAAATTGCCCACCATTACGCTATGGTGATAGGTTCCCGGCGTTTCAGTCAACAGCTTGCGAAGCAGCGGGTGATTGGGATTCGAAAGCTCTACAAGCTTAAGCGCAGATAAAATGCCGAATGTAACTTCAAAGAACGGCATCAGTCCAATGACAAGCACCGCAGTAATCAAACCGCTAGCAAACGCAAAAGCAACAGAATAGATGAAATGAGCCCGTTCCAGCTGTTCAGACAGCAGTAAAATGGATAAAACAGACAAGGAGCCGAATAAGCTCACCATTATTCCGGCCTTCAATATTGTTGATCGCTGACTCGCTCTATGAATCGAGAAGATGGCAGCAAACGAAACGACAATAATGACAAAGCCGTACTGGAAATCAAAAATTTGATGCTGGCTCGTGTTCAATATAATACTGCCCATTATTGCAAATATTATGGAGCTGATCATGGCTAGATGCATATCTAGCAGCAATGTAATCAGCATCGTCCCGAGAGCAGCAGGAGCCAAATAACCCGCATAAGGGGCAGCATCCGTCTGCGTCAACGAAGTAATCTCCATCGTAATAATATTGATCAGAAAGATGAGCCATAACATCAAAAGAGAAGAGTTGTTATATTTGGGCTTAATCCCATTGATACTTCCAGACTGATGCAAATACGCGTAAATGACGACGATAAACATCACAGACATGATTAGCAATCCGAACTGCGGCCAATAAGTCTTACGATCCTGCAGCAACGAAGAATCAACGAGCAGCTTGTACAATTCAGGAGTAATCGTCTGACCGCGCTTCACGATCAGCTCACCTTCTTTAATTACGACAGGCGGCGTGTTTTGCTTAGCCTGCACTTTAGCCTCGTCCGTCGCTTCCTTATCCAGAAACTTGTTTGGCATGATGGCAAATCTCGCAAGCTCCTGCACAATTTCTCTGCTTGTCCGGCTTGATAGCGAGCTTGCATTAACAAGTTCCGCAACCTGTGTTCGAGCGGTTTCCGCATCACGAAGCTGCTCTACTGTCAGTTTACGCACAATATCCCGAGCTACATCGCGCATCTCGGTTAGCGTTTCTGCTGTTAGATTGGGCATCTTGTAAAAGGTTTCTTCCGGAATGGTGTATTGCTGCTCCTTTGCTATAAGCGCCATTTCCTCAAGCAGCGTGTTGTTATACGTTCCACGGCCTTTATTCAGCTTAACAAAGGTATCAATATACTCCGAATAACGGCCTGGAATTTCATTGCGATAAATATCAATCTTATTTTGCAAGGTTACTTGATCGTCCTGATTCAGCTGCTCTATTCGAACAAAGATTTGGTCGACCAGCACCTCGTTGCGTAGCGGTACTATCGAATAGATGACATCGACTTTCTCGGCTGCATCCTCTTCCGCTTGTCTAGTGGCCTTCTCGTCTTTAATTTGGAAGGGCGCTTTGATGTCCTTCTCGCTTACAGCGCCCTCCTGAATATCATAGGTTTCAGGAACGAGATGCGGAGCTAAGCTGAAATAGAATAGCAGCACAAACATCAACATCAGCACCCAGCGAACGGCTGCACTCTGCTTCCAACCCGCCGTTTTGGACGGCCGCAAGTTCCCTTGTTTTCCGGTCTGGTTTTGGTTCATGCAGCAGACATCCCTTTCTAGGCTTTGTTTTCAGCATCCCAGTTGTAGGCAACAATAATCTTTTGAACGAGCGAATGACGAACGACGTCCTGCTCTGAGAAAAGGATGATGCCAATTTCCTCTATGTCTCTCAGAATCCGCTGAGCTTCAATTAAGCCGGAGTTTTTGCCCCGCGGCAAATCGATTTGCGTAACGTCTCCTGTTATAACCATTTTAGAACTAAATCCTAGTCTTGTTAGAAACATTTTCATTTGCTCAGGCGTCGTATTTTGTGCTTCATCCAAAATAATAAACGCATCGTCAAGCGTTCTGCCGCGCATATAAGCAAGCGGAGCAATTTCAATCATACCGCGCTCGAGCGCTTTGACCGTCTGATCAGGTCCAAGCACATCATGCAGCGCATCATACAAAGGACGAAGATAAGGATCAACCTTCTCCTGCAAATCGCCTGGCAAAAAGCCGAGATTTTCTCCCGCTTCTACGGCAGGTCTCGTAAGAACAATTCTTTTTACCGAGCCTTCCTTCAAAGCAGCGACAGCGAGCACAACGGCCAAATATGTCTTACCTGTTCCGGCTGGGCCTATTCCAAACACGATATCCTTCTTGCGTATCGTCTTTACATAATGGCGTTGACCGATCGTCTTTACCCGAATCGGCTTACCACGGAAGGTAGTTGTAATTTCTTTCTTAAACAAGTCCAACAGCTCTTCTGCCTGCATCGATCTGGCAAGCTCTAGTGCATATGCAACATCACGCTCTGATGGCTTATAGCCCCCGCGAACGAGCTGTAAGAGCACATTGTATAGTTGTTCTAACGAATCAACCTCTTCTACAGGACCTGATATGACAATTTCCGCTTCACGCGATGTAATCGAAGACTCTACTTGCGCTTGAATAAGACGCAAAAAATTATCCTGTGGTCCGAATACTCCAAGTCCTTCCGCTGCGTTGCCGAGCGGTATCTTTACTACTTTCGTTTCAATTTGCAACAATCCTCATTCTCCCTGCATATGGACTAGTGGCATTTCCTTAACGATAGATTGCTCGACTTCAAAAAGAACTTTCATATAAACTTTACCATTGTCCGCCTTTTCATGCAAAACAATTTCATCGCGGATGACTGCGTCGCTGCCTGTTTTAAGCAGCAATTTGGCTTTAGCCTGCAGAATACCGACGTTCTTCGCTTCTTCTTCAGTAAGCGTGCGGTCTTCCATTCGGGTTTCCATTATGGTCTCCTTCATTCTACCAATTGGCAGCGACCAATTGCGCCAGGATACCTTCTCTTCATGCTTAATCGATTCGGATTTTCCGAAAGCAGAATCACCGTATCCGCTAAGCTGAAGAGCTCTTGAGCCGATGACTGCAAACCATTTCGTCTCTTTATCTCCAGTATACACCTTAACCTGTTGAACAAGCGGTGAAGAAATTTCAAATTCGTACCAAACAAGCCCACGAACATTGCCCTTGGCAACGACAGTGCGTGAATTCATTTCTCCCCCAATCGTTCCCGAGATCAAAATTTGGTCTTTTTTCACCTTCGTATTTTTCCGAACGACGGGCCGTCCCGCCTCCGCTATAATTTCCGTAACAACAGCATCATCAGATGCGACCAGATGTCGAGGGGTATTCAAGGAAGCCTTATCCGGTATGGTTGATTCAACCACTTGAATGATAACCTTTGTCCCCTTTTTTTCCACGCCAACCCAGGTTGAGCCTGGAAGCTTGCGAACAAGCTGCTTGGACAGCACATCAGCATCGGTTAAACGGAATGACCACTGCATAGGATATAAGCCTTCCTCTTTGGCTGCAGCCCGTACTTGATCCTCTGTGAGCTTGACATTGCCTTGCACTTCGATGCTCCAAACAAGCGAGGAGAGCATAAAGATAATCGCAAAAAACAACACGATGCCAGCCGCAAAAAGCTTTCTGCGCTCTGCTTTTACCAGCAGAAAAGGCAAGCCTTTTCGCTTCGTTACATGAACACGACAGCCTGTCTCTTTTAAATACGGACGAAGGCCAAAAAAATCACTGATTGACAGCTCACATTCAAGCAAGCCGCTGCTTGTCCATCTGATGGAAGACAGCTGCAAGCCGCCAGCCAGCGCTCGGTTGACGAGCTGCTCAGGTTGTCCCCCCCGAATATGAATGGTGACCATACCCTTTAACCAATTTGCACCTTGTCCGCTCACGTCCATTCCCCTCCATTACCTCAGCTATTGATAAAGAAAATCGCCTTATCTATTTCATGGAATCAATTGAATATTCGTAATTTGTCCCTCGATAAACACTTCTTCTGTCCAAATGGTGCGGATAACTAGAGAGCTTCCCGTAACCTCCAACTGGCCTTTGCTTAGCGCGAGTCTCAATCGCTCACTAGAGAAATGAACAACACCACGATGGTTCTCGATATATAATTGGCAGTCTCCAATCATTGTTAATCGCGGCAAATCAAATACGACATCATGCGGCATATCAAGCAGCTCTGCTGTCATTTTGCGAAATCTCTTTTTTATGTGGCGCATGTACGATTCTTTGCCTCCTTCAAGGTTTGCTAAAAGTAAAGCAAAGGAATGGCGATTTTCATGTACTGTACCAAAATATGCGAACCACTCTATAATTATGGCTCCAAAATAAAAAAACCGCCTAAGCGCAGCGCTTAGGCGGTTTAAATTTATTTTCGAAAAGGTTTTTTCGAGCGCGGCGGTCCTAATACTTCGGCCCAAATAACTGCTTTCCGCAAATCATCGGATCGAATGGATGCTGCATTGATGCTCTGGCTTCCATAATTGCGCTGTGCTGCAGCCTGTGTTGTTTCTTTGTTAGCTGCTGCTCTTTGAAGCGCGCGCTGCAGAGAAGCTGTTTGCGGCGCTTCTGCGCTCTCTCTGCTATAAAGCGTCGAATTCATATCAGAAGAACGCTCAACTTCAGTTACAGAGCGATAAACCGTTCCTCCAGCTGCCTGCGGCGGTTGCGGTTGCGGTCGCTCTACCTCTTGCTCCAGTTCTCCGGACTGCGGGAACAATGAACGCGGCAGCCCTCCGCCGCCAAAGTCAGGCATTTGACCAGGCTTCTTCTTCGCGCCGGATTTGCCGAATACCGAAGCCAGCGCACCCAGTATAACGACTACGATAAATATGTTATTCATCAGAAATTCTATAATCTTCAACTTGCCTTCACCTCCAAGGCTCAGTTACGTTGATCCAACTTGATCCAACCAAATAACTGGGCCATCGACTTTATCGGCCGTCTTTAATGTCCGTAGAACTGTCCTGCTTGCCGATAGAGCTGCGCATATGGGTATCCGCTTCGATGTTTTTCAAGTTCATATAGTCCATAACGCCAATTTTCCCGCTTCTAAGCGCTTCAGCCATGGCAAGTGGAACTTGTGATTCCGACTCTACTACGCGCGCTTCCATCTCTACGACTTTTGCTTTCATTTCCTGTTCGTGAGCAACGGCCATCGCACGGCGCTCCTCGGCTTTTGCTTGAGCGATTTTTTTGTCCGCTTCCGCTTGTTCCGTTTGAAGATGTGCACCAATGTTTTTGCCTACATCAACGTCCGCGATATCGATCGACAATATTTCAAACGCTGTACCTGCGTCAAGCCCTTTGCCAAGCACAGTGCGAGAGATCATGTCCGGGTTTTCCAAAACGTCTTTATGTGAGCCAGCAGAACCTACAGTCGTTACAATCCCTTCACCAACACGAGCAATAATTGTTTCTTCACCCGCACCACCGACTAGGCGTTCAATGTTGGCACGAACCGTAACACGAGCTTTTACTTTCACTTCAATACCATCCTTCGCAACCGCAGCTACGATTGGTGTTTCAATGACGCGCGGATTAACGCTCATTTGTACGGCTTGTAGTACATCACGACCAGCCAAATCGATAGCCGCCGCACGTTCGAATATAAGTGGAATGTTCGCACGTTGCGCTGCAATCAACGCATTGACAACCCGATCGACGTTACCGCCTGCCAAGAAGTGACTCTCAAGCTGGTTTATGTTAAGTCCCAGACCTGCTTTTGTTGCCTTAATTAACGGGTTGACGATTCTGCTTGGTACGACGCGGCGAAGACGCATGGCAACGAGCGTAATAATTCCAACTCTAACGCCCGATGCTAATGCAGATACCCATAGCATAATCGGGAAAAAGCTTAAGAATACGGACAGTACGATAATAACAACGACAGCCAAAATTAAAAAAGATACGATAGGATCCATTTGTTCCAACCTCCATTTGTATATTCGTTTTCTCTATTTTGTTACTTCTTTGACAACGACCCAAGTACCTTCCGCTTTAATGACGGTCACCGTTCGGTTCGTATCGATAAACTCTCCAGAGGTAACGACATCAATTCGCTTGTCATTAATAACAATTGTTCCTGCCGGTCTCAGCGGAGTAATTGTTTTCCCTTGCAATCCGAGCAGTGAATCCTTTATATCCGCAGAAACAAAACCTTGCTCCGTTGTCAGCTTCTCGCGCAATATAAATTTGTTCCAAATACCTCTGGATTTGTTCATTCTAATAAAAATAACGATTAGAATGGTGGCAACAACTAACGCAATGACGATCGATATGAAAGCCGTCATTGGGTCTGAAGCAGCGGTAACGACTCCTGCTACCAACGCAGCACTGCCGAGCAAGCCCAAAATCCCAAAGCTTGGTACAAACACCTCGATTATGAGCAAGGCTATTCCAATTACGAACAGCACGACCGATTCCATTCCGGCAAATCCTGCAACATAGTGGCCAAAGAAATAAAGGGCAAACGATAATATTCCGACAACGCCCGGTACTCCAAAGCCTGGAATGATCATTTCAATAACGATACCTGCAATGCCAAGTATGAGCAAAATCGTCATAACGATTGGATTGAGCAGCCATCTAGCTACATTTTCCGCAAGTGACGGAACAACCTCAATTTGTGTTCTGCCTTCCAAGCCCAGCCATTTGACTGCTTCATCAACGTTCGCTGCTGTATGCTCAGAGTATCCGACTTTCTCAGCTTCACTTGCTGACAGGGTAAGAATTTCTCCCTTTAGCTTATCTCTGCCAAGCTTGTCTTTCAGCTCCACCATTGCATTCGGATCCGCCATAGCGACAGCGATACTCTTATCGCGACCCTGCAATCCTGCTGACTCGCTCATTTCAGAGGTCCAATAGGAAATCGTTTTGGGATTATCCTCTAATGTCCCTGAGCCATCCACTACAGCAGCTGCACCAATCGTACTGCCCGGCTGCATGATGATATTATCAGCATTTAAAGCAATATAAGTGCCTGCTGATACGGCTTTCCCCTCTACAAAAGCCGTAGTAGGAATGGCGCTCTCCCTTATAAGATGACCAATTTCCTCTGCGTTTACGACTTTCCCGCCAAGCGTATTAATAACGAGAATCACATGCTCAGCTTTTGCTTCCTCAGCTTCTTTAAAGGCTCGCTCCAAAAAGGATTGAAGCCCCGATTCCACCGTTTGTTTAACGGGAATCACATACACTGCTGGGCCAACTTCATTTGCTGCCTTTGCTTTCTCCCCCGGTGAACCAAATAATGCTGCAAGCGTCACCATTAACACCGCTGCGATCAATGCGATTGGAGTGGCGGACATACTTCTTCGCCATCGATTCATGTGCAAGAAGGTTCCTCCTTTTTTTCATGTTTGCTTTCTACTACGTTTGACAAATGAAAACGTTTCAGGCAGCCTTCTCCACATCATACCATTTACTCTTGAAACGTACAAAAAAACACCCCCGTTAAGGGGTGTTTTGTGAGTCCGTATGTTTAGTTAGTTGAGATGTTGCTGAACGAGCTGATTTACTAGTTTACCGTCAGCGCGTCCTTTTGTTTTAGGCAAAAGGGCACTCATAACTTTTCCCATATCGGCTTTGGAAGAAGCACCGAGTTCATGGATGGTCTGCGTTACTATCTCTTGAATCTCTTCTTCAGTCAGCTGTTCGGGAAGGTATTGACTAATAATTTCAATTTCGACCACAAGACCCGCTACTAAATCATCGCGGCTGGCTTTTTTAAATTCTTGGAGGGAATCTTTACGTTGTTTGATTTCGCGACTCAATATATCAAGCACTTCGTTATCGTCCAATGGACGCTTGAGATCGATTTCCAAGTTTTTCACTGACGCGCGCATCATACGAATAACGGAAAGTTTAAACTTGTCCTGATTCTTCATGGCTTGCTTCATATCATCGGTCAATCTTTCGCTCAGGTTCATTATGGAAGGATCCTCCTAAAACTTTCTCTTGCGCGCAGCCTCAGACTTCTTCTTGCGCTTTACACTTGGCTTTTCATAATGCTTGCGTTTTTTCACCTCAGCTAGAACACCATCTTTAGCGATGGAACGTTTAAAGCGGCGAAGCGCAGCATCAATAGTTTCGTTTTTGCGAACTTTAGTTTCAGACACCAGTTTTCCCTCCCTCCGAAACAGACCGTCCAGAGCTATAACACGGTTTATCAAATTTCATTATATGTCAAACCAAAAGGCAGTGTCAACTTTAGATATCTACAACCCGAGAAGAAAGTTTCGTTCCCCCCAATACATGGATATGCAGATGATAAACAAGCTGTCCTCCGTCGGCATTAACATTGTTGACCAGTCGATAGCCTGACTCCGCAATTCCTTGTTCCTTTGCGATTTTACGAGCTACCGCGAACATCTCGGCTATGACCTCGTCATCTTCATCGGTAACATCATTCATCGTTGCGATATGCTTCTTAGGAATGATAAGAATATGTACAGGAGCAGCTGGCTGTATATCGTGGAATGCGAGAATTCTGTCATTCTCAAATACCTTCTTCGACGGTATTGCACCCTCGATTAATTTACAGAAAATACAGTCCATAGGTTTCACCCCCTATTCGCTTTCCTTACCATATCATACCGAAATTTTAGCCGCTAGTCCAATCATTAAAGATAACCCGCAAAAACTTCGAAGGTGCCCTTCCAAAAAAGCGACTGAATCCAAGCTGCTACTTCGAAATCTCAGCTGATTTTTCCTTCATAACAGCCTGCATCTGTTCAACAAGCCGAGCCCATTCAAGCCCGCTGGACAACCGAATAATTGCAATGCGGCTCTCCCCTATATTTGTATTAAAACCACTCAATATACCTGATATGGTTTCAAACGCGCTTTTTAATCCCTGAATGTACGCGGCATCGGTTTCGTTCAAAGCACCATCATAGTGACCAATCGTTTGCAAGCCTTTGTCGACATCAGTTACATAGGCCAAGGTAAGCTCGTTGTTGATTTTTTCCGGCTCTGCGATCACGCTTGCTGCTTCTGCAGTAAATTCCACCAAAGCATGGCCGCTCGCAGCTGCTTGACCTGAAAGAAATGCAATGGCATACCGTTCGTCTAAAGTTTTACTTTGAAGCAAAGCATCCAGCTGCGGGAGCATTTTTTCTACATAATCTTTAGAACCAATCGCTGCTTTAAATATTTTTTGGCCTTTTACATAATTGTTTTCTTGTTTATTTTGTAAAAATTGCGAGTACAAAAAAACATTGCCGATTAAGCTGAATACAAGAATAACGAGAGTTATCGGCAGCGCGATAGAGCGTTTGCCCGTTTGCTGTGGTTCCAACTTCACAGCCTCCTTTTAGATTTGGTTTGTTCTCTTAAGGTGAACGGATTGACCCCCGTCAAAGAAAAAGACATGGCTCTCATCCACTTTTCTCCCGAGAACAGATTCGATTGCTTCGGCATACAACTCCAGCTGGAAACGATGCCGCTCCGCTGCTTCCACCCATTGCTCCTTATAAATGCGATCCGTCTTATAATCGAGCAGTACGACTCCAGCAGCATCCTCGAACAAGCAATCTATTACCCCTTGAATCAATATCGGCTCATCTAGATCTGAATTCGGATAAACACGTTTAGCAGGGAACATGCAGCTGAACGGAACCTCTCTTCGCACCCAGTCAGCGTTTAACAACCGCTGTCCAAGCTCGCTTCGGAAAAAAGCTGCGACGTTCGGCAAATCAATTGCCTCCGATTGCTTTACTGTTAATAAACGCTGTTCAATCATATGATCAAGCGTTTGTTTAAGCAACGGTTCATCTATTTCCTCAGTGAGGGAGACAAGCTGCATAAGCAAATGATTAACAGAGCCCTTCTCAGCTGCTGTAAGCGACTTTTCCTCCATAAAGGCTGGACGGCGCAGTCGGAACGTATACGATGCTTCTGGAGCAGTTGCAGCTTCTTGAAGATGTGTATTCGCCTGATGCTGATTCAGCTCGTCCAATGGAACAGCATCCTCCTGCTCTTCCGAATATAACCTCTTCATTTCCGTAACCGATGTTTTGGCAGCGAGTGCCGCCGCTTCTTGATGCGGATAATGCCAATCCAACCGCTCACGCAGCTCATCATCTGCTTCTACATGCTCAAGAAGCGAAAGTGAAGTAACCGCTTGAAGCCGTTCTTCCTTGTCCTGGTCCTGCAGCTCCGTCTCTGACGCTGCTGCGGCTTCAGTGCCGAATATAGAAGCAGAAACAACACCAGCATGCCAGTTCGGAGCATTATAGTCAGCCAGCTGACTGTCATTGATTTGCCTAGCCGCTAGCGGACCTAGCCAATCGATAAATGAGCGTGCTGCAGCAACCCGGAAATCAGACATTTTACCTGAAGCATCGACGGAAGAAAGCCATCGCTTAAGCTTGGCTTCGGCATCCGCTACAGTCGCGACGAGAAACATTTTTTCCTTTGGACGGGTTAGCGCAACATACAAAATACGCATTTCCTCTGCTAGCATTTCTTTACGCATGGCTCTTCGGATAGCCAAATAAGGAAGTGTAGGATAACTAATGCGAAGAGCAGGATCAACAAAACGAGGTCCGAAACCGAGCTCTTTGTGTTTCAAGAAGGCACTTCGCACATCCTGCTGATTGAACAGCTTGCCTAGACCTGCTACGAATACAACGGGAAACTCAAGCCCCTTGCTCTTATGAATGGACATGATGCGAACGACATCCTCTTGTTCGCCGAGCGCTCTTGCAGTACCCAAGTCACCGCCGCTATCGCGCATACGTTCGATAAATCTTAGAAATCGAAACAAACCGCGGAACGAGGTCGCTTCATACTGCCGAGCCCGGTCATGCAGCGCACGCAAATTCGCTTGGCGCTGCGTCCCTCCCGGCAAGCCGCCTACAAAATCGTAATACCCGGTCTCGCGGTAGATTTCCCATAGCAAATTAGCAAGCGAGCCCTGCCTTGCTTCCTCACGCCAGCGGTCCAAGCTGTCCAAGAAAAGCGAAAGCTTCCTGCGCGTGTCCTCATCCATAAACAAATCGCCTGCTGCTTGAAGGACCGCATCATAATACGTTGATTTCGCAGATTGGATGCGTATTCTTGCAAGTTCCTCACCGTTTAATGCAAATAATGGCGATCGCAATGCAGCCGCAAGCGGTATATCCTGATACGGATTATCGATAACTCTTAACAAGGAAAGCATCGTCTCGACTTCCGTCGCTTCAAAATAGCCGCTGCTCAGCTCCGCATACGCAGGAATACCGCTTCCTTGCAGCTCCTCAATGATAATTGGCGCCCACTGCTGGGTCGCCCTTAACAAGATAACGACATCCCGCCATTGCATAGGTCGATTCTCACGCCGTTTGCCATCATAAACCTGGAATCCGCTGTCGATAAGAGATTGCAGCTGCTGAGCGATCCAGCGCGCCTCCAACTGCGCCGCCTTTAGCTCGGAAGCTGATTCGAGGAGCGTTCCATTTTCTCCTTGCTCTCCCTCACCCTGTCCCTCTGATGACTCTGAGTTATCGGCATCAGCTGTCTCTTCGTCATCTGCATCCGCTTTATTCAATACGGCAAACTCAACTTGACAACGATCGGCTGGCACTGGATCTGGGTAGGTAGCGCCACATACGAGTTCTGCTCGCTCATCGTAATCCATTTCAGCTACAGTCTCGCGCATGATGGCGCGGAAAACCGCATTCACGCCATCAACAACTTCCGATCGACTGCGAAAGTTGCGCGCCAAATCGATGCGCAGAGCGTCAGACTCATCTATTTCCGATCGCTTGTTCATCTCATGACGAGACAGATACGATTTATATTTTTGCAAAAACAGCTTCGGCTCAGCAAGGCGGAAGCCGTAAATGCTTTGCTTAACATCGCCAACCATAAACCGGTTGCCAGCACCTGGCCGTTCAATTAACGAAACGATTGCTTCCTGCACCATATTCGTATCTTGATATTCATCAAGCAATATTTCATCGAATTGCTGCTGGAATTCAATCGCTGCAATCGAAGGCAGCATTTGCTCTGGTGTAGAAGACGGATCACGCAAAATACGCAAGCAATAATGCTCCAAATCACCAAAATCGAGCATTCCCTTCGCTCGTTTAGCCGCTTCATAGCCTTGGCCAAATTCGATAACAAGCTCGGATAATGCCTTCATCAGAGGAGCAAGCTCCTGAAGCTCTTCCAAAAACTGCTCCGCAGTTCTGCCAAATAACTCATCAGAAAGTGAAGTGATCAGCTTCTTCGCTTGATCGCGCAGCTCCTTCGCCTGCTCCTGAAGGGACTTGTCATATTCATCGCCGCGCATCGCCTTCAGCTTGCCGAATTCGATGGACTGAAAAGGCGCTATCCAACATTCCCAGGGCATGGAATGTACCAGTTCCGAGAGACTTCTAATGATTTGCAAATCATCATCAAAGGTAGCCGCATAAGGTGCTGGGCCAGCAGGTTGTCGTGTTAGCTCTAAGGCTTGGTGCAGCAGCGAGCTCGCTCCTTCTAAAGCCATCTCAATGTCGCCTATTAAACTGACAACCCACGTACTGTTTTGCAGCGCTGCGACATCCGCGATATTAAAGGCATCTGCGGTTTGCCTAAGCCAATATTCAGGCCATGGATGGCTTTGCGCAAAGTCGAACAATTGTTGAACCAGCCTATACAAAGGCTCATCGCCGCGCTCACCGCCATAACGATCGGCAAGCCTTAGAAAAGCGCCGTTGTCGCCAGCCCCTTCATACTTTTGCTCAAATAGCTGATCGAGAACGTCAAGGCGCATTAGCTCGCTTTCGGTCTCGTTTGCAATACGAAAGCCAGGATCAAGCCCGATTAACGGATAGTAACGCCTAATGACGTCCATACAGAACGAGTGTAGTGTCGTAATCGACGCTCTATTCATTAAAGCCAGTTGTCGTCGCAAATGCTCCGAATCGGGTTGCTTTTCCAATTCAAGCTCTAAAGCGTTTCGAATCCTATCCTTCATTTCCGCTGCAGCCGCCTTCGTAAAGGTTGCAACGAGCAGACGGTCAACATCGGCGTTCGCTGATATTTTACGGATGATTCGCTCAACGAGAACGGCTGTTTTACCAGAACCCGCTGCAGCAGCTACAAGGATGTTCGAGCCGCTTGTAACGATTGCATCCCATTGATCATCGGTCCATGTACTATTTTCCGGCTTGGGCGAATCCTTTGCAGTGTGCATCATCCATTACTCCCCCTCTAGCTGCTGCCATATATGTTCCTTAGAAGGTTTGCTCAGCTTCCTATACTCGTTTCCGTCGAACTGAGCATCAAACTGACAAACCGCTTTATAATCGCAATACTGACAAGGTGTTTTTGTTCCGATACGATAAGGCTCAATTGAAACATCACCTGACTGTATCGAGCTGCCAATTCGGCTGATTGTATTTCTGACAGAATGGCGAAGCACATCCCATTGCTCATTCGAGACGACCGAAGAGCTACTATAAAAGCTTCCATCCCGCTTCAAAGCAACGGGCAGCAGCTCTGAATAGCCAGTGTCAAGCTCATCGTCCATCAGTCTAACGGTTTCCGAATCAGCCGTAACCAGTCCACGCATTTTGAATCGCTTTAAGAGCTGACCGCTTGCTTCAGCAGGGCTAATGCTGTTGGTCAGCGCCAGAATTGGATTATGCACATGAAAATAAAGTACACCGGCCGGAGAAGCAGGTCGACCAAGCCATGCCGATGCATGTGTAACCAGTACATCCAAATAAGTCAGCATCTGCAGGGAAAGCCCATGGGCGACTTCTTCAAGTCTTAGATGCGTCGAGCTCGATTTGTAATCAAGCACGCGCAGCAGCAGACCTTCCTCCGTTTCTGCAGCATCAACACGGTCGATCCTGCCGATAATCTCTATCTCACCGCCCGCCTCAAGCGGAATGCGGAGTGCAGGCAGCTTCCCATCAGGGCCAAAATCGACCTCGGTCCCTACGGGATGGAATTGCGCCCTTCGCGCATGTTCACCCAGCATAAGCGCTGCTTGGCCAACAATTTCCTTCAGCTTGCGAGCGATATATTGAAAACGACTGCTGCTTAACAAGATTTGTGATTGCAGCTTAGGAACTAAATCATCGACCGTTTGCGAGACGACCGCCTTAAGCTCCGCTTCCGATGTTTTTCCCCAGCGTCCACCAAAGCTCGTCGCCACCTTACTTAGAGCAGCGTGAAACAATTGACCAACATCAGGGGCATCCAGCCGGTAAAGCTTTCTTTCCCTGAGCTTTAAGCCGTGTATGGCAAAATGCTGAAATGGACACGATACGAACCGTTCCATGCGCGATATGCTAACTTGCAGCCTCGCTCCATAAAGCTCTCGTGCTGTATCCTTAGAAAGGAACTGCTCTTGGTTCTCATAAGTTAAGGAGCTTGTCAGCAGCTGAAGCTTCTGCTGCCACTCCGGACGAACCGCGTACCAATTGTATAGATCCCACCAGAAAGGCGCAATAACTGCTCCCTGCTGCCATTTCCGAATAGCTCCTATCAAATAGGACATCGTTCTCTGCGGCTGCGATACGAACTTTCTTTGCTCGGACAATGGCAAGCTTGGCGATGGCTCTGCTGCGATACTTTGAACGGCTATGCCCGGGAACAACTGACGGACATGCCTTACAATCTCCGAAGGCAGCAAGCTTTTCCCTTCCTCGTCGGCTTGTGCCCAGCTAAGCCATAAATGCTTGCTTGGCGTGGTCAATGCGTTATAGATCATAAATCGCTCATCAAGCAGGCGCCTGCGCACCCCTGGGGCCATTACGATTCCATCATCAGCCAAACGTTCCCGCTCCGATTCGGTAAGAATGCCGTCTTCTTTCACACGCATTGGCATGATGCCGTCATTTGCACCTAGCACGTAACATACATGTATATGCCCCGACCTTGTTCGGTCCATGCTGCCGATCAATACTTGATCCAGCGCTGGAGGTACCGCAGCAAGCTTCAAGCTGTCAAGCCCCGCCTCAATCATGCCGGCGAACAATTCTGGTGTTACGGTCTGTTTTCCAGCCAGTTCAACTAATTGATCCAAAAGCTGCATGACACTGTCCCAAAGCTGCTTGTGGCTTCTTGCTCTTTGTGTTTTCCCTGCTCCAGTATCTTGAATGCTCCAGCGCTCGAGCTTATCTGCTGCTTCGGATTCATCCAGCAAACGATATAAAGCCTCGCACATCCCTTGAACATTTTCGGCCATATTCAGTGCATCAGAGAAGCGGCGAAGAGGAGGAACAACAACCTCTCTGGCAGCAAGTACGATATTGAATTCACGCTGCGCCTTTTCGCTGATTTTGGTCTCTATATCCTCGTCATCATCAAGCGAAACAGGAACTAACGGATGCCACCGCTTATGATCAAGCCATTTCCAACCATCAATGCCTGCAGCGAGCGCATAGTTTTCCAGCATATCGAACCAGTCTCTAGGCAAACTTCCGTCAACCTTGAACAACATCTCCGTCTTAATGCAGCGGAACACCGCATCGTATCGCCAGCCAAACAAGACGGTTTCAAGCGCAGACCGAATAAACTCAATCAAAGGATGATGGACCGCCTTCTCCTTCTGATCGACAAAATAAGGAATGCCGTAATCAGCAAAGACTAGTCCGATATAGTCGGTATAATCCTCCGCATTTCGTACCATAACTGCAATATCCCGCCAGCGCAGCCCTTCTTTACGTGCTCTGCGAACGATATCGCGTGCAACGGCCTCAACCTCGGCACGTCGATTCGCAGCGGCATGCAGCGATAAGCCGCAGCGTGCATCTTCTTCGTCCAATATCGTTTTGTCAGCAATAAGCATCGGTATTCTCTCGCTATAATGCTTCTCGAGATGAGCAAGCATTGGACTGCTTTTAAACCGAACAGGAGGAATTTCATCTAGCAATATGGGAGAAACGACCTCAACCTCATATTGAGCAGCCAGCTCCATCAGCTTATTGTAGGTTTCGGCTGTTGGATGAAACAGATCCAGTTCATGCGGCAGCTCACCTATTCCATAAGTTCTATTTAGTGTAAGTGTGACCGTCACCTGAGCGGATGAACCGATCAACGTTCCTAGCGCTTCATATTCCGTTGGCGTAAATCCATAAAATCCATCCACCCATATATGCGCGCCGTTCATAGCAGAGGCATTAGCAAAACCATTTTGCAAATAACGCAAATAATCCTCGGCGTCAATATACATGCCCGCGAGTTCCTGCTCCATCTGACTATAAATGAGCTGCAAATCATGCAGCTTGCGCTTTAGCAATGTTGATTGGCCTGCTTCTGCCTTAGAAGCGTCCTGCTTGCCCTGTAAGAGCTCGGAATCTATTCCGTACCTTTTCCACTCTGTTAGAAGCTCTGCAAGCCTATCGATGAATCCAGGCTGTTCCGCACCGTTTTGAAACAGCTCAAGCTGCTTTCCTAGCCGATGTACGATCTTGTAGAGAAGCATATGCTTCCCCGTATCGTTAATCGGAACGAGCGCCGTTCCGCCCGTCTCCTGCATGACCCGAAAGGCAAGGCGCCGAAAGCTAAGCGCCTGTGCCCTGATCGTCCCGTTTAATTCACCGCTCTGCAGCAGCGCATATTCGGTTTGAAAGGTAGCCTGTTCCGGTACAAGCATGACGAGCGGCGGTCCGTCCGGTTGACCTTGCAGTTGCTTTCTTATTTCATTCAAGCAATAGGATGTTTTTCCGGCTCCCGAACGCCCGATGACAAAGCGAAGCGACATGTGCAACTCTCCCGTCTATTCGTTTAAATCAATTATTTGCTTCGTACTTCAAATATTGCGAATTTCAAGTAATGCCCTTCATTTACGCCGAGCAGTTGAGGATGATCCTTGCCTGCCGCGCGCCATTCAACCAAACGAAGAAGCTTGCCTGCATCTACAGCCGCTTCTTGGATCGTTTCCAAAAACAGCTCAGGACGCATATGATACGAGCAGCTCGCCGTAACTAAATATCCGCCCTCATTCACAAGCTTTAAGCCTTGTAAATTGATATCTTTGTAGCCGCGGCATGCGCCTGCTACTGCACTTTTCGTTTTTGCAAATGCCGGCGGATCAAGAATAACAACATCCCAGGTCCGTCCCGCTCCGCCTTCCATCTTCTTAGACGTATCCACGCCCCCAAGAGCACGCTGCTTTCTCTCGTCGAGCCCTTTCACTTGAACGCGCAAATAATCGAAAGCGTCTGCGACAACAAACTCGACCCGATCGGAGTACCCGTTGCGCTCAACGTTGCGCTTTGCGGTTTCGATGGCGTGCTCCGAAACATCCAAGCATGTTACTTTCTTGGCGCCATATTTACAAGCATGCAGTGTGAAGCTTCCTGTATGGGCAAAACATTCAAGCACCGATGCACCATCCCAGAAAGGAAAAGTAACCACTTTGCCATTCGCGTTCACCGGCACTAAATCGGATGTACCAGCTGATTTACTTACAACGCTTGCCTCGGTTGGAATAGAGCCTGATTCCAGTGCTTCACGCTCTACGAGATGAATACCGCTCCGGCCTCCCCAGCCTTTCATAAGCGGAGCAATGGCAGCACGGTTTTCACGTTGATCGAAGAAATAGCCTGTTTTCTGGCCTTCAACAATATCAACCTCAAGCTTCAAGCCATTTTCCTCAATTTCAATAATGGATGGGCAATCGCCGTAAAGCACGCCTGTCCGCTCTTCCAATCCTTCAAGCACTCGAACACCTACATCACTGCGCTCATAGATGCCGACAGGCTGAAATACGTCAATCAACGCCTCAATCAACGCTTCTCTTCTTACATCCATTCCAAGAGTCAAAAGCTGAAGCACCAGCACATTGTTGAAACGGTCAACAACAAGCCCAGGAAGAAAATCCGCTTCCCCGTAAACTAAGCGGCAATCGGCATCCGCAACGAAGCGACGGCGATGCTCCTGACACTGCCGAAGGCGATCACGGAAAAAGCCTGCATCCATCGCAGCGATTGGTGTATGTGCTACGATTCTTACTGTAATTTGTGATTTTGGATTCCAATAGCCTGTTGCTAAATAACGTCCTTGATGGTTAACCACATCAACCAAATCACCCGGCACTGCATCGCCTTCCAAACGATCAATTTCTGTCGCATAGACCCATGGATGTCCTTGCTCCAGCCTCTTTTTCCTTGCTTTTAGAAGAAATATTTTTGGATTGCTCACGTTTATCTCGCTTCCCCTCATTGGACTTGCTAGTCATGCTTGTCTTGCTTGCAGCATATGTATATTTACGAATCAAAAATTGAAATAAATAATAAGGAGTCCAAACCATGGTTCAGACTATACTCATCCCAATGCTGCTTGGGTTTTCTGTTTTCATGTGCGGCATGAAGCTGATGGAGCTGGCGCTGCATCGATTAGCCGGTCCCTATTTGACCGGAATCCTAAAACGATCAACTGCAACCCCGATTCACGGACTAGCAATCGGTACGGTCACGACTGCTTTTCTACAAAGCAGCACAGCCGTAACGGTTATTGCCATTGGAATGGTCAATGCCGGCTTGCTTACATTCCCGCGTACACTAGGCATAATACTCGGTACGAATATTGGCACCTGCATAACGACAGAGCTAATCGGTCTAAATTTAAATAAACTTGCCGTTCCCTTGCTCATCCTCTCGATCGGAATGTGGCTGGCAACGGCTTTACTAGGAGAATTACGTCTGTTTCCTGCTGTTCGGAACGCGCGCTGGCTTCCAGCAGTTCGTTCGACCTCTGTCGTGCTGTGCGGCTTCGCTCTGCTCCTTACTGGAATGACGATGATGCAAGGCGTAGGCTCTGCCGTCCAAGACAGCCCCATGTTCAGCTGGTTTCTTGGAAAAGCAAATGAGAGCTTATGGTGGGGGCTCGCAGCGGGTGCGCTTCTTACAGCTGCTGTTCATAGCAGCGCAGCCGTTATTGGTATCATTATGGGTTTCGTATCTATAGGCGCAATGCCCATTGAACTTGGTATCGCCGTCGTTCTCGGCGCAAACATCGGGACTTGTGCGACAGCATTGTTAGCCTCTATAGGCGGGACTAAGGCAGGGCAGTATGTGGCTTGGTCGCATGTCATCTTAAACGCTGGAGGCGCATTGCTGTTTATGCCGTTCATCGGCGAGCTTGCGACGATATCGGAATGGATATCCTCGTCTGCAGCAGGGCAAATCGCTCATACGCAAACAATTTTCAACATTCTAAGCTCATTGATCGCTCTGCCATTTTGCTATCTGCCCACATTTAGGCGCCTTGATCCCGTTACTTAGCACTAATCCGTTTGCAAACCAAGCAGCTGGAATGCTCCTGCAACGATGCGATGATTGTTATCGTATCCGGATTGCTTTTGACGTCTCCAAGCTTCCCCAGGCTCAAACCAATCGACCCCGCGGATCTCTTCTACTTGCGCATGCAGAGATCCTCCAACAGCCTCAACTAAATAATAATGAACCTCTTTATCGACCATCCCGAAGGCTTCATGCTCATATTTATATTTAATTTGATCAATCGGAGCGATGATCACCCCTTCAAGACCTGTTTCTTCGACGATTTCACGCAAAGCGGTTTGTTCAATCGTTTCGCCGGGCTCCATTTTTCCTTTTGGCAGCGAAACTTTTCCGTAACGATCCTGAATGAGCTGGATTTGCAGTTTTCCTTCCTCGGTGCGGCGATAAACGACACCGCCTGCTGAAATTTCCTTCATGTCCGTTTCCCCCTTGCAGCATTAAACAGATTGTATATGCAGCAAAGGATTCCTCCATCTTTTCCACAAAAGGAATCGATAAGCAAAGGAATCCCCGCATTTTGTCAAGCTATAGCTAGGCTCTTATCGCTTCCGGACGCTCCAGCACGAAGGTGTGCTGCTCCATGCTGCTCGCTGCGGCAGGATGATCTTCCATCACACGAACAAGCTTGGCGCGACATTCGTTGACTCCTGCTTCCGTGATTTTCACTCGGCAAAGCTTGCCGATCAGCGATTCTGTGCCGTCAAATACGACCTGGATATAGTTATCCGTATAGCCCATAACAAGTCCAGTACCCGGGGCACCCTTGTAATCGCGCTCTGGGATAACATCGAGAACATGGCCAACGTACTGCTCTGCGTACGCAAGCTGCATTTTCTCAGACAAATCAATTAGCTTATGCACGCGCTCATTTTTCACTTCTTCATCCACTTGCTCGTCCATTCGAGCAGCAGGCGTACCTGTCCGTTTCGAATAAGGGAACACATGCATTTCAGCAAATTTCAAATCTTCCATGAAGCGGAAGCCCTCTTCGAACATTTCTTCCGTTTCTCCAGGGAAACCGACAATAACGTCCGTTGTAATGGCAACGCCAGGCATTGCCTCGTGCAATCTTTTAATTTTTGCTGCGAATTCTGCAGTCGTATATTTACGGCGCATCCGCTTTAATACGGAGTCTTCACCTGCTTGGAGTGGAATATGCAGATGGCGGCACATTTTGCTGGAACGGTTCAACACATCAATCATCGCATCGTCGATTTGACTTGCTTCGATCGAACTAATTCGAATGCGCTCAAGTCCCTCTACCTTGTCCAAGTCCCATAGCAGACTTGTTAAATTGTAATTTTCCATATCATCGCCATAGCCGCCAGTGTGAATGCCCGTCAGCACAATTTCCTTGTAGCCGGATGCAACGAGCTGTCTAGCTTGCTCTAGCACGCTTTCTGAAGCACGGCTGCGGGATAAACCGCGTGACCATGGAATAATACAAAACGTACAGAAGTTGTTGCAGCCCTCTTGAATTTTCAAGAACGCACGCGTCCGCTCCGAGAAGTCCGGTACATTCAGTTCCTCAAAGTCGCGAGTCTTCATGATGTTGCGGACGGCGTTAACCGGCTGGCGATCTTCGTGAATTTGATTCACAAACGTCATAATTTTCTCCCGGTCCTGTGTCCCGATGACAAGATCAACGCCTTCAATAGCCATAATCTCTGCTGGAGAGGTCTGAGCGTAACAGCCCGTGACCGCAATGACAGCATCGGGGTTGCGACGAACAGCCCGTCTAATAATTTGACGGCTCTTCTTGTCTCCCGTATTGGTTACCGTACATGTATTAATTAAGTAAACATCAGCAGTCGATTCGAAATCGACCTGTTCATAACCTTCGTTTTTAAATAGCTGCCATATCGCTTCTGTATCATAGAAGTTTACTTTGCAGCCCAGCGTATAAAATGCGACTGTTGGCATAGTTGTTACGCTCCTCCCATTTCTCCGGATTCATATAATAAGCAGGTTAATCCTACGATGCCCGCTGTTTCCGTTCGTAATATTCTTCTGCCTAGTCCAACCAGCACAGCACCAGCTGCTTCTGCCTCGTCCGCTTCACGATCCGTGAAGCCGCCCTCAGAACCAATAATGAGCAGCACTTTCGGCGAGCTCACTTCGCCTGCTTGTTCGGTCCATTCGTTAATCGCTGTGCGAACGCCTCTGCCATGGGCAAGATGTCCTTCACGCTCATAACAAAATAAAACCAAATCGTAATTGGACATAGACTTTATGAGCTCACGCCAGCTATGCAGCGGCTCAATCGCCGGAACACGGTTGCGATGTGCCTGCTCTGCCGCTTCCTTCGCAATTTTACTCCAACGCTCTATGCGCTTTGCTTCCTTTTTTGCATCATATTGAACGACCATGCGCTCGGACTGAAAGGGAACAAATGCATAAGCGCCGATCTCCGTTCCTTTCTGTATCACAAGCTCCATTTTGTCGCCTTTAGGCAAGCTCTGAGCGAGCGTTATTGCCCATTTCGGCTCACTATCATTGCCTAGCATCTCAACAATTTCTGCTGTTACGAGTGTTGCAGATGCTTCAAGCACAGCGACAAGCGCCGTGCGCGACTCCCCATCGCTGACAATAAACTTATCGCCTGGCTTCGTGCGCATAACCCTTGCGGCGTGATGCGCATCGTCGCCGATTAGGCGGATTTCAGAGTCGCTAAATTGCTCCGCCGCTATGAAATATCGTTGCATGATCTTTTTCCAACCACCCTTAAACAAATTCCATCCTTCATAATAACATGTTTGTCTTCACTAAATCTATCAGAAACCGTTGCCAGCAGCCTGCGAACGGCCGCCTAGCCTCTATAAGAAAATCTGGTAAACCCACTTAAACGTATTGTTCATTAGATCTGCGCCTAACCCAAGTACAGGATCAAGTGTTACTTTACGAAGCGGTGGAATAAATACGATTAATAAAAAGATAAACATTCCCCACTGCACATTTTGATCCATTTTGTAACGAAGCTTTAGCGGCAACAGATCTGCGATGATCCGGTAGCCGTCAAGCGGAGGAAGCGGAATAAGGTTAAAAATAAACAACAAATAATTATACCAAATAAAATAATCAAAAAATCGATGTACAGCTGCATCCACACCGACAGATGCTCCGCTTAAAATATCTGAAGCCAAAATCGCAACATAAATAAAAATGCTTATCGTACCCATGAGCAAATTGCTTAACGGTCCTACTGCGGTCACTACAATGCTCATCATTCTCGGGCTTTTGAATTTGCTTGGATTTACCGGTACGGGCTTCGCCCATCCAAATCCGGCAATGAGAATCAACAGCGTCCCTAGTACATCCAAATGCACACGCGGGTTTAGGGTTACACGTCCAGCATTATAAGCAGTATCATCACCGAATTTATAAGCGCTGTAAGCATGAGCGAACTCATGCACGGTAAATGCAATAATTAAAGCCAATACGATAAATGGCAAATCCTCCAGCGGAAATCGCAAAAAGCTTTGCAAGTCCATTAAATCACCTGTGGCTTTCTCGCTACGATTGCGATCCAATCCTCATCGCGGCGCTTCTCAATAATTTCAAATCCATGACGAATTAATCCTTCTTCTACATCGGTTTCTTTATTTTTGTAAATGCCGGAAGCAATATAAATTCCGTTTGGTTTTAATGCCGCATATACATCGTCCACAAACATCAGGATGATTTCTGCCAAAATATTAGCAACAACAAGATCTACAGGCACGGTAACTCTGAAAGCGCCATTCGCAGCTGCTTGTTCTCCTCCAGCAGATTCTTCCTTAATTACACCAAGCAAATCGCTAAGCCGCACTTCAACTTTCTCGGAAAGATTGTTTAGCGACACGTTCTCTTTGGCACTGGAAACAGCGACGGGATCAAGGTCAACTGCAAGTACGCTCTTCGCTCCAAGCAGACAAGCTCCAATAGCGAGTATTCCCGAGCCTGTGCCGACATCAATGACTTCTTCTCCGCCGCGAATGACAGACTCGAGCGTTTGCAGACACAATGAGGTGGTTGGGTGTGTCCCTGTTCCAAAAGCCATTCCTGGATCCAACTCGATTATGCGCTCATCCGGACCTGCTTCATACTCTTCCCAAGTTGGCTTAATCGTTAACTTATCTGAAATGCGAATCGGCTTGAAATATTGCTTCCATGCAGTAGCCCAATCCTCATCATCTACAGTTGCAACGATATATTCTACAGTTCCGGGATCAATATCATATTCACGAAGCTCTTCGACACGAGGTCTAATCGCTGCAACTAGCGCATCGGTATCGGTGTCTTCTCCAAAATAGCCCTTGATGATCGCTTGGCCTTCTGGAATATCGTTAAGCGGCGTTTCGTACCATTGTCCAAATGATGTATCACGCTGTTTGCTGAGTGTACCCGATTCTTCAATGGATACGCCTCCTGCTCCCATCTCATGCAAAAAGTTGGATATCATCTCTTGCGCCTCTTCAGTTGTAGAAATTGTAAGTTCAAACCATTTCATATGTAATATCCTCCAATGCCAATCGTAAACGGCTATCGCCGACCGCGGTCGACTAGACAAACGTTTCGCTTTAAAAACCTAACATCTATTGTACACCAGAGTAGTGCCTTTGCACAAAAAAATGACACAAGAGGCCGACTGCTGTATTTATGCTACAATCGTTACGGAATGAGGAAGAGGATAATTACAATTCCAGCAAGCTTTTTATCGTCGGGAGGTTTACTGCAATTATGTCACCTAGAAATATTGAAAAAGATCAGAAGCTGCGTGATGAGCGGCAGCGACAATACTAGAAGCAGCGATGCATGTTATAGCACGGCGAGGTTTGGCAGCAACCAAGATAGCTGATATTGCTGCAACGGCCGGCATTAGCGTTGGCAACGTTTATAAATATTTTCGCTCAAAAGAGGACATATTCCAAGCGCTGGTAGAAAGCGTCCAAAAAGAATGCATAGAGTTGATGTTGACGAAGCTTTGCTGCTTGGCACAAGAATCATAACGATGCAAGGCGCCCCTGGCAGAATTGAGCTGGATTTGGCAAATCCGCTAACGAAACGAACTGAACCATTCGCTGCGGTTCGAAAGCATAACAAGTACAGCGAATGGCGTGACATTCTCGTCCAATCGCTGCGCCCTGCACAGTTGGAGCTTCTAGAAGCTGCTCATATTTAATGGTCTAACGAATGAAAGGGACTGAAGGCTATACTAGCCCACAGTCCCTTTTTTTGTTTAAGTAATATTTGTATTTGCGTTGCCGCCCATTTGTTTAATAAGATGAAGCGCTCGTTCGGCGACTTCATCATCTACGGTTGCCGTCAGCAATCCGCTGTCAATCAACCCGTTCACTTCAATTGCACGCAGCGCTTGAAGCTTCCGCATCGTCTCCTGAGCAGCACCCTCACCCTCGAAGGTCGCTTGGATTTCAATATGGCTCATTATGCCTGCTCGTTGCGCTCATCAGCTGCAGCTGCACGCTGAGCAGCTTTGCGATCCGCTTCGTCTGCAAGCTCTTCAGAAAATTCCACATCTTCGTTTTCGCCTACAGGCAGGTTGCCAAAGTTTGTTTTCTCCAAGCTGTTATTGTTGTTGTTATTGTCTGTCATCGTATTAGTTCCCTCCGGTTGTGTGTTGATGTATGGTTTTCCTACCCGAATAGAGTATGTTTATCCACCGTATTCTATACAGCCGCGGGAAGAAAAAAAAAAAAAAAAGACGTGCCGGGTTATTCACCGCGGAACGCCTTTTTCATTTTTTCGAATATAGATTCATGATGTTCTTGATCATTCGATACGGAATCACCGCTTAGCCCGCCAAACTGACGAAGCAGGTCCTTCTGATCATCCGTCAAGCTCGTTGGTGTTACGATAGTAACCTTCACATGCTGATCGCCTTGACCGTATCCACGCAGCTTAGGAACACCTTTGCCTTTGAGTCTGAAGTAAGTGCCTGTTTGTGTGCCAGCTGGCACCTTGAGCTTCACTTTCTCCGTTAACGTAGGAATCTCAATTTCATCGCCAAGTGCTGCTTGCACGAATGTAAGCGGAACTTCGCAATAAATATCATCGCCTTCACGTTCAAAAAACTCATGCGGCTTCACACGGATAACAATGTACAAGTCGCCCGCAGGACCGCCGCGAAGACCGCCCTCACCCTCGCCAGACATACGGATTTGAGCTCCGTCATCTACGCCGGCTGGAATACGGATGTTGATTTTGCGTTGACGCTTCACTTTACCCGCGCCATGGCAAGTTGTACATTTATCTTTGATTACGCGGCCTGTGCCGCTGCAATTCGTACAAGCACGACGGTTGACCATACGGCCAAATGGCGTATTTTGAACAACCTCCTGCTGTCCGCTGCCCTTACAAACCGAACAGCTCTCCGGCTTCGTGCCCGGCTTAGCTCCATCACCATGACAGGTATCGCAAGTTTCTGTTCTAGGAATCGTAATCTCGGTTTCTTTGCCGAATACTGCTTCCTTAAACTCAACTGTCATTGTATATTGCAGGTCGTTTCCGCGCTGCGGTGCATTCGGATCACGACGGCCGCCTCCGCCGCCAAAAAACATGTCGAAAATATCGCCGAAGCCTCCGCCGAAATCAGCGCCGCCTCCGCCGCCCATACCTTGGTTTGGATCAACATGGCCGAACCGGTCATACGTTGAACGTTTTCCATCGTCACTTAGTACATCGTAAGCTTCTTTAACTTCCTTGAACTTCGTTTCTGCATCTGCAGCTTTATTTACATCGGGATGATATTGACGTGCTAGCTGACGGTATGATTTTTTAATATCGTCTGCTGATGCATCCTTGCCAACACCAAGAACCTCATAATAATCGCGTTTGCTTGCCACCTGTTCTCACCTCCGCTATATATCCTATGATTCCTCTATAAGCACGAAAGGAGGTCAAAGCCAGGTAGCGCCTGTCTTTGACCTCTCGCTCGCTACACTTTATTTATTATCGTCAACCACTTCATAGTCGGCGTCTACTACATTGTCTTTGCCTTTTGCAGCGCCGCCAGCTTCTGGGCCAGCACCTTCAGCTGCTTGTGAAGCTTGCTCATAAAGCTTAACTGAAAGCTGTTGAACGATTTCAGTCAGCTCTTCAGCAGCTGCATTGATTTGCTCAAGATCGTCTGTTGCAAGTGCTGCAACTACTTTCTCTTTTGCAGCGTTAGCTTTTTCGATTTCAGCAGCATCAACTTTATCGCCAAGATCTTTAATTGTTTTGTCAACGGAGTAAACCAATTGGTCAGCGCTGTTTTTTGCTTCAACAAGGTCGCGACGTTTGCGATCTTCTTCAGCGTTAAGCTCAGCATCTTTCATCATTTGGTTGATTTCATCATCGCTGAGACCGCTTGAAGATGTAATCGTAATTTTTTGGCTCTTGCCTGTTCCTTTATCAAGAGCAGACACGTTTACGATACCGTTCGCATCGATATCGAAAGTAACTTCGATTTGCGGAACGCCGCGTGGTGCAAGAGGAATATCGTTCAATGTGAAACGACCAAGCGTTTTGTTGCCTGCCGCCATCGAGCGCTCACCTTGCAAGACGTGAATTTCAACGCCCGGTTGATTGTCCGCATATGTGGAGTACACTTGCGATTTGCTTGTAGGAATCGTAGTGTTGCGATCGATCATCTTAGTGAACACGCCGCCAGCTGTTTCAATACCAAGCGACAATGGAGTAACGTCAAGCAATACAACGTCTTTCACATCGCCAGTCAATACGCCCGCTTGTACAGCTGCGCCAAGAGCTACAACCTCATCCGGGTTAACACCTTTATGCGGTTCTTTGCCGATCAATTTTTTAACTGCTTCTTGTACCGCTGGAATACGAGTCGATCCGCCCACGAGTACAACTTTATCGATATCGCTTGGGGACATTCCCGCATCGCTAAGCGCTTGACGAGTAGGTCCAAGCGTACGCTCTACAAGGGAAGCTGCAAGCTCTTCAAATTTCGCGCGAGTAAGGCTAAGCTCCAAATGCTGAGGAACGCCGTCAACCATTGTAATGAACGGAAGAGAAATAGCTGAAGTCAATACGCCGGAAAGTTCTTTTTTCGCTTTCTCAGCAGCATCTTTCAAACGTTGAACAGCTGATTTATCTTTGGAGAGATCAATGCCTTGCTCTTTCTTGAATTCAGCAACAAGATGATCGATGATAACTTGGTCAAAGTCATCTCCGCCTAGTTTGTTGTCGCCGCTTGTCGCTTTAACTTCGAAGAAGCCATCGCCAAGCTCAAGAATGGAAACGTCAAATGTACCGCCGCCAAGGTCATAAACAAGAATCGTTTGATCTTCTGTTTTCTCAAGGCCGTATGCTAGTGCTGCAGCTGTTGGCTCGTTGACAATACGAAGAACTTCAAGACCAGCAATTTTACCAGCATCTTTAGTCGCTTGACGTTGGCTGTCATTGAAATAAGCAGGAACCGTAATAACGGCTTGCGTTACCGTTTGACCCAAGTAAGCTTCAGCATCAGCTTTCAATTTTTGCAAAATGATTGCAGAAATTTCTTGTGGTGTGTAATCTTTATCGTCAATTTTTTCTTTGTGGTTCGTACCAATGTGGCGTTTAATCGAGCTGATTGTACGATCAGGGTTTGTGATTGCTTGACGTTTTGCTGTTTCACCAACAACACGCTCGCCATCTTTCTTGAAACCTACTACGGAAGGAGTTGTGCGGTTGCCTTCCGGGTTAGGAATAACAACTGCTTCTCCGCCCTCCATTACTGCTACGCAAGAGTTTGTTGTACCAAGGTCAATACCAATTACTTTACTCATAGCTATAGTTCCTCCTACAATTTTTATATTTTATCCTAATAACAGCTTGCTTTGTCTCATTTATTGAGCAAAAGTTTTACCGTTTAACTGCTTACTTTAACCATCGCTGGACGCAATACCTTGTCTTTCAAGATATAGCCCTTCTGAACTTCCTCAACAATGATACCCTCTTCATGCTCATCGGAATCTACAGTCATAATCGCTTGATGGAATTCAGGGTTAAAAGGCTCGCCAACTACGTTCATAGCTTTAAGGCCTTCCTGCTCAAGTGTTGACTCGAGCTGACGAAAAATCATGTCTACACCCTTCGCAAGTGATTCAAAATCACCGTTGACAGATGCGGCTGCAACAGCGCGCTCAAAATTATCTACAACCGGAAGCAGTTGACCGATTAGCTTCATCGATGCGTACTGTCCGAGTTCTTCTTTTTCTTTCATTGTACGACGGCGGAAGTTATCGAAATCCGCTTGTGCGCGCAAGAAGCGCTGCTCTTTCTCCTCAGCCAGCTTCACAAGCTCCGCATAACGCGAATCTTCTTCCACAGCCTCGTTTACAGTATCCTCGCTTGCTTGATCTGATTGCTCAGCAGATACCACTTCTTCTACAGCCTCGGCTGCCTCATTATGTTGTTCTTTCGTACTCATGCAATCACCTCCTAAAAAAGTTTACGAAGTAAACTTGGCAAAATATCATTAATTACTTATACCAGCGGCCAAGAAGAACCGCCATATCCTTGGATATAATATCCAACAAACTAATGACTTTGCCGTATTCCATTCGCGTTGGTCCTAGAATGCCGATCGTTCCCAGCGATTGGCCATCAATGGCATAGGTTGCTGTGATAAGACTGCAATCGCTAATTGCCTTATGGTCATTTTCTGTCCCGATACGTACTTGTATACCTGACGGAAGGCCGGAAAACATTTTCATTATGGCTGGTGTCTCATCAAGCAAATCCAAAATCGTTTTTACTTTGTCTACATCCTTGAATTCAGGCTGTGTCAGCATATTGGTTGTTCCGCCTAAGAAGATTCGGTGCTCATCCTCATTCTGCAATGCATGATCCAGTACCTGCAGCAGCTGTTCATAATGATCAACATGCCTTTCAAGCTCTTGCCCAACTTCAGTGTAAAGCTTCGACCTTAGACGAATCAGCGGAACGCCAACCAATCTTGTGTTTAAAATGTTAACGACCTTTTCCATATCGTCCATTTTCAGGCCGTCAGGAATTGAAATCGTCCGATTTTCAACATGTCCAGTGTTCGTCACAATAATAGCAACTGCTGATGTTTGATCAAGCGGCACAAGGCCAAAATGCTTAAGCGATGTGCTGAACATTTCAGGTCCAAGCAAAATAGATGTGTAATTGGTTAAATTGGAGAGAATCATCGCCGTTTGTTGAATAACCTGCTCCATTTGATTCATTTTGTCCGTTACGAACGAGCGAACCACACCAATGTCTTTCTCATCTACTTCGCTAAGCTTTATTAAATGGTCGACATAATAACGGTAACCTTTCGTTGATGGAACACGCCCTGCTGACGTGTGCGGCTGTTCTAAGAAGCCCAGCTCCTCCAAATCCGCCATTTCATTGCGAATGGTTGCCGGACTAAAGCCAACGTCGCCGCGCTTCGAAATACTGCGTGAGCCTACTGGTTCAGCCGAGCGAATATAATCATCCACTATTGCATGTAAAATCATCCGTTGTCTCTCCGTCAGCATTCGAATTCCCCCTACGTAAATGTCAAATCCGTTATTTCGATGTACCTTCGTTAGCACTCAATCCAATCGAGTGCTAATCATTACTACAAAAATACCAAACCAGCTTGTCGATTGTCAAGTCAGTTCGGCATTTTTCATGCGCCTAATTCAATTTAAACATCTTATAAACGATTTAATGACACAAGGAAACTCCGCTGTGGCTTAAAGAAAGCCGCTGTGCCAGCAATATATGTTGGCACAGCGGCTTATTCTACAATCAATTACACTTTATGAACTCTTCCTGCTTCATCTGTTGCAAACTTTTCTCTTCTCACGCGATTTTCACCTTGGTATAGCTCTACAATACGATAAGGTGAAACGGAGTCATCTATAATAACTTTCCAGCCATTTGTATTTAGCATAGCGAACAGTTCATCGTAACCCATTGCTTTAAAACCATAAAACCCGCTAAATCCTGCCCATTTCTTCAAAAGCACTGTCGTTACATGCTTTAGTTTATCCTCTACTGCTACAATTTGATCTTTTTTTTGGCTCATTTTTATTTCTCCTCTATATGACAATAAACATCTACCTTGACTATATACCAAAACGCGCAGCATTACTATCAACGAGTTCGGACAAACTAACATATTAGTTGAATGAAACAAAAAAACCACTTTCCCAATAGTCCTAATGCAAGCGCTAAAGGAGAGTGGTTTATTTTCAATAAAAGTAGGAACGTTCGGAAATTGTGCTTTAATTCAGCATTCTCAGAACAGCTATTTCATCGCAAGCAAGCTGCTTTGGACAGTTGATGCAATCCTTCCAAACCTTTTCCGGGAAAATTTCCTTATCAACGACCTTGAAGCCATTTTTCTCAAAAAAGGACACGGCATAAGTTAAAGCCATCACCTTCGGAATTTGCTGCTCTCTAGCTTGTTCGATCAACGCTTCTACCAGCTTGCTGCCGATCCCTACGCCCTTGTAGCCATCCGACATGCCAAGCGAGCGAATCTCAACCAATTCTTTCCCGAGCCGCAGCAGTGAACCGCAGCCGACAACTTCTTCCCCAATTTCCGCGACGACGAATGTATCTATCATATATTCGAGCGCTTCCCGAGTGCGAGGCAGCATAATGCCTTGCTCTGCATAACCTTTAATTAATTCAAACAAAGTCTCGATATCATTAGACGTTGCTTTCCGACATACGACCTGTACTGCCTGCATTTGTGCATTCGCCTCCACCCGGTGCAAGATCAAAATCAATATGAATAAATATACACCACAACGAATTTTTTCTCAAGAGTATTTTAGCCGTTATATCCGATAAAAGCACCAAAAACTTCGTTCCCGAGAAGCACACCTTTGTCAGTCAACCGATAAATGATATCGTCTTCCGTTTGCTCAGCTTCGAGCAGGCCATCCTTCATTAATTTATGAATAACATCACCGAACTTGTCCTCCAGCTTCTGGCCTTCAAACTGATTCGAGAAGCGTGATGCCGGAACTCCGCTTAGCAGCCTGAGCCCAACCATCATTAAATCCTCCATCGCTTCAGCTTCAGTAACTTCAAACGTTTCAAGGCGCGGAAGCTTGCTTGAAGCCGCATCGATATACGGTGTAATCCCTTTTAAATTGACATGACGCATGCGATTGACATAGCCATGCGCGCCCGCTCCGAGGCCGTAATACGGCTCATTGCGCCAGTAAGTGGAATTATGGCGGCTCTCATAACCTGGTTCGGCGAAATTGCTAATCTCATAGTGTCCGTATCCATTTTTTTTCAACATGTCCATTAGCAAAATAAACATATTAAACTCTTCTTCCTCTGGAGGCAAAGGCAGCTCGTTGCGCTCATAGAGCTTATGGAACAACGTATTTTCTTCTACTTTTAGACTGTAGATGGAGTAATGAGGCAATCCCAGCTCCATCGCTTTGTTCACACTGTCTCTTAACAGCTCAACCGTTTGACCTGGCAGGCCAAACATCAAATCGATTGATAAGTTAGTAAATCCAACTTTGCGTGCATTCTCGATACTGCGATATACATCGTCTACGCTATGAATGCGGCCAATACGCTCCAGCAATCCATTATCAAAGGATTGAACCCCGAAGCTAATCCGGTTCACGCCGCCTTCCTTCATAGCTGTCAGCTTGTCTATGTCCGTTGTGCCCGGATTCGCTTCCATCGTAAACTCCACATTTGGAGCAAGCGGGAAATAAGTGCGTACTGCTTTTAGAAATCTTTCCATTTGCGGAGGAGTCAGTACGGTAGGCGTACCTCCACCAACAAAAACAGTATCAATTTCTACTGGCGGCCATTCAGCAACTGTACGCTGCATTTCTTGCTCAAGCGCGTCGAGATACTGATCAACAGGCTGTCCCTTCAGTACATAGGAAGTGAAATCGCAATAATGACATTTATTCGTGCAAAAAGGGATGTGTATATATAAAGCGCGTGGTGATTGCGTCATGTTCATCGTTAACATTCTCCTTCAAGCGTAAACGGCTGGCACTGCATAAGAGCGGCAGGCTCACGTCCCGCGTTGAAATATAAGTCGGTAAATACAGTTCACTTAAAATAGAAAAGAGGGAGAGCTGCGCCCTCCCTCATCCTCGTACGTTTTAATCCTCGCCGATTTTGAGTACCGCCATGAACGCTTCCTGCGGCACCTCTACACTACCTACTTGCTTCATCCGCTTCTTGCCTTCCTTCTGCTTCTCAAGCAGCTTCCGCTTCCGGCTAATGTCACCGCCGTAGCATTTGGCAAGAACGTTTTTACGCATTGCTTTTACTGTCTCACGCGATATGATTTTGTTGCCGATAGATGCTTGAATCGGCACCTCGAACATTTGACGCGGAATAAGTTCCTTCAGCTTTTCACAAATAACCTTGCCGCGTTGGTAAGCACGATCGCGGTGGACAATGACAGACAAAGCATCAACCTGTTCATTGTTAAGCATGATGTCCATTTTGACCAGATTGGATCTGCGGTAGCCCGATATCTCGTAATCGAACGATGCATAACCCTTCGTGCTTGATTTCAACTGATCGAAGAAATCATACACAATTTCTGACAAAGGTAATTGATACGTAAGCGTTACACGATTCAAATCCAAATATTCCATATTCACGAACTCGCCACGCTTGTTCTGGCAAAGCTCCATAATTGCGCCGACATAGTCATTTGGGACAATGATAGCAGCCTTAACGAAAGGCTCTTCTACGAAGTCAAGCTTGCCTGCTTCAGGATAGTTCGATGGATTATCAATCTCCATCGTTTCGCCATTTGTCAGCGTAATTTTGTAAATTACGCTTGGTGCTGTCGTAATAAGCGGGATGTTGAATTCCCGTTCAATCCGTTCTTGAATAATTTCCATATGAAGCAAGCCAAGAAATCCACAGCGGTAACCAAAGCCCAAAGCAGTTGATGATTCCGGCTCATATTTGAGTGATGCATCGTTAAGCTCCAGCTTCTCAAGCGCATCACGCAAGTCATTATAGTCCTGTGTCTCGATTGGATAGAGTCCGCAGAATACCATCGGGTTAATCTGACGATAGCCTGGCAGACGTTCTGGTGCAGGTTTCTTCGCATCCGTAATTGTATCACCGACACGCGTGTCCTTCACGTTCTTGATGCCCGCAACGACAAAACCAACATCACCGACCGCAAGCTCCTTCACGATCGCCATGTTCGGCATGAATGCCCCAACCTCGATGACCTCAAATTCTGCTCCCGTTGCCATAAACTTAATTTTATTGCCTGCTTTGATGCTTCCATCCATAACTCGTACATAAACGATTACGCCTTTGTAGGGATCATAATGGGAGTCAAAAATAAGCGCTTTAAGCGGCTGATCTGGATCTCCTTCTGGTGAAGGCATCTTCGTCACAACCTGCTCTAGTATTTCCTTAATGCCGATTCCCGCTTTTGCAGAAGCAAGTACCGCGTCGCTGGCGTCTAATCCAATGACATCTTCAATTTCCTGCTTTACCCGTTCAGGCTCCGCACTTGGCAAATCGATCTTATTAATAACAGGTACGATCTCCAAATTGTTGTCTAACGCCAAGTATACGTTAGCCAGCGTTTGCGCTTCAATGCCTTGCGCAGCGTCAACAACGAGCAAAGCACCTTCACAAGCAGCGAGACTGCGTGAAACCTCGTATGTAAAGTCGACGTGTCCAGGCGTGTCAATCAGATTGAGTATATACTCGATCCCGTCATCTGCCTTATATGCCAAGCGTACCGCTTGCAGCTTGATGGTAATTCCGCGTTCCCGCTCCAAATCCATTTTGTCAAGAACCTGCTCTTGCATCTCGCGTGATGTCAAAGCGCCGGTAAATTCTAAGATCCGGTCAGCAAGCGTAGACTTTCCGTGGTCTATATGCGCGATAATGGAAAAATTCCTAATTCTCTTTTGTCGGTCACGTACGTCAGTCATGCCTAACCCCCACAATTTCCAATAATGCTAATCATTCCTCCTATTATATCAGTTAAGGGGAAGACCAGCAATGTTCATTATCACTTCGTCAGCCCATCGAATATAGATACGACCATTCGAATGCCTTCACTTGACATATTTTGCAGCAAACCAGAGGTTGAATCTGCGATCTTATTTACTGCTGGCTGGTCACTCTTAAGCGGAAGACCAGGCATCCTTTCATTTTCGGCAGGAAAGGTTTCGGCCGTTTCTCCTGTGGTTTCGTCATCATATGCAGCAAGTCGCTTTAGTTCTTTAAGCTCCTGCTCAAGCTGGGCAATCTTTTGCTGCTGTTCCTTCTGAAAATCATTAACTGGCTGCACATTTTGCTCTGTCTGCGGAATCTCTGTGTACCCGCTTGAGCCTTCTATAGGTCCATATATACGCTCGATGCCCGAAGAGGACATATCAATGCCATACATGATGATTATCGCCAAAGCACCGCCCAGCACCGTCCATTTTAGCGCATTTCGTTTCACTTATTCTTCGCCCCCTCCTACTTTTTTGTTGATGCCTTCTCGTCTGCCCAGTAAATTTCGGAAATAACTGCTGCCAGCGCATCCGCTGTTCGATAGGACTCTTCGAGGGTGTTGTCTACGCCCCCTACCTCAATAAGCACATTATCCTCAGCTAGCGATTGATTGTATTCGGCATTGCCTGATGAGGCTGTTTTGCCCCAAATACCGCGAGAGATGCCTGGATATTTTTTTTCGAGCGCTTCGTGAATTTTAGTCGCAAAGGCTTCGTTTTTTTCCCAATTGGGATTTTTATGGCCGATAATGAAATAAACCTGCGCATAGCTTTTGCCATCAATATCGATGGTCGTTTCTTTCCGCCTCTGCGAGTCTCGGTGAAGATCGAAGAAAAACTTCAAATCCTTGTTGCTGGCAATGGCTTCTTTCACCGTTTTCATCGAATATTTATAAGAATAGTTCCAATCATATCCTTTAATCGCCGTTGGATAATCAGTGTTCGAGTGCTGTGCGCCTACACCCTTCTCCTCCAGCTTCTGGGCAAGCCGTTTGCCAACCAGCGTAATATTTTTTGTACTAGAATTCGGGTCTTTCTTTTTATCTGTCAGTTCAGGGTACCAGGATTCGCGATTATGCGAGTGATAGATAAAAGCCACTTTTTTTCCGCCAGTCGTAGGTTTCGCCGGCTCCCCGTTATCACCTTCGCCAGTTCCTGAAGATGGCTTGTCTGTCTGTACCGGCAGCGGCTCCTCCTCATTTCCTTCTGTCGCCCCATTATTCGATACATCTGTTCCTGTATCCTCATGCAATTCGCCAAGCGGATCATATGTAATCGGTGCATTATCTTCCGGCCCCACCGCTGTATCCGTACCGATGCCCTTGCGAATTAAGTAAGCATCATTAACCCCCATGCCAGGCAGCTCGCCTGCAAGCAAGCTTTTGGGATCGTTAGGATTAATATCTGTTAAAGCTCGCATAAGAAACGCACTAATTTGCTTTGAAGTAAAAGTATCTGTTTCCCGACTGCTTTGAAATGCTGGCATCTCCATCTCTAGCATATCCCCAAAAAAACCGCTCGATACAGCAGCAGCAAAACCTTTCATTGAATTTACAGGCGAAGCTGTCGTTTGCTGATGCGCCATACCCGCTGCTCCTAACAAAATAAAAAATACCATTGAGCAAAATGAGAGCAACGCGAATGTACGTCCCGTTACTAGCAATTGTCTCACTCGTCTACTTTCCTTCCCTATATCAAACAGCATAATTTTTCTTTTCATTGGTTTATTACCTCCCGCTTCATAGTGCTAACCGCATTAGTCACTACTAAACTATGAGAGTGATAGAGTTCATAGAACCAAATCTATGTGGAATAATTAGCGTTGATAGAGTTATAGGGATACAAAATAGCGAATCGCGCAAAAAAAAGAAGCTGTCCAAAGGTTATGCCTTTAGAAAGCTTCTTTCTTAATTATCATAGGAATTTAATGCGTATACGCAGCAACATTGCTTGAATCAACCGCTTCGTGCAGCGATGCATTTAGTCCGCTTGCTATAATGTTGGCGATATCCTCTATAAATTCATCAATTTCCTTTGGCGTAACCAGCAGATCATGGCCAAGCGGGCTGAGCACTTCCCTGACGAGCTGCAGCCTCTCGTTTTCTTCCATCTGATTTACCAAACCTAAAATTTGATCCGAGTTTGCGCTTTGTTTCTTAAAATGACTGCTCATCATCTCAAGCGTGTTGTTGACGATGGTCGAAGCATAAACAACGGTAGGCACTCCGATCGCAATGACCGGGACACCTAAAATTTCTTTTGTAAGCCCTTTTCGCTTATTCCCGATGCCAGAGCCCGGATGAATGCCTGTATCTGCAATTTGGATCGTTGTATTCACTCTCTCTAATGCTTTAGATGCTAATGCATCAATAGCAATGACGAGTTCCGGACTCGTCTTCTCAACGATACCTTGAACGATTTCACTGGATTCAATACCCGTTATGCCAAGTACTCCAGGCGCTACCGCACTTACCGCGCGATAACCAGGCGCCACTTGATCAGGCATCAGCTCGAAAAAATGACGAGTGACCATTACATTCTCAACAACAATTGGACCAAGAGCATCAGGCGTAACATTCCAATTGCCTAAACCTACAATTAGAACTCGCGCTGTTTTATTTATGGACAACCGTTCAAGGAAAGCTTCAAAATGTTTGGCAAACTGTGTCGCCACCCTATCCTGCAGCCCCGTATCCCCTTTTCGCAGCTCCGGAACCTCAATCGTCACATAATGCCCTTGCATTTTGCCAATGGCCTGAGCGCCTTGTTCGTTTTGTACATGCAGCTGCGTAATCGTTATTCCTTCATCTTCCGAAGTTTCGGATTGTATGCCTGGTATAGGCCCGCCGCTTGGCGCCTCTGCCATCTCCTTCGCTTCAAGCGCCAAGTCTGTTCTAACATTATATTTTTGCAAATCAAGTTCGTTCTCCATAGCTCATTCTCCCTTCAAACACCAGTTCTGATGTTATTGTTTGCAGATGGATTATTTTCATACTCGTAGATGAGCCTTCATCCTTACGGAATACAGTTTTTATAAGGAGCTTCCTGCTATTGCTTTTTGAGGAGTGGCATGATAATATACTTTAAGTTGTGTTGTCTAGGTTTATGATGTAGATAAACCGTTGTAAACAGTTTAGGAGGTGAATTCCATGCCAAATATTAAATCCGCGATTAAACGCGTTAAAACAAGTGAAAAGCGTCGTGCTTTGAATGCATCCCAAAAATCCGCACTTCGTTCGGCCGTTAAATCTGCTGACCAAGCTATCGCTGGCACTGATGTAGATGCTGCTAAAGCAGCTCTTATCGCTGCAACGAAAAAGTTGGACAAAGCAGCAACTAAAGGCCTGATTCATAAAAATGCGGCTTCCCGCAAAAAATCTCGTCTTGCTAAACGTCTGAATGCCCTTTCGGCTCAAGCCTAAGCAAGATAACCGCTCATACGAATGACGTTGTCCATCTGGTCAACTGAAATTCGTTTAGCACATCAAAAAAGCTTCACTGCTCTTATCGAGCGGTGAAGCTTTTTTGTTGTTCCATGCTGCTTATCTGCTTTTCACATAAAAAAAGGCAATGGAAAGAACGCTATGCGCCCTTCTCCATGCCAAGTGAAAGCAAATACAGCTCTAAACCGAGCGTTTTATCAATTGCTCCGGTTTTCATTTTATAATCGAGATCTGCAAGTGAAGCCAGCAGCCTGCCAAGTCTAGCCACTTGAAATTTCCGGCTTTTCTCCGCGGCAAGCTTGACGGCGTATGGATGCAATCCTAATTGGCCAGCCATTTGCTGAGGGGAATAGTGATGCTGCTCCAGCTCTTTGATTTGCAGCATGATTCTTAACTGCCTAGCGATAAGAGCGGCGATCTTGATCGGTTCTTCACGACGAACCAGCAATTCTCTGTACAGACGAATAGCCTTGTCAATGCGAAGCTCAGCGATCGCATCCACAAGCGCAAATACGTCCTCCTCAACTGTTGCTGCAGTTAGCATAGATGCCGTCTCTACATCAATGACACCGCCTGTTCCCGCGTGCAAGCACAGCTTGTCCACTTCCTGCGACAATTGCTGCATATTCGCTCCAGCACGTGATAGGAGCAGCTCAGCCGCATCTGAAGACAAAGTTCTTTGCTGATCTGTTGCACGCTTAATCATCCATTGCTTAAGCTGAGCCGCGTCGAGTTCAGGGAAGGGAACTAAGGAATGACGATCCTTTAACGTTTTTACAAGCTTTCGACGTTCATCCAGCTTCTCTGATTGGACAGAAATAACGATAATGGATGTCTCTGAAGGATACTCCATATACTGTATCAGCTTCTCAGGACGATGCTCAAGCTTACCGCCTTCCTTGCCTCCGGCACACAGCACAGTCGCATCACGTATCAAAATCAGCTTCCGCTGCACAAAAAAAGGCGATGTTTCCGCTTCAAGAACCGCTTCTTCAATCAAGGTTTCCGCTGTATCAAATTTAACAATGCCAAGCTCTCGTTCTTCAGCTGTAAACATCGCCTCGGTCAATACGTTAATAAATTGCTGCAGCCGATAACGATCCTTGCCATACAGCACATAAATGGGACGGAAACGTCCGCCCTTTATTTCTTTTAATGCTTCCTTTGCATCCATACCTTCACCTCGTCACGAGTAAGTACAATTAGACGGCAACAAAGGGATGAGCCATATAAAGCCTCATCCCTTTGCCGAACATCTATATAAACATTCGCAGGCAGGTCCATGGTACCGCCCTGCGGATGGTCATACGACGTTAAGGATTCGTCGCAGACACTATCGCTGCTAACATTATACGCATAAATCGATGTAAATGTGCGTAATAACCCTTAATTTTTGCAGACCGCAATCTGTGCTGAAGCGAGCAGTTTCCAAGTTAATGCCCTGCCTTCTGCTCCGTCAGCGTAGATAAATCGATCACATACTTCTCAATTGCTCCTTGTTCAACATGAACCTCGTAGGTCAGCTTTTTGCTGTCCTCAGACCAGGCCAGATTGAGCAGCTCACCGTTTTTGCGCGGTGATGTGAAGACGACAGATTGATCGGCAGCAGCAACTACTTTAATTTTAAAATTGTCAGCCTTGCCGCTATAAAGGCCATCGGGTGAAACCGTTGCTGTGCTGTTCGCATTCGCACCCAAACCATTCTCGCCTTCGTTTTCAACCAACCCTTCAGAAGGATTCGAAGTTAAGCCCTTGATTGAGCCATCCTCAAATGACCCACCATCAGGCGCTTTGTCTTCATTGGTTAAAGGATTTATTGCGGTACTCTTGGACGATGGCGATGAATCGGCTTCATCACTTTTTTTTGCCGTTTCTGTCTTCACTTCTGGGTCTTCAGCACCGTTAGCGCTCGCTTTATAAGACATTTCCACTGGCGTATCGTTCATCATATCAGCCGCGACGTTATTCGATCGCTTGGCTGAAGATTGTGATGCATTCATATCGCCAATCGAGCCTGAATTATACGTTACGAGAAACAGCCCTGCAACGATTCCGGCTGCGATCACACCACTCATAATGCGCATGGACGGCCAGCGGCGTTGACGCTTCGAAAGACGTTTTGTTGCTTCCGTTCTGCTAACCATGGATGGCGGTTCCGCTTCAGCCTGACCAAACAGTTCCATCCGCTCTAATTGAGGCATAATCGCATCGACTAAGCTATAGCTCGGCATAACTTTTGGCAAACTGGTAAGCTCGGCGGACAATAGCTGTAACCGCTCGAACATGGCTGCACAGTCCGGACACTGTCTAGTATGATTCATCAAGACTTCGATTTCGCTTTCATCGAGATCGTTGTCTAGCTGTCTTTGCATTAGTTCCATCACCTCTTGACAATTCATCCCCGGACACCACCTTTCTGATAATCATGGAGTAAAGTCTGCAGCTGTTGCCTAGCTCTGAATAAATAGGATTTCACTGTATTGAGCGGCAAATCGAGCGAATCTGCAATTTCATTGTAAGAGAAATCCTGTAAATACCGAAGGACGACGACCGCACGATGATGCTCAGGAAGCTTGTCGATAGCGGCTTGAATGTCTTTAACAGCGTAAGCAGACATTACCTCGTCCTCCACGTTTTGTTTTTCGTGGAATACCATGTCGTGCTCATCTATTGAGACGGTCGGTTTATTTCTCCGAAACTTGTCAATGCAAATGTTGGTTACAATACGTTGAATCCATGTTTTGAACTGCGCTTTTTCTTCGTACGAGCCTATTTTTGTATAGATGCGAATTAGCGCTTCTTGCGCTGCATCAAGGGCATCCTGTTCATTATTTAATATATAATAGGCTGTCCGATAAACATGCGTTTCAATCTCTCGCAATAGAGTAATTAAAGCGTCGCGATCTCCCGACTGAGCGGCTCTTATAAGCTCCGGCTCCACCACGAAGGATCCCCCTCTCTTGCAACCATTCTGACGAACTGGTTGCGGTAAAAGTTGCAGATAAATTAGAAATATTACTTTATTTTTTTTAGTAAGTTTTAACAAGCAGAGCGATTGTCCCCAAGCGGACCGTCTTGAATGCACGAAGCAGGAAAAAACCATAAAAAATTTACAGATACTCGCTATGCTGTGAAAGAATCGAAATAAACTCCACATTAAAGGATACCAAATTTCAACTAACTCGTATATAGAAAGAAGTCGAAAACCTCTGAAAACGGCTCGACTTCTTTATTCCTAAGTATGAATGATTTTCATATGCTATGCGAATTTAGGTACGGAAAGATGAAGGCAAGGCTTTCTATTCCCATTTTTTCGATACCCGCCCTACTTAATTTTTGTATACGTAAATAAATCTTGGCTGGTTACAATAAACCGTACCTCGCCATCACGATCTGTTCGCCACAAAGCGGTTCCCGCTTGATTTAATCGAGAAATTACATCTGGACTAGGATGGCCGTAGGTGTTTGTTGCTCCAACAGAAGCTACTGCTCCAAGAGTATCCCAATAATCGAGCCACTCTGCGCTTGTTGAAAAACGACTGCCATGATGTGCAACCTTCATAACGGAGACAGTCTTTTCATTTGAATCCATTATATTTTGCTGCCGCTCATTTCGTATAATGGCGCGTTCCGTGGCTGCATTAATATCACCGGTAAACAAGAAGACCGACTGAAAAAGCTGAACACTAAGCACAACACTGGCTTCATTCTGCTCCTCAAGGTGAGCCACCGCTTCCTCTTTTTGCGCCAAGGGCCACAGAACGCTTATCTTCGTATTTGCATCTACCTGCTGCTTCATGCCCGCAGACGCGCTGTACATTGGAATTCCCAGCGCAAGTGCCTGCTTAATTAGCTGCTGAGCATCATCTGCTTCCTTCACCGTTCCATTCCACCAAATGCTGCGTATTGGAATTGTCTCCAAAACCGCTTTTAAACCACGGATATGATCGCTATCCAAATGTGAAATGACGAGGATGTCAATCTCGCGCACGCCTCTTTTCATTAGTAAAGGCACAAGCACCTTTTCCCCAATTTCAAAAGGGTCGCTCCGCTCCTTCCACTCTTCTCCCGGCTTGCGGAAGCTCATCATACCTCCGCCATCGATTAAAATATGCTTGCCGCCGGGTGTTCGGATATGTACAGCATCGCCTTGACCAACATCAATAAAACTAACCTCTGCCTGACGGTTAAATAAATCCGGCTTAAAGGCATAAAAAATCATAATCAAAACTAACGCTAACAGCAGATATAGGCTAGTCCTTAGCTTTTTACTGTTTTCTTTAACCACTAAGTAAGGATGAACCGCTCCAATTGCAGCTGTCTCCTCTATGGTCGCTGCTTCTTCCTCATGTTTCGCAGCGATTTGCATCGTCCAACTGCGCAAAATCCGAAATATGACACCAAATATAATCAGCCAAGCTGCCACCCACCAAAGAGGCGGAGTTGCCCAAATCGTCCTTAGTGAATCCACTTCGGACAGCTGCTCGACGAAAGCAAACGTCCATTCATTCGCGAAATGCGAGAAATAGGCCAGCAGCTTGCCGCCGCCCTCCCAAGGTATCGCAAGCAGAAGCGATACTGCGCCAAGCGGCATAACGATAAAGCTGATGAACGGAACGAGCACAAAATTCGCGAGCATAGACAACACATGAAACTGATTGAAATAATAAATCGTCAATGGAAAAGAAACAATCTGCGCTACGAGCGTAACCGCTGCCAGATCAAGCAGCGATTTTCCTCTGCGCCACCTCGGCATCGCTTGCCGTACAGGCTGGACTCCGACAATCAGACCGATCGTTACAATGAACGACAGCTGAAAGCTGACATCCTCGATAAAATAGGGATCATAAATAAGCATGAGCACCGCAGCAGCAGCTAGCAGATGCAGCCCATCCTTCAGCTTGCCCATCCGGGCTGCCAATAGCCCAAGAACGGACATTAGACCTGCGCGGACAACCGAAGGGGAAGCGCCGGCAAGCAGCACATACAAGGGAACGGACAACATGAGGATGAGCAGCATTCGTTCGCGGCTTATACGTGCGACGCGCAGCAGTCCGCTAAGCGCATAAAGGAATACAGCAACATGTAGGCCCGAAATCGCTAAAATATGCGTTAAACCTAGCTTTGAAAATTGCTGGAATTGCTCTGGATCGAGGTCCTCGCGAATGCCGAGGACCAGCCCCTTCATGTATCCGGACTGCGAGGACGGATACAGCTGTTCCATCTGCGCGCCAAGCCATGCGCGCGCGCTGTCGACGCGGCCGAGCAGCGCGGCCGCGGTCCACTTGGGGCCCGGCGCCGGCTTTACGGCGGCGGTGCCCTTCACTTTGAGCAGCCAGTGGATTCTCTGGCTGCTGAGGTAGCGGCGGTAATCAAATCCGCCGCTATTGGATGCGCCAGCCGGCCGCGTAAGCTCGCCGGCAAGGCGCACTTTGGCGCCGCGCTGCCAAGCCGCGGCGATAGCCTGCTCCGGCTGTTCCATCAGCCGGACATGCACGATCAACCGCTCGCGCAACGGCTGCGCAGCGGCTTCACCTTGAACGTGGATGCTGTGCGCCTCCACGCGAAACATCGCGCGGTCGCCGTCGACCTCCACCGCCGACACAATAACGCCCTCCGCTTCCGCCGCATACGCAGCTCGCGGTCCATCCGCCTCAGCGGCGGCAAGCAGTGCTGGCAGCGCAGTCACGTTGCGGGCATCCGCCCATAACCGCTCTCCTGCGGCAAGGCACACTGCCAAAGCACAAGCCGCCGCGAGCTGCCACGTCGCTTGCTTGCCAAGCACTGCGGCGGTTGCGAGCAATATTCCCGCTCCCGCCGCAAGCCAAACGCCGCTGCTGTTCAAACCGGCAGCAGCCGCGCCCCCAAATACCCAACAAATCGCAAACCAAATTAAAGGACGTCGATTCACCTCTAGCTCCCTCCAATTCGCAAAGCCTCATAACAAAAAAAAAGAACCTCTGTCGCATCAAAAGATGCAATCAGAGGTTCCTCCTCGTTTCTACTATTTCATGAACAACGCTATGATGTTACATCCATATGCGCCTGAGCAGGTGGCTCGTAATGATCCAAACAACGGAAAACAATACCTTTCTGGGCCATCATATTGCTCACCTTTTCACTGTCTTTCGGATAACTCCGATGATAGACGATTTCGATAACGCCGCTGTTCGCGAGCATGTTAGCGCATGTCCAGCAAGGCTGGTCGGTTACATAAACGGTTGAGCCTTCGCGATCGGTACGATCGGTGAACAGCAGCAAATTTTGCTCCGCATGTATCGTTCGAATACAGCGTTGCTTCTTGAATGGCTGCTCCTTGCCGTCGACCAGCTTCATCTCAACTTCCTCCGAAATCATGCAGCCTGCCTCAAGACAATCCTGCACGCCCATCGGAGCGCCGTTATACGCTGTGCCAAGCAGTTTTTTTCCTTGTACAAGAACAGCTCCAACATGTCTGCGCGGACAACGCGAACGCGTCGAAACCATATAGGCAATATCCATGAAGTAGGTGTCCCAGTCCTTGCGGTCGGCATCCTTCGTTTGGGTGCTCATAACTCAACTTCCTCTCTCATGCTGCATCTGATGATCTCTGGTTGCATTTATTTATCGTATATTTCTTCGTTAAAGCTTCCTACTAAAGCGTTTAGGCTTAGGCTTGGCTGGCAGCAATGGCTTGCTCAATATCCGCCAAAATATCATCAATGCCTTCTGTACCGATCGATAGACGAATCATGCCTGGTGAAACGCCAGCATTAGCTTGCTGTTCCTCAGACAATTGCAGATGTGTTGTGCTTGCCGGATGAATAATTAGCGACTTGGAATCACCGACATTCGCCAAATGCGAGAATAGCTGAACGGAGTTGATCACTTTCTTGCCCGCTTCTACTCCGCCTTTAATGCCAAATGTCATAATAGCGCCTTTGCCCTTCGGCAAATATTTTTGTGCAAGGTCATAGGACGGGTGGCTTGGAAGTCCTGGATAGCTAACCCACTCAACCGCTTCATGGCCTTCCAAATATTCAGCTACCTTTTGCGCGTTTGAGCTGTGGCGTTCCATCCGAAGATGCAGCGTCTCAAGTCCTTGAAGCAATAGGAAAGAGTTGAAAGGTGAAATGGCAGCACCCATATCTCTTAGCAATTGGACGCGTGCTTTAATGATATAAGCGACAGGGCCAACTGCATCGGTGTAAACAACGCCATTGTAGCTTGGATCCGGCTCAGTAAGACCTGGGAATTTGCCGCTGGCTTTCCAGTCAAACTTGCCGCCGTCTACAATGATACCGCCGATTGATGTTCCATGTCCGCCGATAAACTTGGTCGCGGAATGCACCACAATGTCTGCTCCATGTTCAATCGGTCTGCACAAGTAAGGGCTCGGGAATGTATTGTCCACGATAAATGGAATGCCATTCTCATGTGCAATTGCAGCAACCGCTTCAAGATCGATCACATCGCCCTTCGGATTTCCGATCGTTTCAGCATATACTGCTTTCGTACGCTCGTTGATTGCTCCTCGGAAGTTTTCCGGATTCGACGGATCAACAAATCTTACAGTGATGCCAAGCTTTGCAAGCGTCATTGAGAATAAGTTGTAAGTACCTCCGTACAGGCTTGTAGCGGAAACGATCTCATCGCCAGCTCCTGCAATATTTAGAATCGCGTATGTAATAGCCGATTGACCAGAAGCAACTGCTAATGCTGCCGGAGCACCCTCTAATTCAGCTACACGTTTCTCAAAAACATCCGATGTCGGGTTCATAATTCGGGAGTAAATATTTCCAAATTCCTGCAATGCAAATAGATTCGCTGCATGATCTGTATCTTTGAATCCGTAAGATGTCGTCTGGTAGATAGGTACCGCGCGCGACAACGTAGTCGGATCGATTTGCTGACCTCCGTGGACGGATAGTGTATCAAGGGAAAGCTTGCGTTGTTCTGACATTTTCTCGACTCCTTCAAATGAGTTAATAGATAATGGCAAACGGAAGTTGTAAATGTCCGCTTCTTTCCATTCTCTCACAATTATGGACGAGCTACAATGCTGTCTTCCAATCCTTTTAATAGTTTTTCTCCAATTCCCTTGACACGGAGCAAATCATTAACGGTCGCAAATTTGCCGTTTCTTTCTCTATCTTCAATAATTGCTTTTGCTTTTGACGGTCCGATTCCTTTCAAATCATCAAGTTCCGCCTCCGTTGCACGGTTGATATCAAGCTTTGCTGCATCATCCATGCCTGCATCAGCAATTGGTGCTGCTGGCGCAGTGGATACAATCGTATCTTCCTTTAAAGCAGCTTTCCCATCCTGCTCATTCCGATGATCAACACCTGCAGCTGATGCTTCTTGCTCCTTTTCCGGGATCATCTCAGTATCCTTCTTGTTCTTTACGTCTTCTTCACCCGTATCTGCTGCCTCAATTGCAGCGACTGCAGATTTCACAGCATCGTTTAAAGGTACCCAATCACCTGTTTCCGGCTGCTTAGGCTCCATAAAAGCAGCGGCCAGCAATATAGCTGCAGCAAGTATTAAAATAAAAGTAAATATAATGGCTTTGCTAGAAATCGTTCCATTTAAAGGCTTCACTTCTTCACTCTCCTTTGAAAGCGATGTTTTTTTGGTAATTAGTGACATATGAAACAAGTCCTGCGGAATAAGGTAAGAGAGCACACGAAATACGAAATGAGTACGGCTATTGAAATTTTCACTCGGGATTTGTTCGCATATAACCTTTCTCTACAAATTAAAGCAGGTTATGCGCGCGCCAAACCTATAGGAGGGTTCAGCATGAATGTCGGATTTATCGGGACGGGCACAATGGGAAGCCTGCTCATTGAAGCTTTGATCGCATCTGGTGCATTATCACCAAAACAAATTGCCGTCAGCAATCGCACCTTTGCAAAAGCGCAAGCCTTGGCCAACCGTTATTCCGGCATGAGAGCCGAATATACGAATGCTGCGGCTGCTTACGGCTCCGATATTGTTTTTTTGTGCGTAAAGCCTTTGGAGTTCAAAAAAGTGGTCGATGATTTGAAGGCAACTATTCGACCAAACCAGATTGTCGTATCTATAACGAGTCCTGTCCTTATCTCTCATCTAGAAGGGGAACTCGATTGCAAGGTAGCTAAGGTTATTCCGAGCATTACAAATTATGTATGGAGCGGAGCATCGCTTTGTATTTATGGGGAAACGATTGATGACAATGATATGGCTCAACTGGAGGACTTATTATCCCATATTAGTCAGCCGCTGCGAATAGATGAGAATTACACACGCATCGTATCCGACATTTCAAGCTGCGGACCAGCTTTTATGTCTTTCCTGCTTGAGCAATTTGTTGATGCTGCGGTTGAAGAAACGGGTATAAGCCGTGATGAAGCGCTGCGTGTTGCAAGCGCCATGCTGCTCGGAACCGGCTTGCTGCTGACCGAAGGCGGCCTTACACCAGCAGAGGTGCAAGAGAGAGTTGCCGTCCCTGGCGGCATTACAGCCCAAGCGCTAAACCTGCTGCGCCGCGAGACAGAAGGAGTATTCAATCAACTCATCCGTACGACACATGCAAAGTTCGATGAAGATGTGGTCAAGGTTTCGACCGCCTTTATAGGCGAAGAGGTGAACGGTCAATAGCTGTTCTTCAGCTAATGCCCGCTCACCTCTTCTGTTTGTCTTAATTGGCAACGATATTGACTAGCTTGCCTTTTACCGCAATGACTTTACGGATTGTTTTGCCGGCAATCAGCTCTTGTACCTTCTCAAGTTCTTTCGCTATGCTTTCCATCTCAGCAACGTCCATATCAGCTGCAATGGAGATGCGATCTGCGATTTTACCATTTACTTGTACGACGATCTCAACCTCTTGATCGACCGTCCAAGCTTCTTCGAACGTCGGGAACGCTGCATACGTAAGCGAATCCGTGCGTCCCAGCTTCTCCCATAGCTCTTCCGCGATATGCGGCGCAATTGGAGAAATCAATTGAACGAATTGCTCCATTGCTGCTTGCGGAAGTACATCTGTTTTGTAGGCTTCGTTTACAAAAATCATGAGCTGGCTGATTACGGTGTTGAAACGAAGTCCCTCATAATCATCCGTAATTTTTTTGATTGAACGATGCCATGTGCGCTTGAATGCATCACTCGTTTCGCCATTGCCGATTTTGGCATTCAAGCTGCCGTCCTCGTTCACGAACAAACGCCATACACGGTTAAGAAAACGATATGTTCCTTCCACACCATTGGTATTCCAAGGTTTCGTTGCTTCAAGCGGCCCCATAAACATTTCGTACATACGAAGCGTATCTGCGCCAAACTCGTTTACGATATCATCTGGATTGATAACATTTCCACGCGATTTGGACATTTTTTCGTTGTTGTTTCCAAGGATCATGCCTTGGTTGACAAGCTTATGGAACGGCTCCTTTGTATCTACAACGCCGATATCATAAAGCACCTTGTGCCAGAAACGAGCGTAAAGCAGATGCAGAACAGCGTGCTCAGCGCCACCAATGTAAAGGTCAACCGGCAGCCATTGCTTTTGCTTCTCTGGCGAACAAAGCTGTTTGTCGTTTTTAGGATCGATGAAGCGCAGGTAGTACCAGCAGCTGCCAGCCCATTGCGGCATCGTGTTCGTTTCACGGCGAGCCTTCATGCCCGTTTCAGGATCGATCGTGTTCACCCATTCCGTAACGCTGGCAAGCGGTGATTCCCCTGTTCCTGAAGGAGTGATAGCATCAACATCAGGCAGCAGAAGCGGAAGCTGATCCTCAGGAACAGTCTTCATCGTACCATCCTCCAAGTGAAGGATCGGAATCGGCTCACCCCAGTAGCGCTGGCGGCTGAACAACCAATCGCGCAGTCGGTAAGTGATTTTCCCTTTGCCTTTGCCCGATGCATCCAGATGCTCTATCATTTTCGCAATCGCTTCTTCATTCGTCAAACCATTCAAGAAATCGGAATTGACATGAATGCCGTCGCCTGCATAAGCTTCCTTCGTAACATCTCCGCCTTGAACAACCTCAACGATTGGCAAATCAAATTGCTTAGCAAATTCCCAGTCGCGAGCGTCATGACCTGGAACAGCCATAATAGCACCCGTTCCATAACCAGCAAGAACATAATCTGCGATCCAGATTTGTGTTTTCACGCCATTAACGGGATTAATGGCATAAGCTCCTGTGAACACGCCTGACTTGTCTTTCGCCAAATCAGTACGCTCCAAATCACTCTTGCGCGATGCTGCCAGTTGATAAGCTTCAACTGCTTCTTTTTGCTCTGCCGTTACGATTTTTGCAACAAGCTCATGCTCAGGAGCGAGTACGCAATAAGTCGCGCCAAACAATGTATCTGGACGAGTCGTAAATACGACCAAAGCGGAATCATGACCGTCAATCTCAAAGGTAACCTCAGCTCCTTTGGATTTTCCAATCCAGTTGCGCTGCATATCCTTAATGCTTTCTGTCCAGTCCAGTTCTTCCAAATCATCCAACAGACGATCCGCGTATTCCGTAATTTTCAAAATCCACTGACGCATAGGCTTGCGAACAACGGGATGATTGCCCCGCTCGCTTAGGCCGTTAATAACCTCTTCATTGGCAAGCACCGTTCCAAGAGCTTCACACCAGTTAACTGATACTTCAGCAACATAAGCGAGTCCTCTGTTGTACAATTGGATAAAAATCCATTGCGTCCATTTATAATATTCAGGATCGGTTGTACTAATCTCGCGATCCCAATCGTATGAGAAGCCAAGTGATTTTATTTGTCTGCGGAAATTATCGATGTTTACAAACGTAATATCGCGCGGATGCTTTCCTGTATCTAGCGCATGCTGCTCAGCAGGCAATCCGAACGCATCCCAGCCCATCGGGTGAAGGACATTATAACCTTTCATTCTTTTGTAGCGAGACACGATATCTGTCGCTGTATACCCTTCGGGATGTCCTACATGCAAGCCAGCTCCAGATGGATATGGAAACATATCTAATGCGTAAAACTTTGGTTTTTCAGCATCCTCTGTCGTTTGAAACGTTTTGTTTTTATCCCAAAATTGCTGCCATTTCGGCTCCACAACAAGCGGGTTATAGCCGTGAAATTGCTGTTCTTGACTCATGTGCTCATATCCTCTCTCAAATAAATGCTGAATGCATAATTGTACAAAAAAACATAAAACCTCTCGCCCCTAGCGAATTATCGCTAGGGACGAGAGGTTGTTCTCCCGTGGTACCACCCTAGTTAGCGAAAGACATGCTTTGCCGATCGCTCACTTGTCGCCCTTATCGCGGGCCAAACGGTGATTTTCGCGTAAACGATGTTTCGTAAACATCGCTTTCGTTAATCGCACAGCTCCAAGGCGAGCTTCATTTCGCTGCAGGTCCGGCTTCCACCATAAATCACCGGCTCTCTAGGCCTGACAAACGAAATTACTGTTCCTCTTCAACGCTCCATATGCATAAAATCGTTAGTTTCGATTATAAAGATCACACGGTTCGGTGTCAAGAGAACGAACTTGAACTCCAAACGGTTTATAATCAATTTTTCACCATATTTAATTTTCTTGTGCTCCTGATATCGTTTTATTCGCTCCAGCTCCGAAGCCTATATATCCAAAAATAACAGCAACAACTACTAGCATTACTAATGAGACAGTCCAATTATTCGTCAAATCATGAATAAGTCCAAACAACAGCGGTCCGGCAGCGGCAAGCAGATAACCAATGGACTGTGCCATACCTGACAACTGAGCCGACTGCCTTGTGCTGCTTGTCCGCAGTACAAAAAACATAACCGCGAGACTAAAGCCGGAACCGCCGGCAATTCCGAGTAAAATCATACAAATCGGAATAAGATTTACATTCCCGCTAAGAAGACCTAAGTATCCTAGGAGCAGCAATATCGTTGTAAGAATAACAAGCAGCCTTTGGCTTGCCTGCTTTCCCGCAATGACAGGTATAATAAATGTCGCGGGCAAGCTGACAAATTGCAGCAGTGACAGCATCCATCCCGCATCAACGTGGCTCATGCCGCGATCAGATAAAATTTCAGGCAGCCATGATACATTAACGTAGAAACAAAATGATTGAAGACCCATAAATAATGCTACTTTCCAAGCTAAGCCAGAGCGCAGCAGACCACCATTCTTCTCACCGTTCGTTGCTGCTTTGTTGTTGTCCTTCTGGGCAAACGAACGAATTTGCGGTACCCAAGCAATCGTAGCAAATAGAGCGAGCAGTGCCCAGCAGGCCAGCATTCCTTGCCAGCCAAAGGAAAGCTTCTCTGTAATGGGAATGCTAAATCCTGAAGCTAAAGCAGCACCTAAATTCATCACTACCGAATATAAACCAGTCATTAAACCGACGGTGGCCGGAAAATCTCTTTTTATCATGCTCGGAAGCAGTACATTTGCAACAGCAATCGCCATGCCCAGCAGGATTGTTCCAACAAATAAAGCGGCTATCGTCGGAAGGGATCTAATCACAATTGCACCAGTTAGCACAACCATTGCAATAAATAGTGTGTTTTCCATACTAATGCGCTGAGCAATTCGTGGTGCAAGTGGAGAAATAAGTGCAAATGCTAACAGCGGCAAGGTCGTCAGCAGCCCAGTGAGCGCACTGGAAATGCCAAACGAACGCTGAATTTCAGATACGATTGGTCCAACTGCTGTCAGCGGCGCTCGCAAATTAGCTGCTATTAGCAATATGCCAAGAATCAGAAGCCATGAGCTTGTTATTGCAATTGGCGCAGAAGATGCTGATGCTGATGATAAATTTGAATGGCTGATTTTCACGAAGTAATCCTTCTTTCTCATGCTGATCGATCTAAGTTGTTTAGTTTCCCATATAAACGCCTTAAACATTCGACAAGGCGCCTTATACGATTATTACAAAAAACAAATAGCATCTTTTATTTTTTTACTCGATACCAATACTCGTATTGCGGGACATACCCGATTTTATCGTACAGCCGATTAGCTGCTGCGTTATCTTTTACGACGAGCAGATAACCTTCAGTCGCTCCACGTCCCTTGCCCCATTGCAGAAGATGCAGCACAAGCTGCTCTCCAAAACCTCTATTTCGATAATTAGGATCGGTCACAATATCATAAATACCAATCCAACCATCCTCAATCACCGCAAAGCCGCATGCTACCGGTATTCCATTGTCATGCAAAACCGCGCAGCATTTATCCAGCGGTGACTGTTTTAACATTTTTCGTGTAGTTGACCGCTGTTCATCCGTTAAGCGACTAAAAACCGCAACCGCATCCAGCCAGCTCTCTGAAACTTCCTGCTCTAGCCAAATTTCAGCATGCAGCGGCGATGGAGCATCAGAAAGGTGAATCGTTTTTACAATCGTCCGATCGATAAGCTCATAACCGCGGGTCGCCAGTTCCTCATCAAGCGAGGCAGGCTGAGCGAAGGGTGTTATTTTAAAAACAGAGCGAATGCCTTTGTGTTCATAAAGTTCCTCGCAGGAGCTTATTTTCGCACCAAGCTGGAGCGTGTTGTCGTACACAGGATTAATCGAATTGGAACGTTTCGTATAACCTTCTGCAAAACGAAGCAGCCAGCCGTCGTAGACAACCGTTTGCAAGGCTGGCCAACCATTTAAGCTCATTTCCTCTATTCGAAAATGCAACAGTCGCTTAATCTGCTCCATATGATGCTGATCATGCCATATAAAATCTTTTATATATTGACTCACTTCAAAGGCATGACCATCCGCGTCTACATAGGCAGCTTCGTACTGCTCATCTGCTAACTGTGCTATCGTGTCAATAATCCGCTCACGTATGTTTGCAGCTTCATGAACGAGCTCAGCGATTGAAGTTGACTTGCTGTATATTTTTGCTTGTTCGTTAAACTCATTATAATCCAAATGTTTAACCGTAAGCGGCAAGCCCTCTCGCACCTTTAAGATTGCTTCTTCATAAAAATAAATATCCCAACGTAAAATATGGGCTGTGACGTCTCGAATTGACCACTTTCCTGCGGCAATGCTCTGATTCCAAATACGTTCGTCGTAACGCGCCAAATCGGTTACAAACGTTATCCATTCTTTGAAGGTGTCCAGCAGCTGCAATTTCTCGGTAACCATATGCAAATTCCACTCCCCTTAAACTGACATAATCATCCAAGCTTCCATTTATCATAAAGGATGATTCATTAAGGAGCGAGATTTTTTTCCATTTTTGTAATAAAAAAAGCCGCCTCATGAGCAGCTAATTGCGATTCTGATCCTCATACCATATCAAATCGTTCAAGCTGTTCCAGCTGATTTTCTCGCTTCAATATTTCACGCTGCATCGGTCCAAGCAAATCAAAATGCGGATACTCTGACCGCGCATGAATATAGCGAGGATTAAGGCCGTTATCGAGGCACCAGCGCGAGAGCTTCTCCATATCGGAGCAGCCTACCTTTGTTACAGTCTTCATGTCTGGAAACCTTGAATCCAGCCAGTAATGCGTCAGAAATGCAATTTCTCCGCGGGCAACGGCTTCCTTCCATCGCTGCAACTCTTTTCTTTTTATGCCAAAGGCCACAGCACATCGCTCCTTTAACGTTGAACATTCCTTCCTGACTAGATATGGACTCTTTAAGTCAGGATATTCTTGACTCTCCCTACTTGCCCATCAGCCAGTCTCACTTTAATGCCATGAGGGTGCTTAGGCGAATTCGTCAAAATATCTTTCACGACACCTCGTGTCAGCTTGCCAGTCCGTTGATCCTGCTTCAAAACAATGTCTACCGATAGGCCCGCTTTGATCGCGGAGCGCTCTGTTCCATTCATATTTACCATTCCTCTGCTGCTCTAATGTCGGCTTTTAGCATAGCATAAGCAAAGTAAAGATGCACATTATAAGGACAGCTGTTATACTTAACATCAAAAGATGTAAACGAAATGAGGAAATGTATTAATGTCTAACGCATTTAACGCTTTGGGTATAACTCCCAAGCTAAGCGAATTGCTTCACCATGATGGAATTATCGAACCGACTCCGGTTCAAAAGCAAGCGATTCCACTTCTGCTCAACGGGCAGGATGTTATTGCACAAGCTCAAACGGGCACAGGCAAAACGATTGCGTTTGCTTTGCCTATTTTGCAACGTATTAATATAGAGAAAGAACAAGTCCAAGCTCTCATATTAACTCCAACGAGGGAACTTGCGATTCAAATTACGAGCGAGCTCAAAAAACTTGTTCCCGCTGTTGGCGTAAGCGTGCTTGCTGCCTATGGCGGCCAAGACGTTGATGCTCAGATTCGCAAGCTGCAGCGCTCGCCCCATATCGTAGTTGCAACGCCTGGTCGTCTAATCGATCATATGAAACGTGAAACCGTCAGCCTAGGCAAGCTGCAGATGCTTGTTCTCGATGAAGCGGATCAAATGCTTCACATGGGCTTCCTGCCAGATGTAGAAAGCATTATTTCACAAACGCCGAAAACTCGTCAAACGATGTTGTTCTCAGCTACAATGCCTGATGCTATTCGCAAGCTGGCTGCTGATTATATGAAGACGCCTGTCGATATTCGGGTACGCAGTACCAACGTCACACTCGACAGCATTACACAAATCGTCTATGAAACAACGGATAGAAGCAAGCAGCAAACTCTCGTGCATTTGCTAGAGCGTCATCAGCCCTATTTGGCCGTTATTTTTTGCCGGACTAAAGTTCGCGCGAAAAAATTAAACAAGGAACTCCAAGAGATCGGCATCGAATCGGATGAGCTGCACGGCGATCTTACGCAAGCGAAGCGTGAGCAAGTAATGAAGCGCTTCAGAGATGCAAGACTGCAGGTGCTCGTAGCGACTGACGTTGCTGCTCGCGGACTCGATGTTGAAGGGGTTACCCATGTTTACAACTACGACGTTCCACAAGACGGCGAGCTGTATATTCACCGTATTGGCAGAACAGGTCGCGCTGGGCAAGATGGCGCAGCCATTACACTCGCAACTCCTTATGACAAAAACCATTTGATTCTTATTGAACAAAGCATAAATGCTAAGCTTGCACGCCGTGCGATTGACAGCGAAGGCAACGAAACATCTGTACGCGCACAATCTGGCGATCGTCCAGAGAGAACACGCAGTGCAGCTGGCAAAAGCAGTACACGCGGTTCCAGCAGCAAGCCATCCGAGGGTGGACGCCGCGGCGGTCGTGACCGTTCTGCTCAAGGCGATCGCAATGCGAAGCCAGGCGGACGCAGAGGCCAACGCGAGACCGTACGTCCTAATGCTGGCAAACGTACAGGCAGAACAGCTGAGATTCGCGGTCAAGCTTCCGAAGCAGCTGGCGAGAGCACAGGCTGGACAGCCAACCGTGGGGACCGATTCGAATCCGCAAGCCCCGCTCGCGGTAATGACCGTTCCCAAAGCCGCAGCAGTACCACTCGCGGCGGTGATCGTTCCGAAAGTCGCGGAAGTTCAGCTCGCGGTGGCGAACGCTCCGAGAGTCGTGGCGGCTCAGCTCGCGGTGGTGCAACTCGCACCGGCGGCTTCGGCAGTCCTCGCGGCGCAGAGCATGTAGCAGGCCGTGCCTCGTCCAAGGTGGATAGCCCCTGGGAAGCAGCGCGCAGTGATTTCAAAGCGAAAACATTAAATGAGCACGAAAACGGCCGTGGAACAGGCAAGCGCGGCAAATCATCGTCAGGCGGACGCAGCGGCTCACCTGCCGGCGGTCGCGGCAACAGCCCGCGTGGTGGCGGAAGCTCTTCGAGCAAACCGCGCGGTGGCGGCGGACGCAATCGGTAAACAACTTTAAAAGAAAGAGCGGTCAACACAGGAACTTATTCCTAGTGCTGACCGCTCTTTCTTTTTCTATTTCATTCCGTCAGGATCTTACTTCGTTAACCGTTAGATCATACTGATTATTATTGATAGTCAATGTGGCGTCATAATATCCTCTGCCGCAGCTAGTAGAATTGCATTGGCATTTATACGCGCCGCTGCATCCGAAAACGTAAAATTTAGTTTTCGTAAATCCGGGATAAATATTAGCTCCAAGCGTGCTCATAAAGCGCTCTAGCCACGCCATCCTCGCTATTCGAATGTGCAACTGCATTAGCTGCCAGCTTCACTTCCTCAGGAGAATTGCCCATTGCTATGCCCATGCCCGCAAATTGAAGCATTGTTATATCATTATGATAATTGCCGATTGCTAGAATTCGGCTGCGATCAATGCCTTTAATTGCAGCAAGCTGCTGCAACGCTTTTCCTTTATTGGCTTCACTATGATGCACATCGATAAAGAAGTCGCCGCTCCGAATCGAATGAAGCTGCTTAGGCCATCCCGACCATTCCGTTTGTACGACATCCATCTGATCCTTCGTTCCGAAAACTGTAAATTTTACAAGGCCGCTAGGCAAGCCCAGGCGGAAATCATGAATCGATGGCTTAGCTTGAAAATGACCATACATTGCTTCTACTTCCGGCGTCATGCTCTCGACCATCATTTCAAAAGCAGTATTCAAATCAAAATGAATGCCATTCTCGCGGCAATATTGAATAAAACGCAATAAATGCTCAGGTACCATATCGAATTGGTGAACAACGGAATGGTCATCCGCATTAATCGTTGCTGCTCCGTTATGAGTAATCACCGTCCCGCTAAGTCCAAGCTCTTTCAGCACAGGAAGTGCGCCTGATGGTCCTCTCCCAGTACATAATACGATTTGAGCTCCGCGATTGGCAGCCTCATGTACCGACTCACGAATAGCTTTCGTCAGCACATGATCATCTGTAAGCAGTGTCCCATCCACATCTAAAGCAATTAAGTCATAATTAAGGCTCATGTCTCCACTCCTATTCCAAACTCTGTAAGTGCTCTCTCTATCTCTTAATTACAGCAAACACTAGATACAATGTCTAATCCGTCTTCCGTTTATGTGAGCGCAGAAGCTCTAGTTCTTCTTCCGTCAGCTCCCGATAGGAGCCCTCTTCAAGGGTTTCATCAAGCTTAAGCGGTCCCATCGATACTCTTTTCAAGTATACGACCTTTTTGCCGACAGCTTCAAACATTCTTTTCACTTGGTGGAACTTACCTTCCATAATAGTAAGGGAGATACTCGAAAATATTTCATCATCCCGTTGTTCACGACTCTTGATGTGTAGCTCAGCCGGCATCGTAACATACCCGTCGTCTAATGCAATGCCAGCCAAAAAAAGCTGCTGGTCTTCTTCGCCAACATCGCCAAGAACCAATGCTTCATAGGTCTTCGCAACATGCTTGCGCGGAGACAACAGTTCATGAGCAAGCTGCCCATCGTTCGTCAGCAGCAGCAAGCCAACCGTATCTTTATCCAGTCGTCCGACTGGAAATGGATCTCGCTGCCGATCGGAGAGCTCAAGTAAATCGATTACCGTGCGTTCACGGCTATCCTCTGTTGCAGAAATAACGCCCTGCGGCTTATTCAACATGAAATAAACGACATCACGATACACGACAGGTGCGCCGTCAAAATAAACCTTTGCTGTATCAGGGTCAACGATTAGTCCGCTGTCTTTCACTACTTTATCATCGACAACAACCATGCCGAGCTTCACAGCTCGTTTAATTTCGCTGCGCGTACCCAGTCCCATATGGGCGATCAGCTTGTCAATTCGAATACGTTTACTCATTCTACATCCATCTCCATCCTGCAGGCAGTTCATTTTTGATCATTCCAGCGGCATATTTCCCCCAACCTATCGGGAAACCGTCTGTGCAAACTAATATATATCCTTTTGAGGGGGCGCCAGCATGCACCGTTAATTCCGAATCATCAACAAACAAGGTTTCCCCTTTGAGATATCGAATCGTCTGCTCATCAGACGATCTCCAATTAACGGAGCGCACGGCTTCATCTCGCTTTAACCCCATGGCTAGCGGGTGTGACGGTTCAAATCGACCTCGAATAGCTTCACCTACATACCAGCCGGCTCTAACCACGCGCAAGCCATCGAGCGATGGCAGTTCGGCAGGCTGAATATATACGCGAGAACCAAAGGCTACAACACGCCCTGGCCAGCTTCGTGCATTTATCGCAAATTGTTCTGCATACTGGTGCCACAGCTCAATTGGACTTGCTTCTTTAGTAGGGTTCATCGCGGCTCCATCACGACCACTCCCTGCTCCTTTCTTGTTTGCAGGGCGCTCCAATCCAGTGTTGGCAAAGTCATTTCTCGTTTGCCGTTTAGCTGCGCGGCGCTCATCCCTATGATCTTGTTTCTTTTCTTGTCTTTTCCCGCTGCTTGGCACGACTTCGCGTTTTAAGCTTCCGCCAGCAGACTGGACGCTCTGGCGCTTTACAGAAGCAGCGACCCCTTCTTCAATATTGCTTGTCCGCTCCCCGCTGCGTCTAAGGACAGCCGCATAATGACCTTCTCCCTCGATTAAATGCGGCCATAGCCTTACCGTTCCTTGAATGGATTGCAGACGCTCTTCATCAAGCTGCGCCATGCCTTCTGCTAAATCCGCTCTGCCTGCCCTCCAGCCATGCTGAGGATAAATAGCTTCAACAAAAAAATCTTCATGCTCGGCTAAAAACTGAGCTATTTGCTGCTCGTTCTCCTCCGGCGAGAACGTGCATGTCGAATAGACCATTCTCCCTCCAGGTGCCAGCATCGCTGCGGCATGCTGCATAATATCGCGCTGCATTAAGGAGCATTTTTCAATCGAGTGTTTCTCCCATTCTGCAATCATTGAATCATCCTTGCGAAACATGCCCTCGCCGGAGCATGGGGCATCAATGAGAATACGATCGAACCATTGTGGAAAAACAGCGGCAATTGCTGCGGGCTCATCGTTAAGCACGACAGCATTGCGTACGCCGGCAAGCTCTATATTTTTGGCCAAAGCCTTTGTTCTTTCTCTGGCGTTATCATTCGTGACGAGCACTCCGCTTCCTTGCAGCTTCCCTGCAATTTGCGTCGATTTGCCTCCTGGAGCCGCGCATAGATCAAGTACGCGTTGACCAGGCTGAACGTCCAGCAGTTCTACCGGAGCCATCGCACTCGGTTCTTGAATATAATAGAGCCCCGCATGATAGTGCGGATGTTTGCCTGGCCGTTCACCCTCTTTGTAATACAAACCATCCGGTGCCCAAGGTATTTCACGCACCTCTTCGCCCATGTCAGATAGCTTTTTCCATTGTTCGACACCTAGCTTTAATCGATTGATTCGAAGACCATATACTCTCGGTGCATCATACGAAGACATAAAGCTATCAAACTCATCACCAAGCAGCTTTTCCATTTTTTCTGTGAAATTACGCGGCAAATTGCCGTTCATGCTATTTCCTCCTGCCAAATAAATAGCCTCTCAGCATTCGCCGAGGCATTCGTACACAAAGCTTAAGGATCCATTATACAACGCACGGAATAATGAAGCGCCATTAAAATTGTTGAAAAGTTAGACAAGCACCGAAACGCTATTTTGAAGCAGCGAAGCAAAGTTTAGTATTTGAAATTAATGGCGAAGCAAGCCTATTCGAAGGCACATACCATTTCACAATCAAGCAGGGCGATAAAATCATCATGACTGATTTTGGAACTGCTTCTGTAGGCGGACCGGAATGGGGCAAAGTGAATCAGACCATTATCGTTCCGGTGAACAAGTTGTCACTCGACATCCCGCTCCATATCGAGCTATATGAAATTCATCAAGAGAGCGTCGAACAAGTTCGCAAAGTCATCATACCGCTAACGATGTACGCAAGCAGCAAAAAGTCGATAACGAATCATTTCACAACCTGATGATCACTCCTGTATCCGTCAATTATTCCTTAAAGGGCGAGGCGAGACTTTCAGAGGGCACCTATCATTATACCCTAAAACATGGTGAAAAAGTGCTTGCCTCAGGTTTTGGAACAGCCACTATCGGCGCACCTGACTGGGGCAAGGTTCAGTATGAATGTAATCATGTGGGAGAGCATAACTAGAGCACGACTATCACTCATAAGGAGGCCGACCGCCATTTCAAATGAAATTGAACTTGTAAAAAAAGCAATAGCCGGCGATGACGAAAGCTTCTCCAAGTTGATCGCGAGTCCGCAGGATCGGCTATACCGAATCGCCTATATGAAAATATTCGAAAAGCGAAAAAACAGTCTATATCGACAGCGATTATGAGGCTGGTCACGCTCCAGAACGAACCGAAGAACAAATCGATCTGCATCAGGCATTCGTTTAGCGTAAACTATATTGAACAGAGAGAAGCCATGCAAGATCCTCAAGCAATTAACGCCAGATCAGACAACCAGTAATATCCAACATTTTATCCGTATATTTCCTTTCATTCTCTAAATCCGAATGTTGTATGACATTGATGTTCAAGCTCTTACATACCAATACGGATTTGTTATATAATATATTTAAGTAAGGACATGCTGTTCTTTCATAGCTTGTCCACTTAAACCTGTTTCGGAGGTAGTTGCTTACATGAAGAAGAAAAAGAAATTGAAAATGATTTACGTCTATATCGGTATCGTTGTTATTTTATTCGGTCTTATTACCGTTTTAAACAACAGTGGCAAGGTAAACGCCGTATATGACAAGCCCCTCTCCGAGCTGAACCCAGAAACACGCAAGCTGCTTAATGATCCTAACTATCAGAATATCATTTTACCTGCTGAATTAGACAAGAAAGTGGCCGATAAGGAAGATTTCTTCGTTTACCTATTCGCTTCTGATTGTCCGCATTGCCAAAGAACAACGCCACAGCTTATGCCGCTTGTTGATGAGCTCGGAATTGACCTTCCGCAATTCAACTTAAGAGAATTCCCAAGCTATTTCAACAAATATAATGTCGAGTTTACGCCTACACTTGCTTATTTCAAAGATGGCGTTCAAATTGACAAGCTAGAGGGCGGACTTGCTGAAGAAGGAACTACCGGCTATAAACTAGATGATTTTAGAGCGTTTTTCAATAAATATTCGGGGGCTGAAACCAAATGATGAAGCGTCAGCGCCAAACGGCTGAGCAGATTACGGAGGAGCAAAAAAATTCTCGCATTCGCAGCATCATGTATGCTTTGCTGCTCGCATTCGCTTTTATTACTTTGCTCACCGCATGCGGCTTAGCGAACGACGACAAGGCAGGCGCTGAGCATCAACACGGTTCCGAAACATGGCAAACAACAGCATCCTATGACGAGCTGCCTGGTTTTTTAGCGGACTATACGCCACATACGAGCGAGCTTTATAAAGGAGTCCATGCTCACGCCGACATTATGAGCGGTATCACATGTTATTGCGGTTGCTCAGATGGGTTAGCAGTTGAAACCCCCCATGACTCGCTTCTGCGCTGCTATGTTGCCGAACATCCCGCGGACGAGGGCGCTGTCACATGGACCAATCACAGTACCAGCTGCGGCATTTGTAAGAAAGAGATGGAAGAAGTAATCGCCTTAAGCAAGCAAGGCAAGACCAAGGAAGAAATACGTGAAGCCATCGATAAGCTGTACAAACCAAAAAAATCAACAGATTAGTTAACGCTCATCTGCTGTATAAATTGAAGAAGCTGTCCAGCTAGGTCTACTCCGACCTTGCTGGACAGCTTCTTTTTTTCAAACATGTAATGCAGCTAAGGCTTTATTTACTTATTCTTTCTTATTTGCTCCAATCAACGATTAATTTGGCCATTAATACGAGATCGAGAATATCAATGACCTTGTCGTTGTTCAAATCTCCAGATTTAACTGCATTCCAGTTGCTGTCGCCTTCCTTCGCACCATATGATTTTACGAGGATTGCTAAGTCAACGATGCTTACCTTCTCATCATTGTTATAATCGCCAGGGATATTAATAACCTCAAGTGCAAGCGAATCGCCGGCTATCGTTACTTCTTCCACACTGTCGGATAATACTGCTTTTTTCACTGTAATTTGAGTTGGGCCTGCCAAAGCTCCTGCCTTAGCTTGGAATGTGAGCTTCATCCAATCCCCATTCGCATTCGTCTGTGCCTCATTCAAATGGACTGCAATCAATCTTACTTGTCCATCCTTATCCTTCGTTTCTGGGATCAAAAATTTAGTTTCATCCATGGATACTGCTGAAACAAAGGTCAGCTTGGAAGGATCATATTCAATCGTAATGTCCTCTGCCATAACGGAACCGACTACGTTTTCCAGACCGTAAGTAAGCGCAATGGAACCACCCACTGTTACTTTCGTTTCACCTTTTAAGCTGGCTTTTTCCGTCTGCTTGTCCTTCACGGTACCTGTAAAATCAATTTCACTCATGCTCGTAAAGGTGCCTGCTGCATTATAAGTGCTCTTTACAACAAATTTGATATATCTGCCGGAAATCGTTTTGTTAAGCGGTGTAAAGTCTTTATACGTACTGCCTGTCCACGATTTGCCGAAGGTGCCTGTCGCTTTATTGGCTTCATTCGCAAGGAATGCCGCGTCACTTAGATCTGACAAGCGATCAGATGCGTATACCTCAAAGTCTTTCGGAAATTCCAGCGCAGTTTGATTCATTCTGCTTGTTCTTTGAATGCCGCTCAAGCTAGGGCTATTCTTTGAATCAATAATAACCCAGTGAGGGAAATCTGCCGCGGGAGCTTCCCATTTGGAGTGCCAAATAGTCGCCGAATCTCCATCGAGAATATTTGATGCAAATGCATCTTCATTATCCGCATAAGAGCTGAAAGATTCGATTGCAAATGCCGATTTCGATAGGAACTGATAAGTAACAGATTCCTTTGCCGCTTCCAAGGCGAGCATAAGATTCACATAAGCTTCATCGATTTCGTTAACTGGGCTTTCAGGAGTAAGCGCCGATGCACTGCTTAAAGCAGAACGGAGCTCCATCATCTTGGCAGCGGAATAGGTGACGCCAACAACACTTTCACTGGCAGCATCAAAGGCCGAAGCATCAATCTTCAACTTGTTAAGCTGCTCATACGTATAGGCAGGAATGATTTTGTAGGAATCGGATAACGCTTTGATCTCCGTTGCAGTGAGCGTCCGTTTCCAAATTTTCAAATCGTCCATCGTAACATTGGCACCGCCGTTTCCTTTGTTGCCATCTGCGCCAATCATCGTATTAAAAGCGGTGTCTACACTGCTCGTGCCAAGTGCAGTCATCTCTTTAGAGGCCTTCTCCACGCCATCGACATACACTTTGCCAACTTGATTTGCTCTGTCGACGGTGACCGTGAGCAAGTGCCATTCACTTCCTACGCTACCCGCCGAAGTATCCATTCGGTTCGTGCCGTCTGCAATGTTTAACGTCATTGCATTGGACACAGCAGGTCCGATATACCAACCGACGTTTTTGCCGCTGTTCCAGTTTTTATTCGAAATGACCGTCTGATCACCGGATAAATTGCCTGTATGCCAGAACGATACCGTAAAGCTGCCACTGCCAAACTTCAGATCGCTGCGGCTGCCCATATCGATATAATTCGCATTGCCTGCCGGAATGTACGCAGCTTTATTTGATTTGCCCTGCACATACGCAACGCTTCCGCGTGATACAGCTGAACCCTTCACGCCGCTCGCATCATCGTTTAAGTTGTCGTCAAACTTCATATCAACGACTAGGTCCTTCCACATCGTTTCAGGGTCAATCGGCGTAAGCTCAGGCAGCGTACCCTCCGTACGGAATGTATGCTGGATCGCGCTAGACTTGTTCCCGTAGCTGTCAACGGCATAAATGACCGCAGTATAGGTCGTTTGCGGATCAAGTCCTTCCAGTGGAATCGTCATCGCATTCGGGATCGGCGTAAAGAAATAGTCGGAGAACACATTAACCGATTTTGCGGTCGTACCCGTCCTTTTGTTCGTAAGCGTCAGCTCGTAATGATGCATGTTTTGGTCATCCTTCGCTTGATTGAAGCTCAGCTTAGGCGTTCCATCCAGATCCGTCACTTTCAGATCCGTCTCAGCAGGAAATTGCGGTGCTACTTTATTGCGGTTTGCACTCGTATACTTGAAATTGCTTTTAATCTCTTGAATCGTGTTGCCTTTCAGTTCAATAACCCATTTCTCGCCAGCAATTGTACCGACGCTGCTGAATGGGGGAACCGGCGTCCAATCATCCATTATATCTGCCGGATCTGCATTAAAAGCAATTCTATCCACTTCAATCCGATCCGCATACACTTCAATAAAATCAGCCTGAGATACCGGAAATTCAAAGCGGCTGACCAGCCCTGCATTCGTTACAGCAGAGTAGCCATGCTCTGCTTCAATGTACGACATCGAGCCTAGATTCAGAGCCGTATAATCCTTCTGGAAAATAGAGCGTTCATCGCTGTTGGTCAGATGGGAGTGCCCCGACAACGTAATAACCTGCGGGTAGCCCGCCAGATCACTGTTAAGATTCGGATTGGACGCCTGCTGTCCGTCCATTACCGTCCCTGTGATCGGCTGATGGATGCCTACAAAGATCGGCTTATTTTTGTTTAACGGATCAGCTGTAATTTCAGCTAGTCTGCCCTTAAGCCAATTGCGCTGGCTTGTATCCGAGTTGTAGTTGTTTCCGTTCAAGAAGAAAAAATAATAGCCGCCGATTTGAGTTTCATAATAGCCATTAGCCTGTGATGTGAACCAATCCGCAGGATAATGCTCATTCACTTTTGCAACTGTCGCGTCATGATTTCCCATTGCAACATGCATCTTTGTATTGGTCATATTTTTTCTAGCTAGATTCGCTTGGAAAATTTCCCTTACCATTTGATGATCGTTCGGTTTGTCTCCCCCGTTATCGTTGATCATATCACCTACAACTAGGATGGCATCAGGATTTGGAAAGATCGATGCGATCGTATCGAAATAGCTTTCATATCTTGGATCACCTGTCGTGCGCGAGCCTACATGAACGTCTGACATCGCTACAAATTGCAGCAGCGGCTTTTCACTTGTTTTAATCATGTAGCCAAACGTTACTGCCTTGCTCGCCACGCCATCCTTTATCGCAATCGCGCTAAGGTTTGTGGTTTTGGCAATCGTGATCGGATTATTGTCAGCTTTTTTGCTTTTCTCATTAGGCAGCGTTCCGTCAAGTGTATAATAAATGCTAGCATCACTTGTTTTAGAGCTTAATACAACCGCTATTGCAGCCTCGTAACGCCCTCCAGCAACAGATGCTTCAGGTGCTTGTACCGCACCATCGGCAGCGCTTGCTGATCGAATGAACCCTTGTGCATTGGAACATAAAACAGCCATAACTATGAAAACCGCTAAACTTCTCCTCCACCTATAAAACAACTCAATCACTCCTTTTATTTTCTTGTTTCATGTGCATTATATATGTTTTGATTGGTTGTATTGTTAAACAGAAGTCATTTTAACGTTTGTTTATTGTAAATGATGGAATGGGCGCAACCTCCCTTAGACAACAAAAAAAGACGACTTCTCACTCTATAATGGAGTGAAAGTCGTCTTCAATGTTCATTTTGCCTAACTATCTTAAATCCAATTCAAATTGGTTTTGCGCCTGCTTTTATACTAGCTTTGGTTTGCTTTCTTAGCTTTCCCAATGGCTGTTTGAATATCAAGCGAAAGCTGATTAAGCTCATGATAGTCCTCTTTTTCAAATTTCTCATTAAATTTCATTTGAAATTGAGCAGCTTCACGAACCCGATTATAAAAATACAAATCTTGAATGCCTTTAAGCACCTTCGAGACCACGTTGGACTGCTCCTCGAATTCGGTCTGCGCATCCAAAATTTCTTTGCGTATGCTGGTCATTTCTGTATCCAGCTGCGATGCGGCTTCAGCCGCTTTTTTCAACCGCTCACGCACATCTTCAGGCAAGCTTTCTTTAAACTTGTAGTTTAATGAATGCTCGATTGTCGCCCAAAAATTCATCGCTAACGTCCGTATTTGAATTTCAGCCAACACGATTTTGTATCCTAGTGCTGTTTGAACTGGATATTCTACAATCATATGGTAGCTTCGATAGCCGCTGTCTTTGAAATTCGTAATATAATCCTTCTCATATACAAGGGAAAGATCTTTACGCGTGCGAATCAAGCCAGCTACGCGGTGAATATCATCCACAAACTGGCACATAATGCGAATACCTGCAATGTCCTCTATACCCGTATCCAATTGATCCGAGGGGACTTTGAGACGCTTGGCCTTTTCCAGAATACTAGAAATTCGCTTAACCCGGCCGGTGACGAATTCTATCGGCGCGTAAGCTTCTCGTATCTTCAGTTCGACCCGCATCGTTTTAAATTTCACTTTAAGTTCTTCAACCGCTTGTTCATAAGGCTGTAAAAAAAGATTCCAGTCTCTACCGTCCATCCGGCCGCCTCCTGTTCTTAAACGTGATCTGCACCAACTGCTTCGGCAATATTGCGGTAGCCATCTTTGCGTAAACATTCCTTCAATCCACTCGTTAGCTCTCGCAGCACTCCAGGCCCTTTGTAAATAAGCGCCGTGTAGATTTCTACAAGTGAAGCTCCCGCGCGGATTTTATCGTATGCGTCTTGTGCTGTAAAAATGCCGCCCGAGCCAATAATGGGCAGCTTGCCCCCGGTTTGGCGATATACCGCCCGTATGACCTCCGTTGAACGATCTCGCAGCGGCTTGCCGCTGAGCCCGCCCGCTTCGCCAGCATTCGAATGCTGAAGGCCTTGGCGCGATAATGTTGTGTTTGTTGCAATTATACCTGAAACTCCGCTTTCCATAATAGTCGCAACGGTAAGCTCCAGCTGTTCATCTGTCATGTCAGGCGCAATTTTGACGAGAACAGGTTTTGCTTTTGCTCCTGTTTTCGCCGCTTGCGTGTTTATTTCCTTTTTTACAGCGGCAAGCAAATTTTTCAGTTCTTCACCATGCTGCAAATCACGCAGATCCGGGGTGTTGGGAGAGCTGATATTGACGACAAAAAAGTCGCCGTATGTATACAATTCGCGTATGCAGGTCTGATAGTCCTCATGAGCAAGTTCATTTGGCGTTATTTTGTTTTTGCCAATGTTAACCGCTATCGGGATTCTATTTATTTTGCGTCGTGACAGCTTCTCTGCCATTGCCGCAGTGCCATCATTGTTAAAGCCCATCCGATTAATAAGCGCTTCGTCTGATGGGAGGCGGAACAATCGCGGCTGCTCATTGCCGGCTTGTCCTTTTGGCGTTACCGTTCCAACCTCAGCAAAACCAAAACCTATGCTTGAGAAACCGTCCGCAGCTTTGCCGTTCTTATCAAGTCCAGCAGCAAGTCCAACAGGGTGCGGGAATTGCAGTCCGAATAGTTCTGTAGCAAGCTCAGGCGACTTTGCTACGCCATACATCGCATTCATCAGACCATTCAGCCCTGGAACTACACCGCCGGCAGCTAAGCCGTCAATCACAAGATGATGGGCCCTCTCAGGATCCATTCGAAAAAAAATAGGTTTTAAAATTGAAGAATAAATCAACTTACTCACTCCGATCTTAGATGTATGCTCTATCTGACAGTTTATCTTTTTTGCGGCAAAAAGAAAAGAGCCTGCACGCAAGGTGCAAGCTTCCATTGTATTGCGGCTTGTCTAGAAAACGATTACAATGAAATCATATTATTTATTACTATGAAATAGAGAGGTTGATTGTCGATGAGTTCACCAAAAAGAAGACCGGCTACAATAAAAGCGAAACCGAAGGATGAAGTAAACAAAAAAGCGCTTATATGGATTGGTTCAATCGTCGGCGTAGTCGTTGTAGCTGTCGCGCTGCTTCTTATTTTCACTTCGTAAGCGGTCTACGTCAACCATTTATAGATTTTCAAGGGATTGGTTTCGTTTTGGAGCGGCTCCAGCTGAAAGCGTTCTGCTGGCTGCTGCACCTTAGACGGAAGCGTCCCATTTTTTATTTTGACAACCGTTCCTAGCGGCACCATATCAAACAACTCCTCCACATCAGCTTTGCCCATCCGGATACAGCCAAGTGATTCGTCCTTGCCAATACTGCCGGGTTCATCCGTTCCATGAATCGCGTACAGCGTATTCGATAATGTCATTCCTCGGCTTCCGAAGTTTCCATCGTCACGCCCATTCGGATTTCTAACCTTTTCACTAATGTAGAAGCTTCCCTCAGGCGTTGCATCGCCTCCGAGGCCCACCTTATAGCTGCGCACAATAATGTCACCTTGGATGACAGCAAGTCGATAACTTGCTTTATCCACTACGACCTCCAGCGGCTGGCTCCACTGTTTATCCAAAATTCCATTTGTGCCTACGATCGGACTCGTTCTTTTATCGCTTTCCTCTTGCTGCTGATTTCCTGCTGCTTGCTCTTGGATTGAACGGTTTTTTTGTGCCTGCGCGACTTTCAGCTTTCGCAATACAGCCGGAAACATAGAGCGCATACCGCTGCGTTCCCCGGAAAGAACATTGTTCGGATAAGATTGAATGAGATCATCCAGCTGCTCCGGCCACTTTTTATATTTTTTCTCATATTGATAGATGCCGCTTGCAAGCGTCCAGTGCGTCTCTTGCTGCCTGCTCCATTCCTTATATTGTGCTGCTGCCGAGCTCGCCTCGGAAGGCTCACACTCGCAGGTAAGGCGGTCATACATCGTTACATCCAGCTTACTGCTTCCGTTTTCCTTTTCTACAGACATGAGCAGTCTAGTGTTCCCTGTCCATTTCCGCCAGCCCTCATCTTCCTCAAGGCGAGCTGCAATGGTATGAAGAGGTGCTTGCTTGCCGGCTGCAATGAGGCTGTTCCATGCGCTGCCGACTGGATTTCGTTCTTTACGCGGTATAAACACAACGCCAATTGGGTTCACTTCAACTAAGGCTATAGGCTCGGGCTGCTCTGGCCTTTCCTTGAATACGGAAGTGCTAGCTGGAGCAAACACTGCAACGAGCAGGAACAATAGAGCTAATGCTCCTAATTTGCGAGCTCGCCTTTTTTTCTTTTGCTGCAAATCCCAATCTTTAAGCAACTGCAATTGATTTTCCGATAACGGATGACTTTCATGCTCGAAGGCATCGTATACTTCACCAGCTTGCAGGAAGCAATAATTCGCTTTGCCCTCCTTGCCGGCGAGCTTGTATTGCTTGCCTAACAAATACCAACCCATTTGGTTATCAGGGTGCTGCTTTACAAATTGCTTCAAATAAAAAATATCTTCCGGAGAGTCCATCCCCCATCCTCCCGACATGTGGTATATATCCTCTATATCGGCAGGCAAGGAGTTTGATTGTAATCCCGAGTCCATTTCTGTTATTGCTCCATATACAAAAAAAGCTCCTCACCGCTGCATAGCAAAGCGGAGAGGAACTTTTTTATCATCACTCAAAAATTAGTAATTAAAAGGAACGTCTGCAATTTTGATTGAATCTGTCGGACAGCCGTCAGCTGCATCCTGCAAATCATCGAACAAATCTTCAGGAATTTCAGTGTTGCCTGTATTGCCGTCAGCTTTATAAATAACTTCTGCAAGACCTTCGTCATCATAATCATAAATGTCAGGAGCAGTTGCTCCGCAAGCTCCACAAGCGATGCACGTATCTTTTTCAACCCAAGTAAACTTACCCATGGAAATCCCCTCCCAAATAAATAAACGGAATAATCTCGTCTCTGTACAGTCAAGCTTCATTCATCAATATATAACAAACTATCGTCCTTTTGCAAGGATGTACCGCGAATTCGTTTATTCCTAATTAAGGTTGAAGGATCATCACCAAGCATTCCTGCAGTCAAAACAGCATCCTCTCCATACTTGTCGCGGAGCTGATCCATCGCTTTAGTCAACGCTTCTTTTCTCGGCTGCTTCTCGTAGCTGAACAAATCAAGCTGCAATGCAGTTTCCGCAAGCAAAGTGAGGTTCTGGAGCGTTATGCCAAGCAGCCGAATCGGCTCGCCTTCCTTCCAATGCCGGTCATATAGCTTGCACGCCTCCCTATAGAAATCTTCACTCGATTCCGTAGGAGCTGCAAGGGTGTGGGAGCGGGCAATCGTCGTCATATCCGGCTTGCGAATTGTGATTTGAACCGTGGTTGCGACCATCTTCTGCCTTCGCAGCCTGCGACCTGTCTGATCCGCCAAATTAAGCAGCACCCGGAAAACGTCGTCCCGCGATGTAATATCGCTTGGAAGCGTGGTCGTATGACCGATCGATTTGTTCCGTTCCCGATTTGGGTTAACTTCAGAATAATCAAGTCCATGGGCAGCTGATTTCATCCAAGAGCCAACTACGCCAAAATGCTTATTCAGCATCGTTTCATCCGATGCCGCCAACTGGCCAATCGTCCGAATATTCAGCTTGCTGAGCTTATCAGCTGTTTTTTTGCCAATGCCAAACAAATGATCGCATGGCTTATCCCAAAGCACCTTTTGCACATCACGAATCCGCAGCACAGTCAGCCCGTTTGGTTTTTTCATGTCGGATGCCATCTTTGCAAGCAGCTTATTTGGAGCTAAACCAATTGAACAAGGAAGAGACCACTCGGACTTAATCCGCTGCTGCAGCGAAGCCGCAATATCAAGCGGCGAGCCGAACATTTTCGAACCGGTAATGTCCATATAACATTCGTCAATCGATACAGACTCAACGAGCGGCGTATATTGTCTAGCGATTGCCATAAAGCCATGTGAATATTTGCGGTATAACGAAAAGTCCGGTTTGATTAATATAAGCTCAGGACAAAGTGTTAGTGCCTGTCTGACTGTCATTCCCGTCTTTATCCCTCTGCTCCGTGCTGCATAAGAACAAGTGACGAGGATACCCTTTCGCTGCTCAACGCTGCCGGACACCGCAGTTGGTTTGTCCTTATATTTCTCCGGCTCCTCAGCCTCATGTACGGAACAATAAAAAGCATTCATATCTAAATGAATGATCACTCGGCCCTTAGCCGGATAGAACTCATTCGTATTTGTCATAATCGCGCAACACACCGCCTAACCTAAGCCATAAGCCTACATAAGCTTATCCACCCAAGCATACAATTCCAATAGGGTCAAGTCAACGAAGCACGCGCGAGCTGACAAAAATTCCTTTTGCCCCCTCTACTTTCAAGGCGACAAGTGTTATAATACTAAATTATGATTTGAAAAGGCATTCAGTGAAGGAGGCGTCCCGTTAATGACAAAAAACATATCTATATTCGATACGACGCTGCGTGACGGTACTCAAGGTGAAGGGATCAGCCTGTCGGCAGATGACAAATTAAAAATTGCCCAGAAGCTCGACACGTTGGGCGTTCATTATATTGAAGGCGGAAATCCTGGAAGCAACAGTAAGGATATTGAGTTTTTTCAGCGGATCAAAGCTTTCAATTTAAGCGCCAAAATTACTGCCTTCGGCAGCACTCGTCGCAAAAACAGTTTGGCAGAGCAGGATGCCAGCCTTGTTCGCATCGTGGAGTCCGGTGTTCCGGCCGCTACGCTTGTAGGCAAGTCATGGGATTTCCATGTACATACAGCCCTGCAAACGACTTTAGAAGAAAATATGTCGATGATTTTTGATTCCATTGCTTTTCTAAAGCAAAATCAAATGGAAGCCTTGTTCGATGCCGAGCATTTTTTCGATGGCTACAAGAACAATCCGGAGTATGCCATTGCTGTTTTGAAGAAAGCACAGGAGGCTGGCGCCAACTGGCTCGTCCTATGCGATACGAACGGCGGCACTTTGCCTAGTGAAATCCATGAAATCGTTTCGCGCGTGAAGCAGGAGCTAACGGCTCCTATCGGCATTCATACACATAATGACTGTGAGCTGGCTGTCGCAAACTCTTTAGCAGCAATCGAAGCTGGAGCTCGTCAAGTACAAGGCACGATTAACGGCTACGGCGAGCGCTGCGGGAACGCGAACCTATGCTCCATCATCCCTAACTTGCAAATCAAAATGAATTATGACGTTTTGCCAGAGGATAAGCTTCGCACATTGACGAGTACTGCTCGATATATCAGTGAAATTGCGAATGTCCACATGCCTGTTGGTCAAGCTTATGTCGGCAATGCCGCATTCGCTCACAAAGGCGGCATTCATGTCTCCGCCATTATGAAGGATTCCAAAACCTATGAGCATATTCAACCAGAGCTTGTTGGCAACAAGCAGCGTATTCTAGTCTCTGAGCTCGCAGGACAAAGCAATATCATATCCAAGGCAAAAGAGCTTGGACTTGATGTCAACGCAAATAATGAGAAAACAAAGCTCATTATGGATCAAATTAAAGAGCTCGAGCATCAAGGCTATCAATTTGAAGGCGCCGACGCTTCTATGGAGCTGCTGCTTCGTGAAGCATTCGGCAGCGAAGTAAAAGAATTGTTCAAGGTTGAATCCTTCAAAATGCTCGTTGAAAAAACAAACGGCCAAATGATTTCAGAAGCGATTGTAAAAATCAACGTTGGCGGCCAGCAAGTTTATATGGCTGCTGAAGGCAATGGACCTGTCAACGCCCTCGATAACGCCCTGCGCAAGGCGCTGGTGCAGTTTTATCCGGAAATCGTTGATATCCATCTATCGGATTATAAAGTCCGTGTAATCGACGAGAAGGACGCTACAGCAGCTAAGGTGCGTGTTCTTATCGAGTCGACAGGACTAAACAATACGTGGAGCACCGTTGGCGTATCAAACAACGTTATCGAAGCAAGCTGGGAAGCTCTCGTAGACAGTATTCGTTATGCCCTGCTTAACATGGTAAAGGTTGACAGCACGCTAGTTGATCCTCACGATCGCATGGGTCTCGTCAATCATTAGAACAACAAAAAGAGTCGAACAGGCTGTTCACGCCTGCTCGACTCTTTTTTGTTGTTGCTGCCGACTACATCCATTTCTCAATCATGCGTTCCCACTCCGCATAAGGAATGACGCCATTGATCCGCTCTCTAATGACGCCCTCACTGTCAATAAGGAACGTTGTTGGAAACGTATCTACCTTATACTGCTTCGTCACATCGCCCACCCGATCCATTAAGATTGGAAACGTGAACTCATATTCTTTGACAAAGTCTCTAGCTGCCCGTTCTTTATCAAATTTCGTAGCATTAACGCCAACGAGTGAAATTTTTTCCCCGTATTGCTCATGCAGCCGCTGCAGATCCGGCGCTTCCAGCTCACAAGGACCACACCAAGATGCCCAGAAATTAACGAAGGTCAGTTTATCCTGTTTGCCCCCTATTTCATAGGACTTCTCATCAAGATCAGGGAGTTTGAAGATTGTCGCTTGAAATCCCGCTTTCGGCTTAAAATCGACGGAGGTGGCTGCTAACGCTGCTGAATCCGAGTCATCATTTTTATATTGAAATACAGCTAATCCTGCAAACAGCAACGCAATCGTAAATAGTGCTGCGACACGCTTCATGAGGTTCCATCCTTTTTTTCACATTTTCAAATGCCTATATCGCTTCATGGTATCATGCACCGTATAGAAGCTCAATACACAGGACAAATTAGCCATCAAAACGTCATTTTTAAAGAAATGGTTCTTATCTATTCTCTGACGACTATTATGGGTAAGTTGAGTATTATTCATACCCATCATTATTGAAGTTAGCGTACTTAAGCCTATTTCGTTATACTTAATTCATTCGCATTATAAAAAAGGAGGCATTGTGTTGGAATCACAGCAAACGCGTGGATGCATAACCAAATCGGCATACGAGCGGCTTATTCAAATATGTGCGGATGCTCAACCTTTAGAGGCATGCGGCATTATGGCAAGCAGCCAATCCTTACATTCCATTGCCACTGATCAAAATGAAGCCATTATAGATATCGTTATCCCCATAACTAATAATCATAACGATCCCATGCATTCGTTCTCGTTTGACCCGACCGAGTGGACCGCAGCTTATTATGACATGCAAAAAAACCGACAAACGCTTGTCGGCTTATTTCATTCGCATCCGCATACAAAGGCTATTCCGTCTTCTAGCGACACTGACGGTTTCCTGCCCGCTTCGGAGCTTTCCTATTGGATTGTTTCACTCGAGAACTTGAAATCGCCTGACGTTAAGCCCTATCGCCGCTCAGAAGGTTCATTTATTCCACTGCAGCTAGTGCTTGCTTAAGTAGGCATACAGATCGCCGAGCGTCGTAATATTTCGTTCCAAAATGCGCGTCAAATAGTTCCGCCACAGCTTTGCTGTCATGATTGAATCCTGCAAAGCATGATGCCGCTCTGTAATTGGAATACAGCAGCTCTCAAGCAAATCATCGAGACTGTATCCTTCCAGATTGGGCTCGAGCCATTTGGCAACCATCATCATGTCCAGCACTCTGTGGTTCAAATTAATCTTTGACGTCCTCCACAATGCCGCGTTCAGAAATTGCTTATCGTGGCCGGAAGCATGAGCGATAAGCAGCCTTCTGCCGACAAACTCCATAAAATCATGAAGCACCTGCATCAAATCAGGCGCATCCTGTACCATTTCATTCGTAATGCCGGTCAGTTCGACTATCGCTTTCGGAATTCTTCGTTTAGGATTCACGAGACTATAAAAGGTTTCACTTTCAACAAGCTCGCCATCTCGAAACAATACAGCGCCAAATGAAATAATTTCATCCCCATTATTCGGATAAAAGCCTGTAGTCTCTAGATCAAAAACAATGACCTCCAGCTCTCGAAGGGGCATATCGAACATCGACTGCTTGCGCTGCTCTTTATTGACATTCCGAATAAACGCCATTTGCTGCGCATTTTGCGAGCCTAGCATAGAAGCGATGGCAGGCGTAAATCCTCCCATTTTGTATAGGTTCCACATGCGACCGACGCCTTTTTGTTCCTTCATTTCTCCACCGCCTTACGTAAACCTGCCCATTGTTTGCTTAAAAACCGTTCGTTGCAGCCTCTTGCCAAGACGCAGTCCGCTCTTAAGCTCATCCGTCATTTCCTTCGTAAGCTTATGGCTCGACAGCTTTCCATTGTTGGCATATAAGCCATCTGCATTTTTCTCAGTCGTCATTAGACGGAGCCGGAGAAAAATCCGAAAAGCTTGATCATAAATAGCCCCGTCAGCTGATGACATCTTCCCTGCCTTTACAAGCATTCTAATTCTTTCAAGCGTAGAGGTTTCACGGATGCCTTCTTGTATGGATAATAGCCGAATCGAATTAACCATAGGAATATAGGCGCCATATTTAATATCCAAGCTGCCCGCTTCCTCGCCATACTGCTCCTTCAGCAATTGGCCAAAAAAGCCTAGCAGCACCTTATGCCGTAGCGTATTATCCAGCATCCGCTGCAGGATGATCTGGTGGTTAAGCATATCAATAAAAAACAATTCTTTAAGCTGTTCAACGAGCTTATAATCACCATAAATACAGCGGCCATCAGCGATAATAAGCAAATAACGCACTGCCTCCCAAGCAGGCTCCTCAAACCAAGCACCCAGTTTAACGCTCCACTCCGAAATGGACAAACACCAATCCGAGTTGCTGCTTAGCACATTGCCCTCACAAGGCGGGTAACCTACACTTTGGAGATTGTTTACAATGAGCGCACTTAAATTCAAAAAATAGTTCTTAACTTCTGTTGAATCAGCCACTGGATCTTGATAGACAACTCCGCTGTCTTGATCGCTTGACAAAGTTTGCTCTTGCCGACCGCCGCTGCCGAACAATACATATGCGTAAGGCACGGGGGGAGAACCATTCCCCCTCCGTGCCATTTCCGCTTCTGCGAGGATAATCGAGCGCTGAATCACCGCGTCGTGCACCTCATTTAATTGTTCATTAAATTGTTCGACTGGACGCGTTGGGAGAAGAGCCTCCATATGCTCGTGAACCTGATCCCGCAAGTTTCGCAGCCTATCCACATGATCAGCTGAACCAATCTGCTTAAGCAGCTGCAATCGCACCGGATCACTCATGCGACGCTCTCTCCTTTCGGTCAGTCCATCGCGTACCTTCTATTAGCCTTGAATGTTTTGACCAGCTTTTTTCATTTGCTCAGGATAACCATAAGCTCCATGCTCACTCAGGTCAAGACCGATAATTTCTTGCTCCTCTGTTACGCGGAAGCCCATCACGAGCTTCATAATACCTAGGATAAGGAATGATGCAGCGAGTACGAATGCGCCAACGACTACTACCGATTCGAATTGTACCCAAAGTTGCTTCCAGCTGCCTGTGTCGATCAAGCCGCCTGTACCAACTCCCACTTTATCAGCAAGTTCTTGTGTTGCAAAGATACCGTTGGCAAGCGTACCCCACACACCAGCCGCACCGTGTACAGATAATGCATAGATAGGATCATCTACTTTAACTTTCTCGAAAAATTTCACACTGTAGAACACGAGCACGCCAGCTACTAAACCGATGACGACTGCCGCCCAAGGAGCCACGTAAGCACAAGAAGCTGTAATTGCAACTAGACCTGCTAGCGTACCATTCAGCATAGCCGTAATGTCAGCTTTGCCTGTTACTGCCCAAGAGATAAGAAGTGCTGCCACGCCGCCTGCGCCTGCTCCAAGCATCGTGTTGAATGCTACATATCCAAAAAATCCATCGCCAATCGCTACCGTGCTGCCTGCGTTGAACCCAAACCAGCCCACCCATAGAAGCAATACAGAAAGTGCTGTGAATACTTGGTTATGTCCCAAAATCTCATTCGCAGAGCCGTCTTTGTTAAATTTACCAATACGAGGTTTAAGTAATACAGTCGCTGCAAATGCTGCAAGCGCACCCGTTAAGTGAACAACTGTGGAGCCTGCAAAATCTTGCGCTCCATCTTCAGCGAGCCAACCGCCGCCCCAGATCCAGTGAGCTACTACAGGATAGATTATCGCAATAAAGAATACAGTAAATACGATATAAGCTGAAAGTTTAGCTCTTTCTGCAAAACCGCCCCATGCTATGGAAAGCGAAACCGCTGCAAATGCTAATTGGAACAAGAAGAATACAGTACTTGGATAGCTCTCGCCTTCACCAGCTGCTAGTGATGGATCGAAGAAGAAATTGCCCCAGCCGATCAATGCGTTAATTCCGCTATCCCCGCCAAATGCGATGCCATAGCCGAAAGCCCAATAAATAAGTGCTGCCAAACCCGTTGTGAAAATCGTTTTGCCAGCAACGTGACCAGCATTTTTCATCCGTGTTGAGCCTGTTTCAAGAAGAATAAAACCGCCTTGCATGAGAAGAACAAGAATGAATGAGAGCATAACCCATAGAGAGTTGAGACCCATGTTCAACGTTGCTGCGGAAGGATCCTCTGCAAACGCCATTACCGGGAACAATAAGGTGAAGATTCCTAAAGCTAACATCGTTTTCTTAATCACTACGACCACTCCCTAAATGTTATATTTCCTTACACGTTAAGAAAGACTTAATGTCATTATAGTCAGTAGTGCTCAATTTGACAATACGTTTTAACTATTTTTATAAAAAAAATCAAACATTCGGCATATAATCTAACACGAACGTTAAGAAATGAGGCAAATCAACGCCAAAATCGTCAGCTGAAACTCCTTATTCTTCGCATTTTCACTCTATATAGGTATTGGTTCCTACTTTTTCTAGTTAAAAACGCAAATCACTATGACTCACACCCGTTTCATGTCACCTAAATTACGTTATATAGAAGAAACACATGAAAACGCCCTGTCGAAATTGAAAATTGACACTAAAATTGTATAGTCATGTAACACGTTTGACTGTATGGTTACTTTCCTATTATCATTAGAGGAACAATAGTTATACGTTTTCCCATAAGATGGTGATTGTGAATTTCACCTCAATAGGTAATGATGTTCTTTTAGACATGACGAGCTAAAACAACAAACCTGTTCTTTGTCGACACATCATCTCAGAATGAGATGAAACATAAGCTTAGTACGCAAGCGGGATCTAGTTTACTTATATTTTGAACGAATGGAGGATTTGAAAATGTATCGTATCGGAGAACTATCCAAGCTTGCGCAAATCAGTGCACGAACCATTGATTATTACACTTCAATCGGTCTAATAGAGCCTGCAGAGCGTTCCGCCAAAAACTATCGCCTCTATTCTGATGAAACTTTGCAGCGTCTGGAACGTATTGAACAGATGAAAAAAGATAAATATACATTAGATGAGATTAAGGCCACAATTGAAAGCTGGAGCAAGATTACACCTGAGGAGCAGGTCTCACGTAAGCTTACGGACTTGCAGTACCATCTAAGCCAGCTCGAGCGTGAAGTGAAGGAGTTAGAGCCTGTTATTAAGAAGCTCAAGCCTCGTCAAGCCAATCACCTCTACACTCGTCTTATGCCGCAAACCGCAGCTTGCATAGAGGCACTTATGCTTCTCATTAACAAAAGCTCCCTCATGTAGCTATACATTTCATCAAAAATTGGAGGAATGACTCAATGGCGTTTATCTATGTTTTAATCGTACTTGCATTTATACTAACAATTTGGGCTCAATTCCGAGTCAAAGGAACGTTTAAAAAATGGACGCAAGTTCAAGCGAACAGCGGTTTGACCGGTTACCAGGCAGCACGAAGAATGCTTGATTCTAACGGACTTCATGATGTACCGATCGAGCCAGTACGCGGTACACTGACCGATCACTACGATCCTATTCACCGAGTTGTACGTTTGTCGGAGCCTGTGTATTATGAAAATTCAATTTCAGCGATTTCAGTCGCTTGTCACGAAGTCGGCCATGCCATTCAGCATGCGGAGCATTACCCAATGCTCGTGCTCAGACATCGTATATTCCCAGTCGTGAACTTTGCATCCGGCGTAGCACCATTTTTATTTATTGCCGGTATTCTATTCTCTGCACTCAATCTAATTGGGCTTGGCATCATATTTTTCTCAGTAGCAGTTGCCTTTCAGGTCATTACACTTCCGGTTGAATTTAATGCAAGCAACCGAGCTAGAGACATTATGGTTGCTGAAGGGTTCATAACGAATGATGAGGAACGCGGAGTTGCAAAGGTGCTTAACGCAGCGGCTTTAACGTATGTAGCAGCGGCTCTCTTGTCCTTGCTGGAGCTTGTCAGATATATCTTAATCTTCGTAGGCGGCAGCCGTCAGGAATAAACTTACGTGTCTTATAGCTAAACAAAAGAGGAGCAGCTCCCCTTCGGTCTTCATCGACCGACAGGAACTGCTCCTCTTTTTTTGTTCTTTTATCTATTTTATCGTGTTCTGGAAATAACGAAGCAGAAAACCGTGAAACACTTTCGCAACTAAAGGCAATTTCTCATTTGAACGCTGGATAAGTCCGATTGTACGAGTCACCTGAGGTTCGATTACCCTTACTTTAGTCGGCTGCAATGGCCCTGTATAGTGAAGCGCCATCTCAGGAAGAAGGCTTACGCCCATCCCAGCGGCTACCAAACCGCGTATCGTATCCGTCTCTTCCCCTTCAAAACCGATTTTCGGCGTAAAGCCTGCCTCTTGGCAAGCTCCCCAAACGATCGGCCTAAGCGAATACCCTTCGCTAAACAACACGAACGTCTCATGCTCCAGCTCTTTCAGTGCAATCGATGCTTTGTCTGATAAGCGATGCCCCGGCGGCAATATCGCATATAGCTCCTCTGTCAGCAATACTTCGCCGCAAACGAATTCATGTTCATCAGGGAAAGGAGATATAAACGCCAAGTCAATCTCGCCTTTCACCATGTCACGAATAAGCGATGGATACATCCCCTGCTTAAATTTAAATTTCACATTCGGATGGAGCTTGCGAAAAGCTGCCACAACCTGTGGAATTAATGAGATCCCAAGACTATGCGGGAAGCCCAGTCTAATTTCACCCTTCTCGGGGTCCAGAAATTCATGTATTTCAATGACAGCACGTTCCAGATCAGCCAATATCACTTCAGCACGCTTTAGGAAAAGCTGACCGACTGGTGTGAGCTGCAAATTTCTACCTTTTTGAACGAACAGTTTTACGCCAAGCTCTTCTTCAAGCTGATGAATCTGCCGGCTTACTGCAGATTGCGCCACATGCAGCTCTTCCGCCGCTTGCGTTACATGCTCTTTTTTCGCTACTTTTACAAAATAATGAAGCTGACGAAGTTCCATACCGGTTCAATTCTCTCCCGTACTTACATAGTTTTTATGAGTATCGCTGTTTCTTTTGAGTCTTTATTCGGTCAAAGAAATGGTAGAGCAAGAAGCCTGCAAGAGCGCCGCCAACATGTGCCCATAAATCCACTTTGGCTACTACAATCGAATAAATAACCCCAAATATTAATATCGTATACACCGTTTTACGAGAGCTCTCGTCAAGCTGAGCCTTGCGGAACAACGATATGAACAGAAAGGCGCCATACACGCCGTAAATCGCCCCAGAGGCTCCTACACCCACATGACCATAAAGATCGTCTTGCAGCACATTTACGAAAGCGCTCATCGCATTTCCCGCAATCCCGCAAAGTAAATAAAATATAATATATCTCGTTTGTTTAAGCAGATACTCTAGCGGCGGTGCAAACACGAGCAAAGCAAACATATTGTAGAGCAAATGCTCAAATCCCGCATGCATGAACATGCTTGTTATATAACGCCACGGCTGTTCTAATCCAAATGGATCATTTACAGGATCAGTAGCAAACGCGCCATACTGATATGCATGCAAGGAATCATTAGGATCGCCATTCCATAATACGACAATAAAATAAATAATATTCAATAAAATTAATATTGATGTTACGGGATACATCTTTAAGTAAGAGCGAAAGCTCTCATATCGCAAGAAGATCACTAGTACATCCCCTTTCTCAATCCAACAATTGGACAAGGTTGTTTCATAACGATTATAATAAATCTGGTATTGACCATATCTATTAGAGGAGGAAATTTACAAATGACACAAGAACGTAATGGAGCTGCCACATTCAAAGGCAACCCGATCACATTAGTAGGACCAGAACTTAAAGCAGGGGACAAAGCCCCAGACTTCAATCTTAACAAATCACTTGTTGAAAATGTTTCCCTCAAGGACTACTCCGGTAAGATCAAACTAATCAGCGTTGTGCCTTCAATCGACACTGGCGTTTGCGATGCACAAACTCGTCGCTTTAACGAAGCTGCTGGCGAACTAGGCGACAATGTTGTTGTCCTAACGGTCAGCGTTGATCTACCGTTCGCACAAGCACGCTGGTGCGGTGCTGCAGGTATCGACAAAGTTGTATTGCTGTCCGACTACAAAGCGCATAGCTTTGGCGAATCATACGGCGTATATATTAAAGAACTTGGTTTGGATCAACGTTCGATCTTCGTTATCGATGCTAATGATACGATCCAATATGTTGAATATTTGCCTGAAATGACAGAGCACCCGAATTACGAGCAAGCAATCAACGCTGTAAAAGCACTCGTGTAATTTCAAAACAAAGAAAATTTTCAGCACTATTGCAAACAAAGCGAGTGAAGGCTACCCTTCCTCGCTTTGTTTATGAATTAATTATTTACTTTAAATGCAGCCAGCTTCTTATCAAGCGTACGATATAAATCCATAATGACTCTGTAATTAGAACCAAGATCCCCTAGTGAGCCGCGGGATGCTGAATAAATATCGACAGCTGATTGGAGCGGATTTACGCTAATAACGGAAACGGTGATGTCCATCGTTCTTCCAAATGCTGTGCGCTTCTCCAGCACAATCTCCCCTACGGATTGCACCTCATGAAGCACCTTATATCCTTGCATTTTCTTAAGAGTCGATATCACTTCTTCCCAAGCCTTATCTTTCGACAGCTTGTAGAAATGAGATTTGAGCATTGGATCCTTAGCCCTGTCGCCCGTCTGTTCATGACTGCGCAGCAGCCCGATCAAGGTCCGCTTCAACAACAACGATCTCCCCCTCCGGCATCTATGTACATTACTCTATATGATACCATGATTTGTCCCATGAAAAAAGAGCTATCACTGGATTTAACCAGCAAATGCTCTTTATTTGAAAATGAGAACCCGCCTATGCCGTCCGACTCACATGTTTCTGAACCCGCTTACGCAGGTGGGTGACCGCAGAACCGCTTTTGAGATCCCCTTTCGGGGGCATGTCAGCTGCGTCTCGATATTGGTCTCCCGTGAAACAGCCATTGGTTCAAAACAGCGTAAAGCCGTAACGAGCATCGCAGGAGGTATTGCTTATTATAGACTGAACAAAAGAAAAAGTAAACTTTGATGGGCTGTTATTTACTGGAGCCGCTCGAATCTTCTTTAACCAAATCGATACGGTCTAGCTCGGCAGCCTTCTCTGCTTCTTCTTCCTCTGCCAAACGCGCTTTTTCCGCTTGGTCCTGCAGCTTCTGGTAAATCAAGTTGAAGTTCCAGAACGCCAGGTAAGCGATGATGCTGCCCATAAAGAAAGGAATAAGAAAAGTGAATCTAGTACTGAAATACATAACCGCACCGCTCATAATCGCTGTAGAAAGCGAACGGAAAGGTTTGCCGATCGTAATGAGAACAGCGTTTTTCAGTAATTGAAACGTTTTCATATGATAGTGGACAAGCATAGAGAAAAAATTAAATAGCGATACGATTAACAGCAGCAAAAATGCAATGAAAATGTATGAAAGCAAATTCAATTGTTCACGATATACGATAAAGTCAACAACCATAATTGCAAGCAGTATCGTATAAATAATACCGCCTAGCATACTTTGCTTATAATTTTCCTTGTAACCGCGGAAGAACGTTTTGAACAGCGCAACGTCACTCTCTCCCATTACCCATTTGCGCGCAACCGCAAACATAGCTGCTGTTGCTGGAAATAAAGAGAATGGCGCGACGACTGCCATCGCAATAAGAGCGGAATAGATTTGATTGACATCCTGTGACAAAACCAATCCCCATGCAAAAAAAGCGAATGGAATCGAACAGATCAACCACAAAACATTAATAACTGCCAATCTCATGATCCATTCCGAAATTCGGTAAAACCCACCCATTAGCCCCTTTGGTTCCATCGGATCTGCCTCCAGAAAAGTAAGATTACTCCCACTAGACTACAAAGTATAGCGGAATTCGTATATCTGTTTTGTAATAAGACAACCAATAGAATAATAATAAAAAAATCGAGGTCGTCCAGATGCCCGTTAGGGATCACGGACTTCCTCGATTTTTTTGGTTATACAAGGGAAACGATTATTAGTTATTTACATAACCGTCGGAAGAGCTTTTTGGACGACGGTTTTCTGGACGTCCTTCGCTGCTTCTTTTACCAGCGTAGCCGCCGCCACTGCTGCTGCCGCCACGGGACTCATAGCCACCGCGTGAGCTGCCGCCAGTACTGCTGCCGCTGCTGCGTCTGTCATCGCGACCGCGATATCCGCCGCCACCGCTGCCGCCAGTGCTGCTGCTGCGATTGCCGCCGTATGAAGAGGACGAACCGCTGCGGTTGAATGGACGACCGTTTGAACGAATGTCCGGCTTGCGTTTTTTCGCGCGAAGCGGATCTTCCGGTGTCAATTCGATTTCTACGTTTTTCTTCTCGCCAGTCAGCAATTTAATTGCTGCTGAGAGCAAGTGAACGGAATCATATTGCTCAAGCAATTGAATCGAAATCGCTTTGTACTCAGAGAACTCTTCGTTTTGAACGACTTCAAGAAGACGTTCAGCTGTTACGCGTTGTTTGCCTTCAATCGCTTCTGCGATGCTTGGAAGCGGCTTGCGGTTCATCTTCTGACGCGTTACTTTCTCGATGAAATGCAAGTGGTCCGTTTCACGAGGTGTAACGAATGACCAAGCTGTACCTTCTTTACCTGCGCGGCCTGTACGACCGATACGGTGTACATAGCTCTCAGGATCTTGCGGAAGGTCAAAGTTGATAACATGCGTTACGCCGGATACATCAAGGCCACGAGCAGCAACGTCAGTCGCTACCAATACATCGATGCTGCCATCACGGAATTTACGCATTACGCTGTCGCGTTGGTTCTGCGACAAGTCGCCGTGCAAACCGTCTGCAGTATATCCACGTTTTTGAAGCGCTTCGCTAAGCTCATCAACCCGACGTTTTGTACGACCGAAAATGATAGCTAGCTCAGGGGATTCCATATCAAGCAAGCGGCTAAGCGCTTCGAACTTCTGGCGCTCATGCACTTCAATATAAGATTGCTCAATAAGTGGAGCTGTGATTTGTTTTGGAATAACTGAAACATGCTCAGGGTTTTTCAGAAATTGCTGTGCAAGCTTCTGAATGTTTGCTGGCATTGTTGCAGAGAACAGCATCGTGTGACGCTCGTCTGGCACTTGCTTAAGGATAGATTGAATATCCTCCATGAAGCCCATATCAAGCATTTCATCTGCTTCATCCAAAATAACGGTTTGTACATCTTCAAGACGGATTGTTTTGCGGTTGATGTGATCAAGCAAACGTCCTGGTGTACCAATAATAATTTGAGGCTTCTTCTTCAATGCACGGATTTGACGACCAATTTCCTGTCCGCCATAAATCGGCAATGAGCGAAGACCTTTGTACCTTGTCAGCTTCCCGATCTCGTCAGCCACTTGAATAGCGAGTTCACGGGTTGGCGTCATTATTAATGCGACAATGCGTTCCTCGCTTGTCGGAATTTTGTTAATGAGCGGAATTCCGAATGCCGCTGTCTTTCCTGTACCCGTTTGTGCTTGGCCAATTAAATCTTGTCCCGCCATAGCAATAGGGATAGCTTTGTCTTGAATCGGGGTAGATTCCTCGAATCCAAGTTCGGTAATTGCTTGTAACACTTTTGGTTCCAAGCCAAATTCAGCAAATGTTTTCAAACTTTTCTCAAACTCCTTTTATCTGCAGCCTACTTAAGAATATCCAAATCATTATAGCACACAATCAATCATGAATACCAGCAAACCAATTTAAGCCATACTAAGCATGCCAAAATAAAGGAATTAAACAAGTCGGTTGCATTGGAGCGATTTTATTGAATCCGCATTCCCTGCGTTACCTTTTTACAATCCCTATGATGACAATAGGCGCCTTCCTTATCGCACTGGGCTTCAATTTTTTTCTAATTCCGCACCAGCTGCTTAGCGGTGGAATATCTGGTATTTCCATGATGGTCGGCTATATTACGGGCGGAAACATCGCCTTGCTTTATTTTATCCTCAATGTACCGGTGCTATTATGGGGATGGTTTATCGTAGGTCATCGCTTTATTATATGGAGCGTCTACACCGTTGTCGCCTCTACGGTATTCCTACAGGTTATACCCGTCATGAAAATTGCGGATGACCTTATGCTTGGCGCTGTATTCGGCGGGATTATAGTCGGGTTTGGCAGCGGCTTAACACTTCGGTACGGCGGCTCATCAGGCGGTTTCGATATTATTGCCTCGATTGCAACGCGGAAACACGATTGGCCAATAGGCATGATTATTTTTTTATTGAATGGCGTAGTCATTGCAGTGTTGATTTTGTTTACGAAGGACTGGAATTTAGCCTTATACTCGCTCGTCGCTATTTTTTCCGCTGGAAAAGTAGTAGATCTCATCCACGTGAGGCATATTAAACTTACGGCCTTCATTATCACGACCAAAACCGAAGAGCTGCTCGCAAAGCTGCTCTTGCACCCGCGCGGAATTACAATAATAAAAACACGCGGTGCATATTCTTCGGGTGATCGCGATATGCTGATGACTGTAAGAACGAAATATGAAATAGCAGAGCTTTGCAAGACGATTACCACCATCGACCCGCGTGCATTCATTAACATCGTAGAAACGGTTGGTGTCATCGGCGATTTTTACAAGCCAAAAGACTAAATCATATACGCAGGTATGGATTTTACACCGTATCCCTATGTTTTTGAAAATGATCCTGATATAATGTTTGTATCCCGTAGTTTGGTTTCTTGCCATATGATTTCCCCTAAACATTAGATATGAAAGGGTGAGGCTCAGGTGGATATGGAAACGGTCAAATTGTCTCAAATTGTAGAGAAGCTAGCCCCAGAGCTCAGTCCTTTTCTTACGAAACGCGAATTGGACATCAGCATTGTGCTGCGTGACGGTCTTGCAGTATTAGAGCCTGCTGACGCAATGGAAATTGTGCAGCACAGTATTTGCAATCAGCAGAGAGAAGCTTTGTTACAATGACAATGCGGGACACACACGGATTATTTATGCGCCAGTCGAGTCACACTCGGCTGGCTTTTGTTTGTTTTACAGGAAAACGGCGGCGATAATCCCCCTATTCTCAAGTCTTTATTTCAGCTTTTTAGCAAATTTTCAATATGAGTTTTATGACAATTGTAAAAAAGTTAATGACCCAGACATGCCATCTGCTTTATAATTTGAACAGAATAGCTAACGGGGAGAGAGCAAAATGGACAACATCATTTCAACATTGCTGCTGCTGTACAGCTTGCTCACTGGAAGCGGAGAGCATAACACCGCAGTGAAGCAGCTAGCAATTGCATACTTAAATTCCGCAGCTGGCCAAACCATCATTAATCCGGATGATGCTGCAAATGGAGGCGAACTCTCAGGAAAAAATCACGCTGGACTGGTCAAAAAAGACCCGCAGCCTGAAACACCGCCGATCAAAGGAATCTATGTAACTGCTCATAGCGCGGGCGGTGCGCGCATGGAATCGCTTTTAAAGCTGCTTGACGACACGGACCTCAATAGTATGGTAATCGACATTAAAGATGACAACGGCTACATTACATATCCTACTACAACACCCGAACTGCTAGAGGTTGGCGCTTCGAAGAAATATATCCGAGATATTAATGAACTTATGCTTACTTTAAAAAAACATAATATTTATCCGATAGCCAGAATTGTAGTCTTCAAGGATACGGTACTTGCGCGAAAGCAGCCTGAGCTGTCTTTCCTCCAGCAAGACGGAACGATATGGAAAAATAATCGCGGCGAGAGCTTCGTAAATCCTTATCGCAAAGAAGTATGGGATTATAATATTGCTGTCGCCAAGGAAGCAGCAAAGCTTGGCTTTAAGGAAATCCAATTCGACTATGTTCGGTTCCCAGAGGGCTTTGATAACAAATCTGATACACTGACCTTCAGCAAGGCTGATCAGAGCCGCGTGGACACTGTCGCTGGATTTGTCAAATATGCTAGAGAACAGCTTCAGCCGCTCGGTGTTAGGGTTTCGGTAGATATATTTGGTTATGCGGCATCCGTACCGACAGCCGAAGGCATTGGCCAAGATTTTGTGAAAATTTCAAATGATGTGCATGTCATTTCGCCTATGGTTTATCCTAGTCACTATAGTACAGGATGGTTTAAACAAAAGGATCCTGACAAAAGCCCATATGAGACTATAAAAGGCGCCATGCTTGATACGCATAAGAAGCTTGATCCGGGTACGGAGTCAAAACCGATTATTCGTCCGTGGATTCAAGATTTCACAGCAAGCTGGTTAGGCGCTGGTCATTTTGTGAAGTATGGCAAAACGGAAGTCGAAGCTCAGATTAGAGCTTTGAAAGAAACAGGCATCAAGGAGTTTCTCCTATGGAATGCCGGAAATAAATACACTCCTAACGTGGAATATGATTAGCTTAAATCCTATTTAGACACAAAAAAGTCCACCTTCGCATACAAAGCGGCGGTGGACTTTTTTATATTTATTTTATTGGGATAAACGAAGTGCCAGCTCATACATATCAGTGTCAAATGGTTTCTTCGTATTGACAACAAGATCAATATCAGTCGTTACGAGCTCGCCTTTAACAACGCCGCAGCCTTTGCCTGAATCGCCAGCCATTAGCTGTCTAACAGCAAAGTCACCAAGACGGCTTGCTAGAATACGATCGATTGCTGTCGGCGTACCGCCGCGTTGAATATGTCCAAGTACAGTTACACGCGGCTCAATTCCGCTATTAGCAGTAATCTGTCTTGCTACCTCTTCACCTTTGCCCGCACCTTCTGCTACAACAATAATTGAATGACGCTTGCCTTTGGCAAAATTCGTCTTCATACGCTCTGCAACCTCAGTCAGTTCAAAAGGAACCTCTGGTACAAGAATCGTCTCCGCACCGCTTGCTAGACCAGCATGCAAAGCGATATCGCCGCAATGACGTCCCATAACTTCAACGACGGATGAACGCTCATGCGATGACATCGTGTCGCGAATTTTGTTAATCGCATCTACTACGATGCTAACCGCGGTATCAAAGCCGATTGTAATATCCGTAAACGGAATATCGTTATCAATCGTTCCTGGAAGTCCCATCGTTTTGATGCCCAGCTTGCTTAGCTTATTAGCGCCATGATAAGAGCCGTCGCCGCCAATAACGACCAAACCGTCAATACCTCTAGCACGAAGCACTTCGGCCCCGCGCTGTTGGCCTTCAGGTGTCATAAACTCCTTACATCTAGCTGTTTGCAAAATTGTACCGCCGCGTTGAATAATATCGCCAACGCTTCTCAAATCCATTTGTCTAAGGTCGTCATTGATAAGCCCTTGGTAACCCCTTTGAACACCATATACATCCAAACCGTGATATAGTGCACTCCTTACAACAGCACGAACGGCTGCGTTCATTCCTTGCGAATCTCCTCCGCTTGTCAATACTGCGATTGATTTGACTGCAGACATGGTCATTCCTCCACTTTTTTTATTTATAGTTAAGCCTGTTGTTTCCGAATCCAGATGCTGTTAATAAGGAAAAACAGACGCGTAAGCGGGCTGTTCTTCATTAGCCTCCTAGAAACATTTCTGACATCCGCCTGGTGGCAAACCTTCGGGTCTGACAAATATAAGGCTAAGAGCCCTTCAATAATCAAACGATGAAAACGAGAAGCAGGAAGCTGCTTCACATCCTCACGCGCTCGGTTCACAATCGTACCGAGACGCTCAACAAGCAGACTGTCATTATCATAATAATTGCAAAAATTAAGGTCTCCGCCTACTTGATCCTCTTCTTGATCTATTAAATAATCGAGCAGGATATGAAGTCCGCAAACATGCGGAAAATAAATATTTTTGATCGCTGCAGCGTCCTGCGTGGATAAGCATGGCTCGCTTGCGGCTAGAAACAACATAAACATGCCCAGCGTCGAACCTGATGCCGCAGCAAATTCATTCCATTTCAGGTTTGGATAGTTCCCTCGATGCTGCTCCCACCATGCAAACAAATGCTCCTCGCGCAATTCCTTGCGTATATGCTTGTACACCTGCAAATCGCCATATAAAGTGACTAGCTCAATCACATGCTGTTGAACACTTCCATAGGAAGGCAATTGCGCGACATGGATCTGACAAGTTCGAACCAGATGATGCAAATAACCGCCATCATCTTTTTCATCACGAAATGCATAATAATCCTGAAGCTGAGCTTCGGGATTGACGGCATCGAGCATCGATTGATGCAATAATCGAAAATCATTCGGATCAAGAGAAGTACTGCGATCGCATAAATTATCCAAATAGTCGCTAATGGTCTGCAGTGCAACAATTAACGGTATGAGCACATGTCTGTGCTCTAAGTTCGCCGCTGCATAAACTCCGCCGCCTTGGCAATGAAACTTCTTGCTGTCCATACTGCTAAGAGCTTGTGTTCGCAGCTCAGCATCTGGTATTTGCAGTGCAAATACGCGATGTTGCTCGAGCTCTCGCGCCACTTCGGGAAGTACATATTTATATACGCGATGCATGAGCTTTAGTGGGCTCTGGGGCACTCGATGGCCTGTCAAAGTCGTCAATCTCATGATGCACCTCTCCTCAAAATCGTTCATGAATGCCAGCGCGGCTCTAATTGCTGCTCTAGGCGATACCAAATATGAAGGTCGTTTATCCTACTTGCATAATCGGCAATTTCATAGTTTAGTATACAGGATTGCTCAAAGCTATCTTCTTCAAACAGCTTTGCCTGCTTTTCATTGATGAACGCTTCAAACTCTTTCACGCGATCGGGGATCGTCCCACGAATGAGTTCCCACTGCTCTACGATCGCAAGCTGCACAGCTGCTGCATACTGCTCCCATTCCATTTCCAGCACGGGAATACGGATCCGAAGCCGTTCATTCCAGTCAAAACGATAAGCACCCATTGTAAACCTCCGCCTCTAAATGTATCATCTCAGCTCATAATAATCCAGCTTCAAATCTCATTGGTTCGATAACTAATCCATGTTATACTGAGAACCATATTGTTTTTGTAAAGAGATGGAGTGAGCTTTAAAAGATGGACACATCTGAGATTGCGCCAGCAGAGCGCTCTTCGACTGCACGCAAGGAAACACTTTCACTGCGAATTTACAGCTTCTCTTCTTATTCTACCGCTGCGATGGTTGTTTCCTTTATCCCGTTATACTTTTTGGATAGAGGTTTCTCTGAGCAGCAAATTGGAATTATTTACTCAACGGGACCGTTCATATCAATCTTTGCGAATATCCTTCTTGGGATAGCCAGCGACAAATTCAGAACGATAAAAAAACTGCTTATGATTCTGTTATTTGGACAGCTTGTCATGATTTCATTGCTTTTCCCTATTGAGAACTTTGCTCTTGTTTGCCTTGTTATGATGGGCTTTTATTTTTTTCAGACACCTATTAATCCATTAAGTGACAGTCTGCTGCTATTATCAAGTCAGTACACCGGAACGCCATACGCTTTAATACGCATATTCGGCTCGCTTGGCTTTGCAGTAACGGCTTATACGTTCGGACTTATTCTAAAAGAAATTGGCTCACAGTGGACGCTTCCGCTAGCACTTTGTACCATAGCCATCACCCTCGCCTTAACGACGAGAATTAGAGACTATCAAGGAAGCGCTCGTAAAATCGATTTCTCTGGATTCTTTAAGCTTATTCGCCAGCGCGATGTCCTATTGTTCTTTTTAATTATTTTGACCATTTCGATCCCGCACCGTATGTACGAGGGATTTCTTGCCGTCACCATGCGTCAAATGGGAGCAAGCGATTCTTTGGTTGGACTTGCATGGCTCGTGTCCGCGATGAGCGAGATTCCGATCTTGTTTCTGCTCGGCAAATACGGCCATAAATTTAAGGAGCTGCCGCTGCTTATGATCGCATCCATCATGTATGCTGTCAGACTATGGCTGCTAAGCGACATTCAAGATCCACGCTGGGTAATTGCTACCCAAGCCATGCACAGCGTTTCGTTCGGCATTTATTTTTCAACTGCGCTGCGTTATTTGTCCCACCTGATTCCCGACGAGTTCCGCGCATCCGGCCAAGCCGTTTATGCCGTTGTCTGGACTGGACTTGCCGGTGTGATCAGCGGCATGTTCGGCGGTTATATTTATGAGCATTTCGGACGCGAGACCTTCTTTCGTATGGGAGCTGCCTTAGCACTGGTTGCAGCAGCTGCCTTCCTAACAAGATACTTTTTCAGTCGCACGAACCGATAATGAGCTCTAGTTCATCCAAGCAAAAACACCTTCAGTGTCACAAATGAAATCATTTCTTATAGTTAAACAAAGGCTGCTCCAGAAGGCGTATCACCTACGCTTGGAGCAGCCTTTTTTATTGCTTACGCAGATACTATTCTACAATTTCAAAATTGGAGTATACATCCTGCACATCGTCGTTGTCTTCAAAAGCATCCATCATCTTAAGCAGCTTCTCCGCATTTTCGCCGTCGACTTTAACAATCGTTTGCGGAAGCCAGCGCACGCCAGCATTTACGAAGGTGTACCCTTCCTTCTCAAGCGCATTCTTCACCTGCTCGAACTCATGCGGATGTGTCAAAATTTCAAAGCTGTCGTCATTGACGATAACGTCCTCAGCTCCAGCTTCAAGCGAAACCATCATCATCGTATCCTCATCTGTCTCATGAGCTTCACGATCGACAACAAGCAATCCTTTATGGTCGAACATATAACCTACACAGCCGCTCTCACCCATATTGCCGCCACGTTTATTAAACGCAGAACGAACGTCCGCTGCCGTACGATTCCGATTATCCGTCAAGCATTTAACCATAATAGCTACGCCGCCTGGGCCATAACCCTCATACATAATATCATCGTATTCGACGCCATCGCCTGCACCAGCTGCTTTCTTGATCGCACGCTCGATATTATCGTTTGGCATTTGCTCCGCTCTTGCGTTGGCAATCGCTGTTTTCAAACCAAAGTTCGCGTCTGGGTTTGGTCCGCCTCTGCGGGCTTGTACATAAATTTCACGTCCAAGCTTGACGAACTTGTTATTTTTAGCCTGATCGGCCTTTCCTTTACGGTCTTTGAACAATTTAAATTTCATTATGCTCGCTCCCCTGACAAAGTTTCCAAGCAACAGTTTATCATTGCAAACAGGTCTTGGTCAATGAAAGCAAGCGCAAACGGCGGTTATTTCACGTTATCTATTGATCTGATTATGGCTTGGAAATTCGTATTGCAAAGATGGTTTAATAGTCCAGCTTCAAAATATATAAAAAATGCTTTGATTATTTATAAAAGGCTGACATTAGAATCTAAAAATACTGTTAATGGTAATATGTTCATATTAAAAAAGGGCTCCCTGCTTCCAGGGAACCCTCTCCATTCGCACATTTTCCTATAGTTTAATGACGTTGGCCGCTTGAGCACCGCGGTTACCTTCAGTAATGTCGAATTCAACCGCTTGCCCTTCATCTAAAGATTTGAAGCCATCGCTTTGAATCGCTGAGAAATGTACGAATACGTCTTCTCCGCCCTCTGTTTGGATAAAGCCGTAGCCTTTCTCTGCATTAAACCATTTAACTGTTCCTTTCAATTGAACAACCTCCTAAATATGACCGCCGTTTTATTTGAACGTGCGAGTAAAATTATTATAGCTATCCCATTTCAAAAAAGCAATTAAAGTAAAATTTTCAAATATTGACTAGATCCAGGGATAAACGGAAGGTTTGAGTTTCCATGCTCTGTGCGCCCTCCGTTAGCAGCTATCATCGCAATCAAGTTATCTAGTTCCGAATAAGACTCCCAGTTAAGCGATATAAGCGGATAAATTCGAATTTGACCGCCTGGTTTACAAATACGCATCAGTTCCAGAACAGCCTGCGAATGAAATTCATGACCAAATTGATTCGCATACAAAAACATAAAATGGCTGCACAAAATGAGTGAAAAGCGATTTTCCTTGAAGGGCAGCTCTGGAAGCTTGCCATCTATATAGATTTGTTTATTCTCATTTCTTAATACATCGGCTTTAAATCGCTCAATGGATGTTTCGCGTCCAGCTCGATGATTCTCAACCGACCCGTAATAGCTCCAGTCAAAATGCTCCTGAATTTTTGCAATCTTCGCCGTTGATGTTTCGATTTCCTCAGCAGCCTCAGAAATCCATTGCTCAATTCCTGCCCCGTAGCGCGGATCAACAGCAGTTGCTGAAAAACCTTTCTCGTTTACTTCTGCAGTAAATGACGAACCCCCGGCTGCAACATCAAGAATTTCCCCTTTAGCAAGATCCTCCTGCTGTAAATCAAACATCCTTAAATACTCTTCGTAGCTTCTGCAAGTCATCGCGACTCCCATTTGCTCATAGCCCTGTTTACTCATTCTTGCACTCTCCTCTGCTCGTCTCATCTCAACTATTCTCGTTACAGCTATAGCTTCTTCTTGCAGCGTCGTATTGATTACCGCCGCCATAATGGCTATGATGATAAGAATACCATAATTAACTACTATAAGGGTGGAATTTACGCATGTTTAAGAAACACGAAATTTACAAGACCGACAAATACAATATGTTGACGGTTGAAGTTCAAGGCAAAACACTTATTGTTCGGGAAATTTCTGATCAATGGGGCGAGGACACACATACTTTTATTAGCCGCCCTGAGATGCTTCACTGGGCACAGAATCGGTTTCGCGCAGCTGACTTTGTTGGACGCGAAGATGAACTAGCATCCATTATGAGTGCGCTAAAGGAAGTATAAGCAGTCTATTTCTAACCAATCAGCAGGATATTTCACACATCGCGGCGAACATATCGTTACGCATTTGTGCATAGGTAAAATTAGAATGCTGCCTTTTGAGGCCAGCTTACAATCAGGAGGACTTACCTTCAAATGGATGCTACCGCTTCAGTTATTTTCATTATTGCAGCCTTTGCGCTAGGAGCCATCGTTATCATGAAACGAGATACCTTGCCTCCTGGCATACGCAGAGGTCTTGCGCTTGTATCCATTGGATTTATTGCATTTGCGTTTTTTCTGATCGTATATGCTTTTTTCACAATGGGTACAGCTTAGCCGGCAGGCAGCTGAATATTCATTATCCCGTACGGACATAGTAGAAACAAACTGTGTCCTGAGGTGATAACTGGATGAAATGGCTTCCCCTGCTGCTTGTTTTAAGCCTCGTGCCAGGTGCTTCCGCTACAAATGAGACCGCGGCACATGCAGAGCATGCTTTACCAACCTTATCCATACCAAGGAGGAATTCGATGAATCACGTACCTAAACGTTCAGAATCGGCACCTGAGACCCGCTGGAAGCTAGAGGATATTTTCGCAAGCCAAGCGGCATGGGACAAGGAATATGCAGAAGCAAAAGGATTAATCAAAAAAATATCCGAATTCCAAGGCAAATTAGCCGACGTCGCGCAGCTTAAAGCTTGCTTCGAGCTTGAAGACGAATTGTCACTGCATGTTGAACGGCTTTATGTATATGCAAATATGAAGCATCATGAGGATACGGCAGAACCTACTTATCAGGCTCTTTCCGAGAAATCCAAAAAACTAAGTGTGGAATCCGGCGAAGCATTATCATTCATCACACCTGAGGTTCTCAGTCTATCCGATGAGCAGCTGGAGCAATTGATAACGAACGAATCCGTTGCCAAATTCCGCCACACACTCGAAGAAATGCGTCGCCAGAAAGCTCATATTTTATCCAAAGACGAGGAAGCGCTGCTTGCACAAGTAGGCAATATGAGCTCCGCTCCCGGTACAATCTTCAGCATGCTGAACAATGCAGACCTCAAATTCCCAAAAGTGAAAAACGAAAAAGGCGAATTGGTTGAGCTGACACACGGCAGTTACATACAGTTTCTTGAGAGCAAAAACCAAGACGTACGCCGCGAGGCATTTAAAGCAGTGTACGAAACATACGGCAAGTTAAAAAACACACTTGCTACAACATTGACGGCTAACGTTACAAAAAACAGCTTTTATGCAAAAGCTCGCAAATATGACTCCGTGCTGGATATGTCCCTTTATGGTGACAACATTCCGCAGGAAGTATATACAAACCTTATCAACACCATTCATAAGCATCTGCCATTGATGCATCGTTATATGGAGCTTCGCAAAAAGCTGCTCGGTTTGGATGAGCTGCATATGTACGACTTGTTCGCACCGCTCGTTGACGAGTTCAAAATGGACATTACGTATGAGGAAGCCAAAAAAACAGTAAAAGAAAGCTTGAAGCCACTGGGCGAAGATTATTTGAAGGTGCTGCAAGAGGGCTTCGATAATGGCTGGATTGATGTGTACGAGAATGAAGGCAAACGCAGCGGTGCTTATAGCTGGGGCGCTTTCGGCACGCATCCGTATGTATTGCTCAATCATAATAACAACTTGAACAGCATGTTCACATTGACGCACGAAATGGGTCATGCTCTGCATTCCCATTATTCGGACACAAATCAGAACTACCGCGACGCACAATATACGATTTTTCTTGCTGAGGTTGCTTCGACATTAAACGAAGCTTTGTTGATGGATTATCTCCTTAACAAATCAACTGATCCAAAAGAAAAAATGTATTTGCTCACTTATTATGCGGATCAGTTCCGTACAACCGTATTCCGTCAAACGATGTTTGCAGAGTTCGAGAAAATCATCCATGAGCGCACGGAGCAAGGCGATTCGTTAACGCCGCAAGACCTTAGCAAAATCTATTACGATCTTAACGTTCAGTACTACGGCTCAGGCATGGTCGTAGATAAAGACATTGAAATGGAATGGGCTCGTATCCCCCATTTCTATAACAGCTTCTATGTGTACAAATACGCAACGGGCTTCTCAGCTGCAACCAGCTTCTCCAAACAAATTTTGGAGGAAGGCGAGCCAGCGGTTGAGCGTTATCTTGGCTTCCTCAAAAGCGGCGGCAAAGACTTCTCGATTAATATCTTGAAAAAAGCCGGCGTGGATATGTCTTCACCTGAGCCAATTGAGCAAGCAATGAGCGTCTTTGAAGAGCTTATTGGTCAAATGGAGCAATTGACGAAATAACCGAAATACGAAAAGAGACCGTCAAGCCTGCTTGACGGTCTCTTTGCTGTTTATTTTTGAGAAGCTGGATTGATTATTTTATTTCCTTCGTATTAACGTAAGCCAAATGCTCCCTACCCCAGCCGCACATGCTGTCTAGCACCGAGGTCAGTGTTCTTCCGTGTTCAGAAATGCTGTACTCCACCTTCGGAGGCACTTCTTGATAGATAACACGGGTAATGAGCTCATCCTCTTCCAGCTCGCGAAGCTGCTTCGCAAGCGTGCCTTGCGAGACATCAGGAATAAGCCGTCTTAGTTCACCAAATCGTTTGGTCCCGTCAATTAATAAAATAAACAATATAAGCGGCTTCCATTTCCCGCCAATCATATGAAGGGTGGTAAGTACACCTTTTAGCCTCGGCTCCTTCAAATCCGTAATCATCGTATCCCCTCCACTATCATCATACCGCATGTTATTTGCATGCGCACGTTAGTTCCAGTCATTATATTTTTTTATGATTAGTACGATTTTTCGTACTAAGTACGAACAAAGTGCGTACTTGGCAGTCTTGTTTTTGTCATGAATAATAAACATTAGAAGTGATTTGACTGCAAAAGGAGAATATGATCATGTCTAATTTTTCATTAAAAAATAAACGTATCGTCATTATCGGAGGAAGCTCAGGAATTGGCTTAGCGACTGCAAAACAAGCGATAGGGCAAGGGGCTCAAGTTGTCATTGCCGGCCGGTCCAAAGAAAGGTTGGATGCTGCACGGCAGTACTTAGGCCATGAGCATGTTGAAGCCTATGCATTAGATAACAAGAATGAACTGGCGCTTCAGTCTTTTTTCGAGCAGATCGGTCATTTCGACCATTTGTTTACACCGGGAGCCTCCTATGTTCGAGGACCAATTACGTCAAGTGTTGAGGTTGCACACAGCTGCTTCAATTCAAAATTTTGGCCGCAGTACAATGCGGTGAAATACGCTGCTCCATTTATTAATTCGAATGGCTCAATTGTGCTCATGTCCGGTGCCTTTGGCCAACGGCCGCTTGAGGGCGGCGCTTCCTATGCTGCCTGCAACGGCGCTATCGAAAGTCTTGGCAAAGCGCTGGCGGTTGAACTTGCTCCGATACGTGTCAACGTTATATCTCCCGGCACCATCCATACGAATTTCAACTGGGAAGGTGCAGAGCAGGAAGTCAGAGACCAGTCTTATGATGCCTATGCAAAAATCAATCTGTTAGGCAAAATCGGTCAAGCTGACGAAGCAGCCCATACTACGATTTATTTAATGACTAATACGTATACAACTGGAAGCACCCTTTTTCCTGATGGCGGATATATTTTGCGTTAAGCAGGTATTTTGTAGAGCTCGGATAACACCAAAAGATTCCTTAGCAATGGCAATGAATCTTTTGGTTCTGCAATCTATTCGTATGACTTTGGGCGAACCACTGAAGTGGATGTGTATTCCTCTTTCAAACATAGTTTTGCAATATAGAATAGTTGTCCCATATGTTCAGAATAATGGGCAGCACATTGATGCAGCATATCCAAGTTCGTTCTTTCCCGGTTCCTCACCGTTTGGGTTTGTTCCAACGCTTCATCCGAAATCGTCTGAATCGTATCGATGACCAGTTGCAGCCTATCCTGAATAATCTTTTGCAAGACTGCCTTCTTTACATATTCAGGTTTAAACTCATTGTCACGGCTTCTTTTATTGTCTTCGCGTAAAATGCCTTTTACGATTCTCTCTTCAATATTGCCATCTATATGATTGATCAACATCGATATGCTGTGACTAGCGAGATCAGGCTGCCAATTCAACTGGTCATCATCAAGCTGATCGATCGCCTTCAGCATTCTTTTTCGGATTTCTTCAAATTTATTGGTTAACCACTCTCGATTAAAACTGTCGTTCATAAGAGTCCCTCCTTGGATTTCGGGTGCTGTAAGCGCATTTGTGTGCTAAATGCGCGGGTTTGAGGTTGCTCATGCGCTGAATTTACTCTGTAAGCACATATGTGTTCTTACATACATCTAATTAGGCTGCTTTTGGTGCTGTAAGCGCATATTTGTGCTTATTGCGCGGGTTTGAGGTTACTCATGCGCTGAATTTACTCTGTAAGCACGTATGTGTTCTTACAGACAGGTAATAAGGTTACTTTTGGTGCTTTAAGCGCATATTTGTGCTTATTGCGCGGGTTTGAGGTTGCTCATGCGCTGAATTTGCTCTGTAAGCACGTATGTGTTCTTACAGACAGGTAGTAAGGTTACTTTTGGTGCTGTAAGCGCATATTTGTGCTTATTGCGCGGGTTTGTTAAAAAAGACTGATCAGATGAATTTCTTCATCCTGATCAGTCTTTTCACATTAGCTATTCGCATCGGTCACAGAAAAACTTGACCGATCCCCCATGCTAGCACGCCTGCGAATAACGACGACAGAAGGTTCACTCTGTCGTTGTTCAGCCAGGCGAAGCCGCGCACTTGCTCCGCCGCTCTGCCGCAATGCGCGGCGCGCTCGATCTCGCTGCCGCATACCCGGCAGCGATACATGGCCTGGCCGGTTGCGCCGAGCAAAGAGTCGGCGAACGCCCCGGCCAGGCCAGCGGCGGCCGCTGCGGCGATATATACCGCCGCCGCGCCGCCAAGCGTACCCGCAGCAGCCTCTGCTGGCTGCGGGGTCGCAAGCAGCAGCGCGGCAACGGTGCCGATGAACACGGCGCCTGCGAGCGCTGCTGCGCTGCCGAGCGGCGTGACGCCGCCGCTCGTTCCAGGCGTGACCGGCTTGCCGCTCGTCACCGATCGCGGCGCCGTCTTACTTAAGGCCCCGATCTCCGTGGCCCATGTATCCGCGTTTACAGCAGCCATCACGCCGATGTACGCGAATAGCCACCCTTCATCAGGCCAAATTGCATGAGCGGCGCATAATAGGAGTCCTACGCCACCATTTGCCCATACTTGCCCTGCATCACGGCGGCCCGTCTTCGCATATTTGGCTTCAGCAGCTTCCTTCGCTCTATGTTTTCTCTTCCACTTCGACCATACACTCGATGAAACAAAAAAACCGATCAATAATCCAAACCAGACCGGTTCACCTAGTGTTACGAAGCCGGTTCCCATTACGATCGCCGAGCATGCGCCTGAAGCAGACAATGATTTCACATGATAGGCTGCTGCCGCAATAAAGCAGCTGCCCACTAAGCCGATAATCAGACGCAACCACCATTCATCTATCCATCCTACCATCTAGCGAGCAACCTCCTGCTTATACACAACCCCAAAAAAGCTTGCTATCTTATTTTTTGCACTCTATTTATTATTTTTAATCATTTTTTTCTATTTACTACTTCTAATTCCATGCTTTCAGCCCGCAGCTCATGCCAGCGTTCCGGGTAATTTGTACATATTAATAATTCCGGATCAAGTGCAGCAATTTTACGGATCGCACGTTTCTCATTGATCGTCCAGGCCATAATTTGAATGCCTGCATTTTTCAGTAGCTCGACTCGTTCCTTGTTTAGCTTGGAATAGCTGATCGATAAAAAATCTGCTCCAAGCTCTTTTAGCTCCTTAGGCAGCGAATTCCGCCAGCCGTCTATAATAATACCGGTACGAATTTGGCTGCATAGGCGCTTCATTCGGTATAATGTCCCTTCATGAAAGGACGTGATGACTACTTCACTTTCTGCTTGATATGCCTGTATACATTCAAGCACCTTCTGCTCGATCAACGGATAACGGATGCCGTCTGTCTTCAGCTCGATGTTAAGCTTGCAATGTCCGACTGATTCTTTAAGCACCTGAGCAAGCGTCGGAATATGCTCGCCTTGATACTTTTGTGAAAACCAATTGCCCGCATCCAGTGCTGCAAGCTCATCAGCCGTCTTTTTTTTCACATCGCCTTTTCCATCTGTCGTTCTGCGCAGCGTGTAATCATGAATCACCATCGGTACATGATCCTTTGAAAGATGAACATCAATTTCAATCCATTCAATTAGCGGATCAGCGAGCGCCAATCGTATAGCTGCCATCGTATTTTCCGGCGCGCGGCTAGACCAGCCTCGGTGCGCTACGCACGGATTTTTCATTAAACGCTCATCCTCTCACTCGGCTCATTTTTCAGGTGTAATGCGTCCATCCTCGTTCAGCTTTACGCCAAAGGAGACCGATGTTAGCCGATCGAGTAACGCTTTTGCTTTTTCACCCTCGAGTGGGGTAGGCTGCGCATTAACTGTAAACATCGGATGAAACGTCATCTCGCAATCCCCATTTTTTGTGCATACAGCGTCAAGAACACCAGTCTCTCCCGCTGTCTCCTTGGGATATGAGCTAAAAATAAAGTTTCCTAAACTGTATGCAATCCATTTGCCTTTATACATTTCGAAGCCTTGCAGCACATGCGGGTGGCTTCCGATCACCAGATCTGCTCCCGCATCGATATATTGTTTGCCAAAATCTTTTTGATAAGGTTCGGGCTGATCGACTCGTTCCTTGCCCCAATGCACCATCACGACAACGATATCGGCTTCCTTCTTTGCTTTCGCAATCGCTTCAGTAGCACGCCGAGTATCATAGGTTTCAGCTAATCCTGCTGTATTTTTATCCGCTTTCCATGAAGAGAACGGCACGACTCTGCTGAGGCCAATATAAGCTACTTTAATGCCCCGAACCTCTTTGATCACCGGAGTGAAAGCCTCGGTATCATTATTGCCCGCCCCCATATGCGATAGGCCTGCTTCATCCAAATATTTCATCGTGTCGAGCATGCCCTCAACACCTTGGTCAAGCGCATGGTTGTTAGCTAAGCTCAAAACATCAAAGCCTGCATTGCGTATCGATGGAAGAACATCAGGCGAACCTTTAAACACATATGGCGTTCCGGTTACCGGAGTACCACGCTTCGTTACTGGAAATTCCAAATTGCCAGCCGTCAGATCCGGTTCGCTTAAGTACAGCATGGCAGGTTGATAGAGATACTCATAGCCTTCACGGGCAGTAATGGCGCTCACATAATCAGCAACGAGCAAATCCCCTACAAAGGAAAGGCTGACTCTCTCTTCCTCGCTGCCGGCTCCGTTAGGATCCGTTACAGCAGAAGTATCTTCCTCTTCATTTGGTAGATTGGACCCTGTATCATTTCCAGACAAATCGACGTCTTCTGTTAAATCCGGCTCTTTTTCTGAACCTTTATCACCTGTGTTAACCGTTTGATTTTGTCCTTTATTCCCATTACCTACGAAGCTTAACAACTCTTTGAGCTTATCTGAATTTTCAGCCGCAAGCCAGGCACCTAATATGATGATAATGATGCCTAGCAGCGACAAATTAACGAAAATGAGTCTTCGAAGCCTCTTTTTACGTTTAGACCTATCCTGCTGATGCGTTTCAGAACGTGATATGTGCATGGAAGATGGCTCCTCTTTAATAGAATCAAAGTCTATGAATAGCTAGACTCTTCCATTATAGCAATGATCCACCTTCGCGGGGAGAACTATTATTGCGAGCTTACTTTAATAGTTCCTGAGCAGCTTCCTTGCCCTGTCTTATGCAGTCCGGAAGACCTACTCCATCGAATGCTGCACCCGTAACCCAAACTCCTGGCAGCTCCTGTTCGAAGCGTTCTCGCAGCTGTTTCATATTCTCAACATGACCCACCGGATATTGCGGCATGGAGCGCGGCAACCTCGTAATTTCAACAAACAAAGGCTCTGCCTTTATGCCCATTGTTTCTTCAATATCTCGCCGTACAGCCTTAATAAGCTCAGCATCCGGAAGTCTAACACTTTCTTCATCACCCGACCGTCCGACATAGCAGCGAAGCAGCACCTTGTCTTCCGGACTCGAATGCAGCCATTTATTTGATGTCCATGTGCAAGCTGTAATTTGCAAACCTTCTGAGCGAGGCACTACAAATCCCGATCCGTCAAAATCGAGCCCAAACGTCGCTTTATCAAATGCCAGTACGACGTTCGCAACGGATACATAATTAATAGCGCGCAGCTCATTAACTTCTGTCAAAGGCGCAAGCAGCTCTGCCGCGTTATATGCAGGTGCCGTCATCACGATTTGATCCGCCCACAGCGTCTCCCCGCTATCAAGGACAACCTCATAACGAGCTCCCTCTGACGCACTCGAAACAGCTTGATCGCTGCTTAATGCTAGATCCGCACATCGTTTAATTTCCACAACCTTTGTACTGAGTCGTCGCTGCACTTTACTCAAAGCTTTATCTAGTGCGTTAACAAGCGAAGACAAACCACCCTTGAACGTCAAAAAAGTTCCACCCTTTGCGACGGCTGGAAGCGCTCCTGCAGCAGCACTCACTTTACGGTTATGCTGCATGCCGCGAATAAGGCTGCCATGCTTGCGCTCTGACGCGGCAAACTGCGGAAACGTAGCTTGCAGACTTAGCTTTTTCAGATCACCTGCATAAATACCTGCTAGCAGCGGCTCTGCGATGCGCCGCATTACTTGATTGCCTACTCGCCGTTCCAAAAAACCGCCAAGCGACTCATCGCTTTGCTCCTTGCGAACAGGCAGCACCAAATCCATCAGCGCTCGCAGCTTGCCGCCCCATGACAATAAGCCTGTTTTCACGAACGGCCCAATTTCAGTCGGAACCCCAAGCACGAGCCCCGCCGGCATCGGAAACAGCTTTCTTTGATGCAAAATATATGTTTTTTTCGCTCCTGGATTCGTTGTCGTAAGCTCGTCCGCTATGCCAAGCTCCTCCGCCAAATCAATGATGGCAAGCTTGCGCGCCAAAAAAGAATCCGGCCCTTTCTCGATGACGAACCCGTCACGCTGCAGCGTATTAATTTTTCCGCCTAAGGCAGGAGCCCCATCTACGATGGTTATCTCCAGCTCTCTGCCTTGCCGCTCCGCTTCCCGCTGCAAATAAAAAGCGGAGCTCAGTCCGCTGATCCCTCCGCCAATAATGACAATTCGATCAGGTTTTCCGATTCTCCGCATCTCATTCATTCCTTCCCTTGGCTGTCCAAAGCCTCGATGACCGATTCTGCCAATGTTTCCATATATAAAGGATCACGATTCAGCATCGCAATTCTATCCAAAGTCATATTCAGCTCTTTCGCAGCAGCTTGTGCTTCAATATCAAGATCGTACAGCACTTCCAAATGATCTGATACGAAACCAACTGGTGCAACAAGTACTGCTTTTACACCCTCTTCAGCGAGCACTGGCAATGTTTCCAAAATATCAGGGCCAAGCCAAGGATCTCTTGTTCGTCCTGCGCTTTGCCAAGTAAACTGCCAATCCTTCACGTTAGCTGCTTTCGCAACCGCTGCGGATGTTTCAAGCAGCTGCTGCTCATAAGGATCACCTAGCTCACGAATTTTTTCAGGCAAGCTATGCGCGCTAAAGAGTACCTTCACACGCTCTTCACCATCTGTAGCAGCATCCAAGCGTTCTAATCCAGCTACAACGCGATCCGTAAGCGCCTCAAGCAATTTCGGATGCATATGGTATTGCTTTATGAAAGTCATCGCGATACCTAGCTCTTTCGCCTTTTCTTCCGCACGTTTAATATAACTGCCCACACTCATCGTTGAAAAATGTGGCGCAAGTACGATACCCACCGCTTGCGTAATGCCGTCCTTCGCCATTTGCTCAACACCGTCTTCAATATACGGTTTTGCGTGCTTCAAGCCCTGGTAGCATGTGAATTTGTTAGGAGCCAGCTGTTCTAGTTTGTCCTGCAAGCCGGCAACCTGACCGTTCGTATTTTCACGCAGCGGGAAAACCCCGCCTACAATCGCTTCATAACGACCCTTAAGCTCAGCAAGCAGCTCAGGAGTTGGTGCATTGCCGCGGCGAATATGCGTGTAATACGTTTCAACATCATCCATCGATTCCGGCGTTCCGTAGGACATTACAAGTACGCCTATTTGTTTCGCTTTATGCTCAGACATGACTAGTCTCCTTATGGCTGCGTGCAGCGATTGCCTTTTTAGAATACGATTGTACGAATGCAGTTAACTGAGCCAGCTTCTCGAGTGATGCTTCAGGGAACAAACCATGACCAAGGTTGAAAATAAATCCTGGCTCCTCTATTCCGCTATCGATGATCTCTTTCGCATACGACTCAATCACGCTAATTGGCGCAGTCAGAATGGTAGGGTCTAGATTGCCTTGCACGGCAAAGCCATGATCCAGTCTCCGGCGGCCTTCTGCAATCGAAACGCGCCAGTCGAGACCGATAACATCTGATTTGACATTTAATAGTTCCGGAAGCAGTTCTCCTGAGCTTACGCCTGGGAAGTAAATTTTCGGCTGCGGCAAGTCTGACAATTCTGCAAAAATACGCTCAATCGTCGGCAAGACGAATTTCCGGAAATCCGCTGGCGTCAAAGCGCCTACCCAGCTGTCGAACAATTGAAAGGCTTTACCGCCTGCCGCGATATGCGCGCGCAAATAAGTGATGACCATGTCGCCAAGCTTACGCATCAATTCATGCCATAGCTCCGGCTCGCTGTACATCATTTCTTTCGTACGCAAATAGTTTTTGGATGGCCTTCCTTCAATTAAATAGCTGGCGATAGTGAATGGTGCACCAGCGAACGTAATTAACGGCACTTCCAGCTCACGGTCCAGTATCCGAATTGTCTCAATGACATGGCCTAGATCGCCCTCCACATCAATCGGCTTCAAGCGCTCAACATCAGCAGCCGAACGAATCGGGTTCGCAATTACGGGCCCAATATTAGCTACGATATCAAAATCAATTCCGATAGATGCTACTGGATTCATAATATCAGAATACAAAATAGCTGCATCGACACCCAGCTTACGAACCGGCATCATCGTTACTTCAGCCGCAAGCTCCGGCTGTTTGCATATTTCAAGCAAAGAATACTTCTCTTTTATTTTGCGATACTCCGGATCATATCGTCCCGCTTGTCGCATGTACCATACAGGTAATTGATCTACTTGTTCCTTCCGGCAAGCCCGTATGAAACGGTCGTTATAAGACATTCCCGTTCCCCATTTCTATGTATTTTCCTATGCTTCCATTATGCCCTTTTTCCGCAAACCTAACAACCGCCGACACTCCACTTCCTATGACAATAGTATGACAATCAGCAGCAGCTTGCATGAAGGATGTATGAATGTTCAAATAAAAAAAGCACGAAAGACTTGGAAATCAACACCAAATCGTACTCGCGCTTTTATTTATTCGTGATTAGCAGCAGCATTATTCAGCTGCTTTTGGCAAAACCGGATTATCAAGCATAAACGCATACGAAGGATCAAAAAAGGCTGTAATTGAAATTTCTGCAGAAATGGATCCGCTAATCGCCATTGAATATCGGATATTATCAACGATGACCAAACGTGGCAGCTTCTGAACCTCAACAAGCCAGCTCCGTATCTGTTCATAACTGCCTTGTATGACTAACTGCGTCTTCAACTCTTTTACACTTGGGTACATCGGTTCTTTAGTTCCAATTAAAGTGTTCAGTTGGTTCGTTTCCGATACACTAAATGAAACACTGCTCAGCTTTGTTTGTGTGCTCAGTCCGATCTCCTTCAAACTGACGATCATCTGCTCCGTATTGTCCCAAAGCGGCAAAGTCGCTTGAATCTCTTGCTCGGGCAACTTCCCTTTTTCCTTTTTGTTGCTAAGAGCTTTGGTCAGCAGCTCGGTCGTTTTTTGCAACTGAACAACCTGATCTTTTTTGTCCCCAAGCTTCTTATAAGCCGGTTGAAGCATCGTCACATAGCTAACTAGCAAAATGAGAAACATCAGCATGATCGCGAGGATGATGAGCGAATGGTTTTTGTTGTTATCCATTAGCAGCAACTCCTCCTTCTTCTGTCGTTCCCGTAGTATCTTGCGTTTCGCTTTCCAGCTGACCCTTCCATTTCATCTCGAAGCGGGCGATTTGCTGCGTTTCTGTCCCTGTAAAGCCTTGAAGCAGCGCTCCGCCTGAAAAAGGCAGCGTTCTTAAAACACTTAAATAATCAGCAACATCCTTCATATCAACAAATTTCACAATAAGTGCTATGGAGCCCGGCTTGCTGTACTCCATCGTTTGAATAGCAGCGAGTGCTGGCAAATGGTCTTGCAATTGATCAAGGACAGCGACGGCATCTTGTCGATGCTCTCGAATGCTCTTAATAACTGACTCCGGATCAACATCGAGCTGACTTTGCTTGTTTAAATTAGCGAGCTCTTGTTCTAATAAAGCATTGCTTTGCGTCAGAGCGTCAGCTGCTTTCGTTTGCTTTTGCAGACTAGAGCTAGCCCCTGCATACAAGGACACAATGACGATCAGGCATGCAAACCAAAGGACACCTGCAACGACAAGCTGAGCAGAAAATTGCTTCTTGTTAATGCTTCTCTCTGGAAGAAGATTTATAGCCTTATCCTTGTTTTCTCTAATCGCAAGTCCAAACGCCATGCGGTATTCGTCCGCTTCATTGCCCTTCATCTGAGGTGATGAGGAAGCAAAGCTTTGGCTTTCAACCAGCATGTCCGGCTGCAGCAAGCTGAACTCACTAATGAGCTGCTCTTTTCCTATGACATTGCCCGTTACAAGCGTATGCGTTATTTTCGATTGGCCCTCGTGAATACTATATTGATAAAAGTTTAATAGTCTCGAAATTTCCGCATTGATGCTAGCTATTAATTCAGGAGCAAGTCCCGTCTCTTTGATCGCTAGCTGCTCATATTCATTCATGACTCGCATAAATACGGGCTGGCTATTATGGAACATATAAATTTCAATATTCGAATCATCCAAATTAATCAGCATCGTGCTCTCTAGCTTTGTATCATTTTTCTCTTTAATAGCCCGTGCTAGAGCAGTAGAAGCTAATTCAGCATACTTTACCTTTAGACCTGCACCCTCTAATAGTGCCACGCACTGCTGAATCCATTTGAGCGGCGACACATAAACGAGCACTTCACTTCTATCATTTGCTGAAGATATGATCACATAGTCGTATACTGGTTTTTCAAAAGGCAAATGAAGGGCTGTTTCGATTTCAAGCTCGATCAGCTGCTTTAATTCCTTTGCATTTGACGATTCAATAAAAAGCTTACGAATAATCACTTGAGAAGTCGGTATCGACACAGTAACAAATGCCCCTGTTAGCTTTTCAGCTTTTACCCAGTGCTTAAGCTGATTTCGAAGCTCCTCAACCGCTGTAAATTGATCCTCTACTATTAATCCTGCTGCAAAAGGCAAAAAGCCGCTTTTTTCGATTTCCCAGCCCTTTTTCTTCTTCGCTTTCACATATCGAACACCTGTATGATCGATTGTCAAACCTATTCGGTTCAATCCCGTAATCATTAATCATCACATCCTGCTACTCAAATATCGATAAGTAAAACGAAATCCAATCCTCGCCATAAGCAAAGGCTAATAATGCACCAAACACAAGAAACGGGCCAAAAGGTATAGGCTGTTTTCTCTGAACGATACGCATCAGCAAGAGCGCCCCACCTACAAGAGTTCCTGCTAAACAAGCAATCATAAAAGCTGGAATTAAATTTTTAAATCCAATAATCCAGCCAAGCAGCATAATCAGCTTCACATCGCCCATTCCCATCCCGCCGCGAGTCACTATTACGACCAGCAGCAGAACACCCCCGCCAAGCAGAGCTCCCCACACATGAATCCAAATGGAGTCCAGCGGATAAATAAGACGAAGAATGATAAATAGCGGCGCAAAAGCAAGCAAAATCCGGTTCGGAATAAGCATATATTTCAAATCAGAAACGGTGATGATCACTCCCATACTGACGAGCAATAAACCAATTACCATTTCCCACGAAATTCCAAAAGTTAAGTATATCCATAAAAACAAAAGACCTGTCGTTAATTCTCCAAGAGGATAAACAACAGATATCGGAACACTGCATTGTCTGCATTTCGCTCTGGCAAACAGCCAGCTTAATACCGGAATAAGATCTCTAGCTTTCAAGCGGTTTCCGCAATTCGGGCAATGCGAAGGCGGATTCACAATGGATTGTTTCATTGGGACTCGAAGTCCTACTACATTAAAGAAAGAGCCAAAGATGAGGCCGAGGATGAATAGGTAGATGGAGATTAGTAGGTTCATGGTTATTGGTCGCTTTCTTATTTCTAAAAATCTTGCATCATTAAAATTATTATTGTGGAGAATAACTAATTAATCATTAGTTACTCTCCCGTAACCTCATCTACTATTTCCCACTTTTTAGTACAGTGGCACCAATATAAAGTTTATTACCGGCAGCTGTAATATTATCTGTGGCGCCTGTAAGAAGAGATCCATCTGCAATTGTTGGGGCTGCAGCAGTACCTCCTGTCGCCAACGTTACTGAGGTTAGATTACCGTCAGAATCAAATTTAACTAATCCATTAGTTATAGGTTCTTTATTACTAGGCAACATGATTTGCGGTTCAAGATATCCCATACTGATTAACCCTTTAGTTGATGCAGTAGTACCAGTTCCTACGACTTTTACAGTTTTACTTTTAAAATCACCGTTCTCTTCTGATGTAATATACAAACGAGCCGCATCATAAACCTGACGAGCAGTTGCAACATCAGCATCATCTTTTGTGTTTTTAATAATATTACCAATCAAAGGAACCGCGATTACCGCGATAACAGCCAAAATAACGATTACCGCCAAGAGCTCGATTAGCGTAAAACCTTTCTCTTCCTTTTTAAAACGTTTCAATAACATTTGCATTTGTAATTCCTCCTGAAAATAGTTTATTTATGAATAGCAACAGATAGATGAGCGGACTCATCGCATCCTGTGCTTACCCAACAGTAGAATATAAGCTAAACATCGGCAGCATGATCGCCATAACGATCAAACCAACAACGCCAGCCAGAAATACAATTAATAGCGGCTCTATTAACGACTTAAGACGGTCAACTGTGTTGTCAACGTCCATTTCATAGAAATCAGCTACTTTCGAGAGCATCTGATCAAGCGCCCCCGTTTCCTCCCCGACAGCTATCATTTGCGTAACGAGCGGCGGGAACACCCAAGATTTTTTGAGCGGATCGGATAAAGGACTACCCTGTCTTAGCGAGTCACCTGATTTGCGGATTACTTCTCCGATTACCTTATTGCCAACGACTTGCTCTACGATAGCCAGAGACTGCAATACCGGCACGGAACTCGCATACAGTGAAGAAAGTGTCCTTGTCATTTGAGCGATAGCGCCCTTCTGGAGCAGCTTGCCGAAAATCGGAATCTTCAGCTTCGCATAATCAATAAAGTAACTTCCTCGCTCCGAGCGTATCGCAAATTGATAGGCAGTGAGGATAGCCACTAGAGCCAGCAACCATATATACCACTGATTAGATATACTATCGCTTAATGACAATACGACTTTCGTGATCATCGGCAATTCTGCGTCAAATGAGGCGAACATCGTGACGAATTGCGGCACAACACCTTGAAGCAAGTAAACGACCGCCGCGAGAGACATTATGCCAACTACAATCGGATAGGTCATCGCCGATTTGATCTTTTCCTTCGTCGTATGTGCTTTTTCGAAAAATACAGCAAGACGATCCAGCGTACCCTCTAAATCTCCCGTTTCCTCGCCTGCGCGTACCATGCTGATGAACATCGGCGGGAAAATTCGTTTATGCTCCTGCGCTGCTTGCGAGAACGAAACCCCTCTTAGCAAGGACGAGTTCACATCGACTAAAGCCTTTTTCAGTGGTTTGCTCTCCGTCTGCTCAGACAAAATGGCGGTTGATTCGACGAGTGTAACACCTGCACGAATGAGCGTTGCAAATTGTCTGCAAAAAATAATGAAATGAATCCCTTTTACTGGATTCCCAATATATAGTTCGGTCGATAAGACCGTATATCGAACCTCTTGAACCGACAACACCTTTAAGCCTCGTTTGCGAAGCTCCTCTACTGCTGTAGCTTTATCCATGCTCGAGAGCTTGCCTTTGATCAGCCGTCCGGTGTTTGCCTTGACTTGATAGTTATATTGCGGCATTAGAGTCCTCCCTCCACCAAATAAGATTTGGCTACCAGTGGATCAATCATGCCCTTTTGCAGCAATTCCTTAATCGACATATCGAGAGTATGCATCCCTAACGCTCGGCTCGTCTGCATCACGCTTCTAATTTGATGAACCTTCTCTGTACGAATTAAGTTTGCTACTGCCGGAGTATTGACTAGAATTTCTGTCGCAGCAATTCTGCCTTGACCGTTTATTCTTGGAAACAAACGTTGAGATATGACTGTCACTAGAACTGCAGCAAGCTGTGCTCTAATTTGCGCCTGCTGATGACCTGGAAAAGCATCGATAATTCGATCAATCGTCTGAGGCGCATCCGTAGTATGTAATGTAGCCAGTACGAGGTGGCCTGTCTCTGCAGCCGTTACGGCAGCAGCAATCGTCTCCAAATCTCGCATTTCCCCTACCAAAATCACATCTGGATCTTGCCTGAGCGCAGCACGCAAGCCATTGGAGAAACTTCTTGTGTCACTGCCTACCTCGCGCTGATCGATAATCGATCCTTCGCTCTTATGTACGTACTCAATCGGATCTTCCAGCGTAATAATATGTTTCTTCTGCGTTCGATTGATATAACCTAAAAATGCAGCCAGCGTTGACGATTTCCCACTCCCAGTCGGGCCCGTCACAAGGATTAACCCTTGAGGTTTATTGGCAAGAGGCGCAATCATCTGTGGAAGCTGAAGCAGCTCCAGTGTAGGAATTTGCGTCGGTATTAATCTTGCCGCAATACTTACATTGCCCTGCTGCCGATAAATATTAATCCGGTAACGGGAATAGCCCGTCATGCTGTAGGAGAAATCAATCTCCCCTTGATCCTGAAAAAATTTCATTTGCTGCTCATTAAGCATCGAACCCGCCATTTCCATAGCTTCCTCTGAGTTAACAGGCTCGACTCCACTTGCTTTTAAACCGCCGTTTACCCGAAATGTTGGGGCAGAACCAACCGAGATATGAAGATCGGATGCTTTCTGCTCATGGGCTTGCCTAAGCAGATCCATTATTTTCTCTTTTGCAGACATGTTACCACCCTCCGCCTAATGTGCTACCGTCTCGCGCAGCACTTCCTGCAGCGTCGTAATCCCACGTGTTACTTTTTCCAAGCCGTCGTCCATCAATTGAATCATACCTTGCCCTGCTCCCGCTTCACGCAATTGTTGAACCGATGCCCCTTCGTTAATAAGCTCGCGCAGCTCATCATTCACAAACAATACCTCGTGAATAGCAACTCGGCCGCGGTATCCAGTATTGTTGCAGCTTCCACAGCCTTTGCCCTTTATAAGCGTCTCTATCTCAATTGAACGACTTCTCAAAAATATTCGTTCCTGGTCGGTCACAGCATGCGACTGCTTGCAGTCCGCACAAACGCGTCGGACAAGCCTTTGCGCAACAACGCCTACGAGAGAGGAAGCAATCAAATAGGGTTCAACACCCATATCTCTAAAACGGGTAATCGTACTAACCGAATCATTCGTATGTAAAGTCGACAATACCAAATGCCCCGTCAACGATGCACGGATCGCAATTTCTGCAGTCTCGCTGTCTCGAATTTCACCCACCATAACGACGTTCGGATCTTGCCGCAAAATAGAGCGCAGTCCTGCTGCAAATGTCAGCCCGATATTCGGACTCACATGCACCTGATTGATGCCTTCCAGCTGATACTCAACAGGATCTTCAATCGTAATAATATTCGTATCTTCCTGATTCAAATGCTGAAGTCCAGAATATAAAGTAGTTGTTTTACCGCTGCCTGTAGGGCCAGTAATAAGCAAAATTCCGTACGGCTTGTCGATCATTTCTTTAAATAAGGTGAAGTTATGCTCGTTAAAGCCTAGCTGGTCAATGGCCTTCACACCTGTACTTAAATCGAGAATACGCAATACAATTTTTTCACCGTGTATTGTAGGAAGTGAGGATACGCGAATATCGACATTTTTAAAATCAACCTGCATCTTGATGCGTCCGTCTTGAGGCAATCTGCGTTCGGCAATATTGAGCTTTGCCATAATTTTGAGCCTGGCTGTGATGAAGCCTTGCATTTGCTTCGGAACCGTCTTCTCCGTTCTAAGCACACCATCCACCCGATAACGAATCGATATTTGCATCTCGCCTGGGTCCACATGTATATCCGATGCCCTTAGTTGAACGGCTTGCTGAATCATCTGATTCACAAGGCGAACGACCGGCGAATCTTCATCCATCACTTCTATTTCTTGAATATCATCCGAAGAAGAAAGATCGACCAGCATCTGATTCATGGAATCTTGAAGACCGTAATGACGAGCAATAGCTCGTTGTAGTTCATCTCTGCTTGAAATGGCTGGTTCGATACGGAAACCCGTGCTCATTCGCAATTCTTCTATTGCAAAATAATCAAGCGGATCGGCCATTGCGACCATCAGCCTTCCGCCTTCTTTTTGAATCGGGATAGCTTGATATCGTCTTGCCATGCTCTCTGGAATAATCTGAGCGATTGCCGGATCTATTTGAAATTTGTATAAACTCACATGCGGGATACCAAGTTGGAACTCTAAAACCTCTATTAGTTGCTGTTCGGTAATATAACCTTGTGTAATGAGCAAGTCACCCAGCTTTTGCTTGGTCTTACTCTGTTCACGCAATGCTTCCTGCAGCTGCTCCTCAGAAATCAGCAAGCTCTCAACAAGCAAATCTCCTAGTCTTTTTTTGATTGCCGCCACAGCTTCAACCCCTATCTCTATCCCTATTCCAATGCAAATAAATAGTTTTATATAATTGGTTCTATATACCTACTTCACATTGAATCCTATCTTTAAATTAACAATATCCGCTCTCATCTATGTATTTCACTAGTTTATCTTGCAACAACTAGCGTTGTCGCTTACACTGATTATATCCTACATATGGCAAATTACAACAGTTTTCATTGCAATTTTTAGGTAATAAGACTCATTCGATTTTAGTTTACAAGGAGGAAAGGATCATGAATCTATCATTTCTGAGGAAAAGAGTTTCAATCGTTTGCATTATTACGATACTAGCTATGACTTTTACATACATCGGGGTTAGGCCTTACTTAGTTAATGCATCGGTTCCTAGTTCTACGATTACATTGAGTAATAATTCGAAGTTTGTTTCCGTGAAGAATGATACAATTAGCGTAAATACAAACCAATATTTCTTAGACGAGTTGTTTGAGCTTGAGGATCATGGCAATGATATCGTGTCTATCAAATCCAAAGGCACCAACAAATATCTTTCCTATTCCACATCATCCTCTAATCAAAATAAACTTACAGTTTTAACAAAAACGAATCCTTCAGATAGTGAAAAATTCGTGAAGCAAGCGGTTTCTGAAGGAATTGTTCGATTTAAAACGAAAAATACAATTAATTCCTCGCAAAAATACTTGGAAGTAAATTCAAACACTTTAGTTGCTAAAAACGATACAGAAAATGATTCTCAAAAATTCAATCTTTCTGTTAAAAAGCTTCGTCCTACTGTTAACGTATTGGAAATTACCGAATCAGGAACTTCAGATCTGACTGCTGCGGTCGGCACAACTAACCTAATTACGATAAAAACGTTAAGCATGAAACAATTTGTTGCATCACGAGAACAGCTAGATGGTAACTATGACGCGATATACATTGGTAAGGGTAGTTATAGTATCACTCTCCCTACTCAAAGCTCTACGTCAAGTGCCCATAATACGGCCAACAAGCAAAATGATATTACTCAATTAAAAGCAACAGAGATTATTAAAAACTTCGTTGACAAAGGACTCCCAGTTATTCTCTATAGCGATTCTACAGACAGCAGCAAAAAAGGATTGCTATACCAAGACGATCTAGGAAGTGGTAGTAACAAAAAAGAAGCTCTTTTGAAAAAGAACTTCTCCATCTACAACCAAGCAGGAAAAACTAAAAGCAACGTAATTTTTGTGAACAATAATGACATTTCTAGCCAAGCTAATTTTGTATCAAAAATCAATCTTCTCGATAAAGGGAATATCAGACCTTTACTCACCCTAACCGAGAAGCCTGACGGCTACACATCAACCTCTACAAAAAAATATTCTCCTGATGAGATCATCACATTTAAATATGCAGTCGATAACCTTGGCGATGTAGCTTCCAAAAATATTAATTTAAACTTGTATATTGGGACTGACAGCTCTCTGCCGTTTGGCGCTGAACAATTTGTTACTTCTCAAACGGTTACAGAGAAAAGCGGTACGCTTACGTATAAGCTTCCACCCGGATACTCTGGTCTTCAGTATTGGAGACTCGAGCTATCTGAATTCGGCAGTCCTTTAAAAGATATTCAAACTGGGGTATACCGCTTCCAAGATGAGAAAATCAATATTAAAGTACTTCAAGTGTTGCCGAACAAAAACACAAACGACAGCAATCTAAACAATAATTTACAATCCAAAGATTTAATAACTAATGATTATGGCATTACCATCGATACGACCTCAATAACTAATTTTAATAACAGCGGTTACAACACATTAAACGGAAAATATGACATGCTCATATTCGGATTTGTCGATGAGTACAACAACTTTGCACCAATCGGTAATAACGCAACAGCTGCTGTACAGCAGTTCATAAGTACAGGTCAGAGCGTTATGTTTACGCATGATACTATCTTTGTGAATAATAATAGCGAAAGTCAAAACTGGCTCAATAAATTCCAAACGACAACTGGACAAATTGCCCCACGTACAGACATGGGACTCGGAAATCCGCTACAAGCTACATCAACAGAAAAAGTAAATGAAGGTCTGTTAACGCAATACCCTTTTTTATTAAACGAATCCACACAGGTCGCTACGACGCACAACCAGTATTTCACTCTTGATTTAGAGGACGCTACTGTTATCCCTTGGTACAATATGATCGGTGGTGTCCGTACTTCTGGTGACAGCTGGAATCATTATTACACGTATTCCAAAGGCAATGTGACCTATTCAGGTTCAGGTCATACAAATAAAGGCTTCCCAGCGTGGGAACAAAAGTTGTTTATCAATACCATGTATAGAGCATTTATGGGATCTAATCATGCTCCTCAACTGACTGTCTTCAGTCCAATTGAGTATAATCAAGTCGACAATAACTTTATCCCCTCCTATCAGGATCTTCTGATTAACTACAAGGCTGAGGATTTCGACTTGAACGATCGAGAGCTAACAACATCAATAAATCTGATATACAACGGAAAGTCTTATCCTGTCACAACTAACGAAAAGATTCTGTCAGGATCAACCGTGAATAAGACCGTTACTAATCCTCTTCCAAACGGCGGAGATTTGAAAGTCCAAATTATCGCAAGCGATGCTAAAGGCGCTGAAGTAGTTAAATTCATAAATGTAAGGGTTGTAAAAGTCTCCTCCAACCTCGAGCTGAGTCGTACCGTTTCCAGTAATGTCGTTCAGGAGACCGTTGAAAAGGATACAGCAGCAACCTTCACTTATACACTGACACCTAGACCAATAAACAGAAACGAAGCACTTGCCGCTGATCGAATGATCGTTACATCGTTGAAATTTAAAGAAACGTTTCCTGCTAATTTAGAGATAGGAGCACTTCCGACTGATTTTAATAAGATCGGTACTTTGGCTACAGGCTACACTGTCACTGGAACAATTAAAGATATCAGATATACGCTTTCTGGAAACACATACACTGCTAATCCGTTTACTTTCAGTATTCCGGTTACACCGAAAAAAGACGGGTCTTATCCATTACTTGATGCCCAATTAGACTTTAAAGATATTGGTGAGCAGGCTTCCAAAAAGCTGCAATTCCCACATTATGTATTAAAAGCAATTACTAAAATCAAGACGGTAACTGTAAATAATAAAACGATTTTAGTAGGTGACAGACTGCCTTTGATTCCCGTATTTACGCCTGAAGATCCTACTAATAAACAACTGATCTGGACGTCTGATCATCCAACTGTTGCTTCCATCGATAGCAGTACTGGCATTATTACAGGCATCACATCAGGTACTGCACACATAACTGCGTCAACAACTGATGGCAGTAAAATTACAACAAGCGCAGTCGTTACCGTTATTAGCCCAGGGCTTAATATTACTGGCCCGGAAAATGTCGCCGTTAGTGAATCCATTATTCTGGAATCAAAACTATTTACAGCAGATTATGAGAATATCACGTCCTATAACTGGAAAGTCACATCAAACACTGGAAATATAAGCTTAAGCAACACCAGCGGCAGCTCAACGAATGTACAAGGATTATCAGCTGGCGATGCAACCATTACCCTAAAGGTGACTACTGATCAGACAGATCCTGTAACGAACAAAAAAAGAGAATATACCGCGACAAAGACAATATCGGTATACAAGAAGCTAATAAGTATCGATTTAGCTGATGCAACGCTTTTACTTAACGAAACAAAGCAAATGACACCTGTGTTTAATCCAGTCGATGCAAAAAACAAAGCGGTTACCTGGTCATCGAGCGATACCTCTATTGTAAATGTCGGAAGTGACGGTAAAATTACAGGGGTTGGTATTGGAGCAGCAACGATTACAGTTACAGCTTCGGATGGCAGTGGGATATCCAAAAATGCATTAGTAACCGTGACAATACCGAACCCAGTCATTAGTGGACCAAGTAATATTCCATTAGGTACGAGCATTGCATTATCGGCTGTCATTCCTGCTTCTGGCAATGACCCGATTAAAACAGCAGTTTGGAGTGTTACGGAAGGAAATGCGAATGGTATTTTGACTTCACAAGCACAAGACTCTGCAACACTTAAAGGCATAAAAGCTGGCAATGTAGAAGTTAAACTAACGGTGACGACGAACGCAGGGCGTATTTACGTTTCTAACAAGCTAACCATTGAAGTAAACCAGGTTAAATTGAAATTGTTAAACAGCAAAACAGTTGACCCAGGAACAGTTGTAGAATTATGGGGTGAACTTCAATCCATTCCTAGAGATGGTAAAGACAAAATTAAAAACGAGCTTTTATGGAGCAGTAGTAACAACGAGATTGTGAGCGTGAATGTTGACGGAGTGATTACTGCTCTTAAATCAGGCACAGCAACAATCACGGTAGCTTATACAAATGATCCAAAGGTTGCTGCTCAGATCACCATCATCGTTAATAATCCAACCACAACAACAACAGACGGCAAAGGAAGATACTAGTATGACAAAGCCGCCAAGCATCAAATGCTTGGCGGCTTTGTTGTTCCTTAGCTTTAGTTGGGCAATAAAGTAGCCTTCAGAGTTAGTTCTCAGAAGGCTACTTTATTTTGTATACTAATTTATTAATTCAATTCTACCGACCATCACGCTTATTCGTTGCACTCTAGGCAAACCAGTCGTGTACTGTTCTTCAAAAATATGAGGGTTGTGTTCTATAATGAATCTTGAATCGAGACTGCCTAAACTTCCTATTTGAGGAGGGAAATCTATGCCAGAAGCATCTAATTTCTCTTTAACATCCCCTAAAACGGCGTTTATCGTAAGATTCTTTTTTGCAAAAAAACCACCGTTTAACCAAAACGTCGACCCTACTCCATATAACTCTGCTTCATCTTCCGTATAAAAGAAAGCATCGAGTCTATTTTTATCGATATTCTCTCCCTCGTATTTCTTATAATAGGAGAATGAATCAAATCGATTAAGCAAGATTTTTTTCTTGGATATGAGGACAAGCTGCTTTGTATCGTTTCCCACTTTCATACCTTTTATCTCAGCATCCTGTATAATAGTTTCTTTCTTTTCTGACCCTGCTCCTAAACAAAATATCGTACTATCTACTTTAATCTTCTTGCCTGAAATCGACACATTGCCCGTTACAAGTATATTAGCAGAAATGAAAAGATCACTATTGCTATCAGTGTTATTAATCGTCAAATCACCATTCACAATAAACCATTTCCCTGATTTTTTCGCCGTTTCTCCATAGGTGAGTTTTTTAAAGAGCACGCCCTCTAAATTCAGATCTCCCTGATGAATAATAGATTCTGATAACACACTGTTAAATGTATTTATGTAATTGTCATACTTCTGCTTCTTTTTATTGTAATTATCGACTTCTACGGAATTTTCAAAATTTGGTAATGGTGGCTCATGCTCAATCGAAACTTCCTTTATTCCGTTGTTGAGCAATTCATTAATAAATGGAGTCATGTTATCATCATTAAAAGCCATTTTGAGCTTACCTCGAACAACTTCATTCACCACACCAGTCGCTTCTACTGCCTTGTCAATGAACGATTGATCAATATTAATGGATCTAAATTTACTCGCATCTTTGATATGAATTTTATCATAATTAATACCGAGTATTTTTTTGAGCTCGTTCTGATCGTTTGTTAACAGACTTTTATAGCCATTTTCCGGATTTAAGTCTGAGCCTTCATAATATTTGATAGCATTGAAGGAGGGCACATATACGTCTCCATTATCTTCATTAAGCTTGGGAAACTGCGTAGGCTGTCGTAAATTCACATTTTTGTAGTCATAAAAAGCTTGGTTGTATATTTTTAATTCATCACCTGCATAAATTTTCCCTATTGCATAGGGAGCCCCATTGATAATCACATCCTCCTCAGAACCAAATGCATAATCGAGAAATTCAGGATAAGAATCAATCTGTACAGTTTGCTGCATCGCACGCTTAACACCATTAACAATCGCTTCAGATGTTAGCTTGATTTTATAGCTCTTTGGATCATTGCCACTAACAACTTCAATTTTTGTTTTGGCGTTTGCCCCGTCAAGCTTTGTATTTGTAGTATTTGATTTCTCAAACTCATTCATATATTTTTTTAAGTCTTCAGAGCTAATATCATCTCGTCCATCATACTCGGAAATTAAATAAGACACGGCTTGATTAAGAGACTTTTCCGCTAAATGAAGGCTTTGCACATCGTTTTCGCGTGTCTCTGTTCGAGTTGCTCCGCCTAAACTAGCACCTAAAATGGCAGTCCCTAATATCGTAAATAAAAGAATCATAAATATAACAAGCAATAACGCATAGCCGCGTTCATTTCGAATCATGGCATATCTCCTAGAATCCAAATTTACTTTCTAATGCTAATTGCTGTGTTTTTCCAGCGTGGGTTTGATTAAGTACAAGCTTAATCTCAATAAGTCCTGTACTGCAGGCCCCAGGCTTCTCACAAATGAGTTTGATGGTAGATGCTGGAGCAATCGTTGATTTTATTTTGAGATCGCGGTTTCCTACCATTATTTCGCCATTATCGATCTTGATCATCTTCACTTCGACGGGATCGCTTTTGGACAGCTCAATGCCATACCCCGTTGACCCTATTAAATCTGGCGCGAAGGTATACAACTCGTTAATAACAGAGGACATAACTAAATCTCCCTCATCACGCAAGGAGTTTTCAACCTCGATTTTGTTATAAGTGCCAATTCCGAAGACGAGTACTGAATATATGATTCCTCCAAATATCGAAAGCAAAGCCATTGATGCGATGAGTTCAATTAATGAAATTCCTTCTTCATTTCGAAGCTTACTAACGTATTTTCTCATTTGTTATGTAGCCCTCCACCCTTGTTACCTCACGAGCATTGTTGCTGCCCCCAATAGGCTCTACAAGAACGTTAATCGGGATTAAATAATTCGCTGTTTTTCCTTGAAGCGAAAGATCGGTCATAATGTCTTTCTGATATTCAATCGATATTTGATATGCAACACCGTTAATCGTTGGGTGAAGAACCTCAAATAATATATCCCCATTCGAAACCAGCTTTTTCACTTCTTCAGAGCAGCTTGTCGCCCCGCATGAAATCTCCGTTTTGCCATCCACAACAAAGTATTTTTTGATCGGATCAAATTCTTGCTTCTCCATATAAAATAAAGCATTCCGTGCTAGATTCACCATAACTGTCTTATTCTGATTCCCTTTCGCATAGGTGAGTGCATTCGTGAAAAATGCTGTCATTGCTAGAGCAACGATGGATAGTATTGTAAATGCAGCTAGTACTTCAATTAGTGAAAAGCCCGATTGTCCTTCTGCTTTCTTATAAAATCTCATTTGTGATTCCTCACCCGCTTCTTCATAGCCACCATCGACATAATTAATTCCTTTTTCTTCTAATCTCAGTTTACTATAGCTAGGTATATTTTTCTATGACAAAAGAACGAGTTTCGACATTAATATGAAGATTCGATAAGTCATTCGAACCATTTTTGTTGCCTTGATCACATATGTTATAATTTTCTTATGGAACAATGGAAAAAAAATCTGATCGTGTTGTGGTTCGGACAGTTTCTCGTTATGGCTGGGATGACGATGATCATTCCGTTCCTGTCCCTCTATTTGCAATTTGATTTAGGTTTAACCGATAAGCATGAGATCGGCGTGTGGGCTGGGCTTATTTTTGCGGGCAACTTTGTGACTTCGTTTATTTTTCAACCCATATGGGGAAAGATGGCTGACAGGTACGGTCGCAAAATGATGCTTCTCCGCTCTGGTTTCGGTATGTCCATCGTTATGGTATTGATGGGATTTGCCACAACTCCATGGCACTTGCTGCTGCTTCGTATGGTGAATGGGACAATATCCGGCTTCAACCCTGCATCTATCGCATTAATTTCAGCAACAACGCCTAAAAACAAGATGGGCTTCGCGATGGGAACGATTCAATCAGGAGGCATTGCCGGAACGATACTTGGCCCATTTATTGGCGGCTTGCTCGCGGATTCTATTGGCTTTAGGCCGATCTTCTACCTGACAGGTGCCTTGCTGTTTGCAGCCTCGCTGCTTGCTCTATTTGTTGTAAAAGAACCGTTTGACCGCATGAAAGCAGCTGCTCGCGTGCAAGCCTCCGTCATCGAAGGTTTTCGGAAGTTAAGCGGCATTCCTCAGCTTACTGCGTTATTTGCCGTCACTTTTCTCATTCAATTCGCTATGATGAGCCCAATGACGCTTATTCCGCTTTATGTTCAGGAGCTTCACGGGACAACGGCCAACCTTGCTTTCTTGGCAGGCTTCGTCGGATCAGTCACCGGTCTCTCCAATCTCGTGTCCTCGCCGCTGCTCGGTAAGCTTAGTGACCGAATCGGCGCAGAACGTGTACTTGGCGTAGCGCTTGTTGGTTCGTCGCTCGCCTTTATTCCGCAAGCGATGGCAGGCACTGTATGGCAATTGCTCATTGCCCGCTTTTTTCTTGGCATCTTTCTCGGGGGGCTTATCCCAGCCGTAAACTCCCTTATTCGAAAATACACACCTGACGGCATGGAGAGCCGTTCCTACAGCTTCAACACCAGCACAATGAGTCTAGGCAACATGATTGGCCCGATCACGGGTGGTGCCCTCTCCGGTTGGATCGGCATTAAAGGTTTATTTCTTTTATCTGCGGTCATGCTCATGATTAACGCTGGATGGGTATGGCAGTCGCTGCTTCGCAAGCGGCCACAGCCAAAAGAGCCGGTCAAGGACGGCTGATCGATTACATGGAGACAGCAAAGGGTCATGAAGGAGAGTGTAAATTCCTTCATGACCCTTTTTTAGATTAATGTTGTACCCTCGTTGTACATGCACATAGGTTCTTAATGAGTTCAAACGATACGACACATGCGACATCTACCTTATAAGCACACATATGCGCTTAAAGTTTACTTCCAACACCAAATAGAAGCTGTAAGAACACATAGGTTCTTACAGCTCACAAATCAACGTTACTCCTACCCCATAAGCACACATATGCGCTTAAAGCCTACTCCGAGCACTCCCAACACGCCAGATAGAAGCTGTAAGAACACATAGGTTCTTACAACTCAAAAATCAACGTTACTCCTACCCCATAAGCACACATGTGCGCTTAAAGCCTACTCCGAGCACTCCCACCACGTCCGATAGAAGCTGTAAGAACACATAGGTTCTTACAGCTCACAAATCAACGTTACTCCTACCCCATAAGCACACATATGCGCTTAAAGCCTACTCCGA